>JAJEHI010000197.1 GCA_022823775.1 Defluviicoccus sp. | reverse complement strand
TCAGGCGGGCGCGGTCTCCGTCGGCGCCGGCGCATTGAGGATGTCTGCCCCGATGCTGTCCGCCACCCGCGCCGACGACGCCTTGATCGAATCGCGCGCCAGATGCGCATAGCGCGAAGTCGTCTCGATCTTGTTGTGACCCAGCAACTTGCCGATCATCGACAGCGACTCCCCGAGCGCCAGCGCCCTGGACGCAAACCTGTGTCGTAAATCGTGCATGGATTCTGGCTTCAACAGCAAGCGCGCGCATGTGATGCCCAGACCTGTGAATGGACAGAAATATTCTTTGAAAACGCTAAGTTAGCGCCATCCATCCCCTCTTGAAAATCTGTCACGGACCGTCTCTAATGCTCACACGTTGAGGGTCGGTCAGTGTCGAGGTGATGACGGATTTCCCGGCATCCGACCGACCGACGGAATTGCGGCTCGCGTGCCGCGGCGGAGGGATGCGGGAGGACAGGCATGCCACGCAGGAGCACCGTCAAGCTGAACAAACGGGTCGTGGACGCGCTCGCGGTCGAGACCGGGGATGCGGTCTTCTGGGACCGAGACCTTGCCGGCTTCGGGGTGCGCGTCCACGCCACCGGACGAAAGATCTACGTCGTCCAGAAGCGCCGGCGCGGCGGCAACCCGAAACGGGTCTCGCTCGGCTCGTACGAGGAGGTCACGGTCGAGGAAGCGCGGCGGCGGGCGGCCGAGGTCATCGACCGGCTGAAGCGGGGCGAGGAGGCGTTTCCGGAGCCGCCGGCGCCGGAGCCAACGGTGGCCGACTTGGCGGAGCGCTACATGAAGGCGCATGTCGAGGTGGACTGCCGGCCGGGCACGGTGGAGACCTTCGGGCGGGTCGTGCGGCTCTACGTCGTGCCGGAGCTCGGGCATCTGCGGCTGTCGGAGGTCGAACGCTCCCACGTCGCGGCGCTGCACCACAAGATGCGCGACAAGCCCTATCAGGCGAATCAGACGCGGAACGTGCTGGCGAAGATGTTTCGGTTGGCCGAGGCGTGGGGCATGACGCCGCCGCGGCGCAATCCGGCCGTCTCGATCCGCAGCTACAAGGAGCACCGTCGCGAGCGGTTCCTTTCGCCGGAGGAATACCGGGAGCTGGCGCGGGTGCTGGCTGAAGCCGAGGCGGACGGGTCCGTGTTTCCAACGGCGATCGGGGCGATTCGGCTCCTGCTTCTGACCGGTTGCCGCAAGAACGAGATCGTCACGCTGCGCTGGGACGACGTCGACCGGACGGCGGGCGAGCTTCGGCTCCGCGATTCGAAGACCGGCGCGCGGCGGGTGCCGTTGACGCCGGCGGTGGAATGGGTGCTCGATCGCATCCCGCGCATCGAGGGCAACCCCTGGGTCATCACGGGGAAGAACCCGGGCGACCACCTGAAGAACCTCGACCTCATCTGGCAACGGATCCGGGAGCGCGCCGGGCTCGAGGATGTCCGCGTGCATGACTGCCGGCACAGCTACGCTTCGCGGGCGCTGGCGCTCGGCGAGGGCATTCCGGTCATCAGCAAGCTGCTTGGACATCGAAGGTTCGCGACGACGGCGCGCTATGCGCATCTCGCGCGTGAGGGCGAACGGAGGTCGGCGGCGATGGTGGGCGACAGCATCGGCGGCGACATCCTCGCCGGCGACGGCGGCGCTGCGGCGTAAGGGGAACGAGAATGGCCAGGTTCAGGACGAAGACGATCTCGCGCCGAACGGTGGAGGCGCTGAAGGTCGACAGGGACACGATGTTCTGGGACAGCGAGCTCGCCGGGTTCGGGGTGCGGGTCTACGCGTCCGGGACGAAGGTCTACATCGTGCAGACCCGCGAGCCCGGCAAGCCGGCGCAGCGGGTGACGGTCGGGCACCACGGCGAGATCACGGCGGAGGAGGCGCGGCGCCGTGCGGTGCACATTCTGCTGCGCATCCGGGCGGGCGAGGACCCGGTGGCGGAGCCGCTGGCGGCAAGGCTCGCGGGCGGACCCACGGTGGGCGAGCTGGCGACGGCCTACCTGAAGGACCATGTGGCGGTGCGCTGCCGGGCGTCGACGGCGGAGTTCTACGGACTGGTGGTGAACAAGTACCTCATCCCCAGGCTCGGGAAGGTGCCGGCAGCGGCGGTGGACCATGCGATGGTGACGGAGCTGCTCCACTCACTCGGCGACCGGCCGGTGATGGCGAACAAGGTGGTCGAAACCCTGTCGCGCATCTACAACGCGGCCGAGGACAAGGGGCTGATCGCGGAAGCGAGCAACCCGTGTCGGCAGGTGGTGAAGTTCCGCGAGCGCAAACGTGAGCGGTTCCTGACGCCGGAGGAGTTCAAACGCCTGGGCCGGGCGCTCGACGAGGCCACTACGGTGCGGTCGCTGTCCGTCTACACGGTGGCGGCGCTCCGGCTTTTGCTTCTGACCGGTTGCCGCAAGCGCGAGATCCTGGACCTGCGCTGGGAGTACGTCGACCTCGACGCGCGCGAGCTTCACCTGCCGGAGACGAAGACGGGGGTGCGGACGGTGGCGCTCTCGCCGAGCGCCGTGCAGGTGCTGCGGGAGATCCCGCGCTTGCCGGACAGTCCGTGGGTGATTCCCGGAAAGGTCGCGGGCAAGCCGATGCGCAATATCAACGACTCCTGGAAGGTGATCTGCAAGCTCGCCGACCTCAAGGACCTGCGTATCCATGACTGCCGCCACAGCTTCGCCTCGCGGGCTCTGGCCCTCGGCGTGAGCCTGCCGATGATCGGGCGGCTGCTCGGGCACTCGGAGGCGCAGACGACTGAGCGCTACGCCCACCTCGCGGGGGATTGGGTCAGGGAGAGTGCGGTGCGCATTTCGGACAGCATCGCGGCCGAAATGCTGCCGGGGTATTCGGGGGGTGAAGACGGAACGGTGCCTGCAGGCCCTGGCCTGACTGCGGACAACGATGAAGCATTGGGCGCACCGATGTTCCCGGCTCCGTCGTGGAGACGACTGGCTCGAAGCGCATGAAGGGCGGGATGATTGCAGAATATGACTGGTGGGCGCGGAACGCAGTGGTCCAGTGAATCGCGTGCCTATACTGTGAAGCCGCAGGTTGGCTGCTACCGAGAAAGAAATGACACATCTGACGACATCACCTCAAGAGCAAGAACCCAATTCGCCCATCGTCCTTGAGGATATTCTCATCACGCACATTAATGGGCACTGTTTGGAAAAACCTTTTGCGGCACGAGTCGTCTTGCGCTTATCGCCGACGCTCATGACAGTAATTGAGTCCGAGAGCTTTCCAATCGGAATACTTGATCACCGAATGGAAATGCCGTTCGTTGTCACGGTAAGTGACAATCGTGATGTTCAAGTAGTGCGTTCCAGCCTGCGCATACCGGGCTCGATGAATGGCACTGCAAGAGGCTCTGTCGCGCTATACAAGTCTCCATGTACTGTAATTCGACGTGACACGAAGATTAAGTCAATCAGCTTCAGCGTCATCAATTTCCCAAAGTTTTTCGGACGGCAAGACAACTGGGTTGATTCTGTGCGTGTGGGAGCTACAAAACTGGCACACACGAATTTGCAAGTTAGCCTTACTCAAATCGTGGGCTTGTCTAACCATGAGAAACTCCTGAAGGAAACCGATGGTTACGGAATAACACACACCGGCATCATCGAATACTGTGACGGGGCGGCACTTTCTGTAGAGGAAGTAGAGAATGTATTGCGAGGATTGCGGGCGTTTCTTTCCTTTGCACGGGGTGCGGGGTGCGGACTGACGCTCGTGAAGGCTGCTTGCTCAAATGCTGGACAAGCCTTCTTTGAATGGGGAAGCACTCACACCGATCCATGGAACCGTGGATACGATACTTGGCTGCCGACAATAGCTGATGGAGGAGAGAATCTATCACAGGCGTTTTCCGGATTCTGGTCACTATGCGATGACCCGAATTGGAGGGACGTGCTGTTTCGGACGATTGACTTGTATCTCAATGGCAAGGCCGCTCCCTTCCACGTCGGAATAATTCTCATACAGGCTGCCCTTGAATCCCTATGCTACAAAATCACAGGCGTTAAGAAGAAGGGTTCAACAGGAGAGTTCCTGTCCAAATCAATAAAGAAGATTGGGCTTTGTACGTCAATACCTTCGTCGTGTAAGCATTTGGATGTGTTTTTCCGGAATTGCTCTCGTGTAGGTGGCGATGGACCAAAGGCGATTACCGAGATTCGCAATGACTTGGTTCATGCGAAGCAGGCCCATCAGGTTAATGCGGAAGTGCAGATGGATGCCTTGCGATTGGGTCAGTGGTACATTGAAATGATTTTGCTTAAGCAGTTCGGGTATCAGGGACGTTACAGGAACCGTCTGGCGAATACTGGAGAGAGCCCGTTCGAAATGGTTCCTTGGGCAACGTCGGTCCGTTCAGCCGGGATGGCGAGCTGAGCTGCTATTCCACCAGAGGCTCGGCGATGGCGTGGGTTTTTTGGCCATTTGCAATGTGACTACCTACGAGAATATGAGATATGTTTCTGACGGATTGCGATTATGATGATACAGAAGCCTTGATGTATCCTTAAGAACTTGGGACGAATGAGATCTTCTTCTTACAGAATAGCCCTTCGGGAGTCTCAGATCTAGCTTTTCATAAGTGTGCTGTTTGACGTCCTTCCAAGCCTTCAGCTTTCTTTCTTCTCCATCACTGAAGACGATAGCTCTCGGAGCGACAAGGCCATCGAGCGGACGGATACCCGTTATCGGAATTGTCCCCTCCAACGGGTCTGTGGATGATTTGCGTTGATGGCATCTGAACTTCAACAATTTCCATTGGGAAAGGACTTCGATGCAGTGTTCCAGAGAATGAGAAGTTATGGATAGTTCTGCAACTCTCTCGGACATGTTATGGGGCTCAAAAATGTTCCAGATATCCCCATTGGTCAGGCAACAAAGGCTGAGTGCCTTGTCCGCCTC
Source organism: Defluviicoccus sp. (assembly GCA_022823775.1). Classification (GTDB taxonomy): domain Bacteria; phylum Pseudomonadota; class Alphaproteobacteria; order MPNO01; family MPNO01; genus MPNO01. The sequence goes on along the minus strand of JAJEHI010000197.1, from coordinate 7,459 downwards.
TTCGAACAATGTCACGTAGTCGATTAGCTCCTGTTCGCATGGCTCAAGATTAATATCAAGCGCCTTCGACTCAATAATCATCGAGAAGGAGTCGCGCACTAGCATGTAGTCGACCGCTTGGCGCTTTCCGCTGAAAGGGCGAAATTCCGGCATTACTTGACCGGGATCGTGAAGCCTCCATCCGAGACTCACCAGAAGAGGGTCTATCAAGGCAGACCTTGTGAGCGCCTCGTTAGCACGCAGACAGTTTCCGTAACGATGCATGCACGTGTTGATCGCCCTAATAGTGCCTTCAAATTGCTCTCTCACGGTCTCCCCCGCGGCAACGTCGCTCCCCTCATTATCAGGGTCAGGTAACTTTCCGTCGCGACTGTCGGTGTGCGTGCCAGCCATGATTGCTCAGGATGTCTGTCGCGGCAATGCGATGCGCAGCATTAAGAAGCGGCGCGTTTCGAGTTCGTTTCAAATAGAGTCTCCGTTATTGCCCCGACAAATCGTTCCTCATTGAGGAACTGAAGGAGGCGCCTTGCTTGTTGTCTGTCGGCCGGGAAAACGATTTGTTCGTCACGCACCTGAATGTTGACGTCATAGCCTTCGGCGTACTCTGCAATTTGATCCGCTGTGTAGTCATCGAGAATGCTCGATTGTTGTAGCATAGCGAATCTTTTGCGAAACCATTGATTGGAGAATGACGCAATTCGATCTGGATCGTCGGCGGCAATACGTTCATGCTGCAATAACTCCAAAATTTGCTCGGTAGTCGCTTCCACGAAGTAGTCAGCGATAGGAAGGAACGTGTTTACAGTACGGAAACTGCGAAACAGAAGGGTTTCACTGTCAGGCAGATAGATAGCACTTAGTTGAGAATCCAGTGAAAGAGCCATGTCTTCAGATGATCGGAACGTATCGCCGCTCAAGAACATGAAATTGCCGGGTTGAATGACCTTGCTCCTCGTAAAATTCTGAAAAAGCATCAATTCATCGCCTTCGTCATCTCGCGCAAAAGCTACCAAGCCGACAGTGGTATTCATGGCACCATCACGGCGCACTACGGAACGAAGATTGCGTGCACTACCGCTATCGTAGTTAGCCAGCCAATCGGGCAATTCATACTCCGACACAGAAAAGCACTCGTGGCGTTCTGGTGTGTATCCGGGGTCAAAGTCTATTTCCTCAACGTCATCATAGAACGCATCGAATTGTCCTTGCCAGTGTACAGCAAGCGTTTCTTGAAGCCTTCGGTGTAGTGGAATTTGATAGAGCCGATGTCGGTTGCCCTGTCTGGTAATCGCGGCCAGGTGGAAGTTGTCGAGCACGTCAGTCTCCTATGTGCAGATAGATGCTGTGAGCGAGTCGAACGGTTCGAACATTCATTCCAGTTTGGCGAAATCTCCTACGACTTATGAGAACCTGTGATAGTCCATCGGAGTCTTTTACTGAGTAGAAGTGGTATCTAAACAGCCACATAACGGGATTGAAATGGAATGCTCCCACATGAGAAATCACTAGGATAATAGTGAGCAATATGTATGTCCCTACGAGCCAATTCTTGTTGAATGCACCACTTTCCGCGGAGACAAAGGGAAGAAGGTAAGCAAGCAAGAATGCCAATACCTCTTGGTCAGTGCGCTGAAACTCCACTACAGTGAACGAATGTTGTTGAGCATTCTTGGCCGCATAAACAAGCATCAGCCAGCAAAGGAGGACGAGCAGGAGTGCCGCTGCCAGCCAGCCAGCCCAGTGTAGCCATGGGGTTTGGTTGGAATAGTTGATGATAGCCACTGCCCCGAGGATCGGGGCGAGGGAGCTGGAGACCAGAAGGAGTTTTGCGAATACGCTTAGCATTGGAGGTGATGTGGGAGGTGTTTGGCTGGAAGCTGTCCAGTGCCGTAAGCGGCCAGGAAACGCGTCCGGTTCGACTGGGGCGCATCGGTGCGCAACACTGTCGCAGGTGAAGATTCGTATTCAGCCATATAAGGCACGGGCGCGCGAGGGGATTCAAGCCCTGCGCGCGGCTGCGCACGTGTTCGCATGAGTGACGAGATCGCCGAATTCCCCGCGCCTCCTCCCTGCGACAAACATCACGATCGGCGCGACTCCAGACATCAGCGACTCGGACCGCGCGGCCACACGGGCTCGCATCCGAGGCTCGCGACGCAGTACGCCTGCATCTCGGCGGCTACCTGACGGCATCGCGAAGGGTCTTGCCGGCCTTGAACGAAGGTGCGGTCGAGGCGGCAATGGTGATGGTCTCTCCGGTGCGGGGATTACGGCCCGGGCGGGCCGGACGCGATCGCGTCGAGAAGGCTCCGAAGCCGGCGATGGTGACGGTCTCGCCACCGGCAAGCGCATCGGCGATGACCGAGAACACGGCGCTCACGGCGGCGTCGGCGTCCGATTTGGACAGCGAGGTCCCGGCCGCCACCTGGGCGGCGAGCTCGCGCTTGTTCATTCCAATTCTCCTCCGGAGCCTGTTCGTCAGAGCCTATCACGGGACCGACGGCTGTCCGGCAGGACACCGCGAAGGATGAGGGCCGGGGCGGCCGTCCTGAACGCGGCGATGCGGACCTTGGACACGGTCGAGAACCGCGGCTACCTGTCGAACTCCGAAGGCGAACCGGCAATCGGGCGGCCGTCCTGTCCGGCGGCTGGCGAACCCGCGGAGCTGCGTCACGAACGCGCGCACGCACTCGGTGTCGATCGGCTCGCGCCTCCGTCCCACGCTTCGGGTAGCAGCGACTCACTTCGACGTCACCATCCGTCCGGCGTCGGCCGAAAGGATTGAGCGGGCGCATTCTTCGATTCCGTCACGGACAGAGGCCCGCGGCCGGACCGCGAGTGAGACGGCGGAGACCGGAACGCGGCGGTTGCCGCGCTGTCGAAACGGGCGACGCATCGGAGCAGCCGCGGCTCAATGGGCGGCGGTTATCGTGATCCGAAGAAATCGGTATTGGCGGCGGCTCGATACCGCATCCACATCGAACGGAGACACCCGCCACTCACAAGGAGAGACCATGAACCACCGCCGCATTCGCAACATCTTCACCGCACTCGCTGTGCTCTGCGTCTCCGCAGCAGCTGCGGCACCGGCCTACGCCTGGCTCGGCAACATGAATCCGTAGCGGTCGGATCGCAGGCGGGCGGCGTCTGCCGCTCGCCTGCGGTGAGAGCGCGCACGGGCCGTCTGGGCCGTTCGCATCTCCGGTCAGCCACTCGCCCCGACGCCTGCGGAAGGACTGGCGGCGAGCCCTCGATCGGCGTCATGCCCCCCGGTCACCGCGTGCATCAACGGTACCGCGCGGCAGTGAATTTCGAGCGATGTGGAGAGCGGCCGCGCAGTGTTATTCCCGGACCGGGAGGCCGAATCCCGGTTCCAGGCGGAAATTTTTTCACATGCCGATTTTACGATACCTGCAAATTTGCAGGATGGCAGGGCCATGCCCGGCCCGCATAGAGTACCCGGGCCGGGCCCGCGAATCCGGCCTCTCCGGGTTTGCGGCTCGCGGCGTCCGGGAGCGGCGTCCGGCGGCCCTCCGGAGCGGCCGGGTCCGGCTATTCGTGGAGGGAGGATCGTGGAAACAGGAAGCGTTCTTCAGCAATTCGGTTGGCGGCCCGCACGGAGGGGGACGCGCTGTCGCGGGGCTGCGGCATGAGCCCGGACGATGCCTTCGAGCGCTGTCTCGAAGCGTTGTACGGGGCGGCCCTCGACGACGCCCGCTGGGGCGCCGCCACGAGCCTGATCGAGGAAGCCGCCGGCTATGGCGGGACCACTCTGGCCGTTGCCGCGGGGCGTGGAGACGATGTGCCCCTCAATTTCGCCCGCTTTTTCGAGCGCGGCGAGAACCGCGAGGACCTGGGGCGCGAGTATCTACAGGACTACCACGCGCAGGACGAAGCGATCCCGCGCGTCAGGCGGCTTCCCCACGCCCGGCTGGCCCATACCCCCGACCTCTATACCGAAGACGAGCGGAAGAGGTCGGCGACCTGGAACGAGTATTTTGCCCGCACCGGCGCCCAGAAGGGTTTGTACGCGCGCTTCGACGGGCCCGACGGCATGCACATCGCCTTGAACATCGGCTACCCCGTCGGCGGCGACGGCTGGGGGACCGGCCAGCTCCGGCTGCTCGAGAGCCTGCTGCCGCATGTCCACCGGACGGTGCTGATCCGCCAGGCGCTGGCGGCGGCCGACGCGCTAGGCGCGGGGCTTGCGGGGCTGCTGGAGAACGACCGCATCGGCGTGGTGCAGCTCGACCGCGCCGGGCGGGTGCTGGCGGCGAACGCGCCGGCGCTGGAGATCCTGCGCCGGGGCGACGGGCTCGTTGACCGCGACGGGACCCTGGACGCCCGGCTGCCGGCGGACCGCACCCGCCTGCGCAGGCTGCTGGGGCAGGCGCTGCCGGACTTGCTGGGCGAGCCCCCGAGCGGGGGCTCGATGACGGTGCAGCGCGCCTCGGGGCGCTCGCGCCTCGGGCTCCACGTCATGCCGGTGGGCGACCGGGCGGCGGACTTCGGTGGGCGCCGGGTGGCGGCGCTGGCGCTGGTGGTGGACCCGGCGCGCCGCCCGCGGATCGACGCGCAGCGGGTGGCGGTGACGCTCGGCCTCACGCCGTCCGAGGGCCGGATGGCGGCGCTGATGGCCGAGGGGCTGCGAGTGCGCGAGATCGCTGCCGCCCAGGGCTGGCGCGAGAGCTACGTGCGCTGGCTGGTCGAGCAGACCTACCGCAAGCTCGGCGTGTCGGGTCAGGTCGAGCTGGCGCGGCAGGTGCTGGCGGTGGACGCCCTGCTGCGGCGCTGAGGGACCGCCCGCAGCCGGCGCCTCCACGCTCCCCGCGGCGCCTCCATACGCCCCCAAACCGGCGTTCCGATACCTGTAATTTTGCAGGATTTTACAGGCGTTTCGGCGCGAATACGCTTCCTCCGAACAGGTAGCCGCAACGGTCAGGGGAACCCTCCGGCCCCGGCCCGCGCGGTGCAGCGGAGGAGTGGATCGATGGGCTCGCTCCCTGTCGGGGACCATGCGCGCGTCGGTGCTGGCCGTGTAATTAAGCCGAGCCGAGCCGAGCCGAGCCGAGCCGAGCCGAGCCGAGCCGAGCCGAGCCGAGCCGAGCCGAGCCTATTCCTGCGTCCGCACGCCGGGCGGTTCACCGGCAGCCTGCGTAGGGCGCGGCTGACGCCATGGCCCGCGCGGAGAGCCGCCCTCGGGAGCGCCATGGCCGGCTGAGCTTCGGCGCCCGCCGTCCGGCGGCGCCTCCACCCCCCGCTTCCTCTCCGCCTCCTTTCCATTTCCGACCCGCCCGCCTCGCGCGCGCGTGGCGGGCGGGCGTGTGTGCGCTCGGCGCTCTCGCCGCCGCCCTCGTCCTGCTGCTCGGTGCCGTGCCCGCCCTGGCGGACGACGGGCATGACGGGGCTGTGGGGCACGTGCATTTGGTGAAGGGATGGCACTCGTCAAGCTTTGGCGTCCCGTCCCAGCCGACGGGCACCGCCGAGCCGGGTCCCGGTACCGGTGAGATTACGCTGCGCTGGCAGCCTAGTGACACACGGCACGCCCGGTGGCGCATCCTCGCGGACAAACGGACCACCGGGAACCTGCACATTTCCAATCATCTGCGCGGAAGCAAGAAGGCAGCCGCCTCGCGCTCCTTCACGCTGACCGGACTGGAGACCGGCGTCATCTGGACGGTGGGCGTGGCGGGGGAGAAGGCCAACCAGGTTCCCGGTTCAGTCGCCCAGGCGAGGCTCGAGGCGGGACAGGAGACGGCGGCGGTCGCGGGCGACGACGTGACGGCCCGCGCCGGGGCGCGCGTGGCCCTGGACGGCTCGGGGTCGAAGTTGGGCAACGTCGTCGCCGGTGCGACGCTGACCTACGCCTGGACGCAGACCGCCGGGCCGGCGGTGACGCTGGACGACGCGGCCTCGGCGACGCCGGCGTTCACCGCGCCCTCGGTGAGCAGCCAGACCGACCTGACGTTCTCCCTGACGGTCAAGCAGGGGACGCACGTCACCGAGGCGGACACGGTGACGGTCACGGTGCTCCCGTCGCGGGTGGTGAGCGCGACGGTGGACGGGGACGCGCTCACCGTCACCTTCGACAGCGCGCTGAAAACGATGTCGAGGCCCGCGAGCAGCGCGTTCACGGTCACCGCCACGAAAACCGGGTCGAGCCGCATCATCCGCGGCACGGGCTCGTCCGTTGCCATCTCGGGCAGGACGGTGACGGCGGCGCTGGAATCGGCGGTGACCGCGGACGAGCGGCTGACGGTGCGCTTCGACCAGCCGGCGAGCGGCCCCGTGCTCGAGGACGGCTCCGGCAACGCGCTGCCGAACTTCGCCAACCTGCGGGCGGGCAACGCCGGCGACAAGGCCGCGCCGCGGTTCGTCTCGGCGACGGCGAACGGGACGACGGCAATGTTCACGTGGTCCGAGGCGCTGGACGAGAGCGTGATGCCGATACTGGCATTGTTTCAGCGCCTCGTCGACGGGAACCCCGAGGGGGCGCGCAGCGCGTCCATCTCCGGGCGTACCGTGACCGTGACCTTCGCGACGGCGATCCGGCACGGCCAGGCGGTGCTGCTGTCTTATGAGCTTGCGAGCGACGCCGCGCAGCGGCTCAAGGACCTTTCGGGGAACGAGGTGCCGTTAGCGAGGAGAAAGTCCGCGACCAACAACACGCCGCCCGCCTTCTCCTCGGCATCGGTGAACGGGGCGGCGCTGACGGTCACCTTCGACGGGGCGCTGGACCCGGGCTCGGTGCCGGGTGAGGACGCCTTCACGGTGACGGTGGGCGGGAGCGAGGTGGCCCTGGCGGACACGAACCCGGTCGCCATCAGCGGAGCGACGGTGGTGCTGACGCTGGCCGAGGCGCTGCTGGCCGTGGAGACCGGGGCGGTGACGGTGGCCTACGCCGCGCCCTCGACCGACCCGCTGCGCGACGCCGACCGCCTGAAGCTCCCGGTGCCGGGCTTCTCGGGCAAGACGGTGACCAACGACACCCCGGCGGACAGGACGGCGCCGACGCTCTCCTCGGCATCGGTCAACGGGACGACGCTGACCATGACCTTCGACGAGGCGCTGGACGAGAGCTCGGTGCCGCAGGCCGGCGTGAACAGCGCGCTGTCCGTTCTCGTCGCAGGAGCCCCCGAGAAGCCCGCCGGCGTCGCGGTCAAGGGGAAGACGGTGACGCTGACCCTGGCCGCGGCCGATGCGCCGCGCCACGGCCAGACGGTAACGGTGCTCTACGTCGCGCCCGATCCGCCCGCCAAGCCGTTGCGGGACCTGTCGGGGAACGAGGTGGCCTTTATTGGGGGGACGGCAGGGTCGGTGACCAACAACACGCCGCCCGCCTTCTCCTCGGCATCGGTGAACGGGGCGGCGCTGACGGTCACCTTCGACGGGGCGCTGGACCCGGGCTCGGTGCCGGGTGAGGACGCCTTCACGGTGACGGTGGGCGGGAGCGAGGTGG
>JAJEHI010000153.1 GCA_022823775.1 Defluviicoccus sp. | reverse complement strand
CGAGTTGCAGATTACCGGCAATGAGGTCTCCGAGCAGATCGGTCCGCCCCGCCCGGGCCAGCAGGCCGCCGCCGAGCACGACGGTCCAGAGATAGGGCTCGACGGCCAGCCCCTTGCCGAGTCCCTCCGCGATCAGCCCGGCCTCGACCGGGCCGCCGTCGTAGCCGCCCGCGCTCTCGGCGAACGGCACGCCCAACCAGCCCAGTTCGGCGAACCGTGCCCAGGTCTCCGCGCTCCAGCCCGCTTCGCTCCCGGCCTGCCGGGTCCGGATGTCGAAGCCGTAGTCGCGCTCGACGAACCGGTCGACGCTTTCCTGGAGCAGCTTCTGTTCGTCGGTCAGGGCGAAGGGCATGGAAGGTTACCGTCAATGGCTGGCGTGGCGCGGCCGCGCTGACGCCCGGCCCGGCAGGCGATGACCGCGGCGGAACGGAATGCCGCGCACGGGGGCGATCAGAAGCCCAGCACCATCTTGGAGATGATGCCGCGCTGGACCTCGTTGGAGCCGCCGTAGATCGAAGTCTTGCGCAGGTTGAAATAGCCCGGCGACAGGCTGGCGGCGTAGTCCGGCCCGACCGACGGCTCGTTCCAGCCGAACTCGCGGGCCTCGGGCGTATCGGGATGGCTGTAATAGCCGATCGCCTCCATGAGCAGTTCGCCCAGTTCCTGCTGCAACTCCGTCGCGCGGATTTTCAGCAGGGAGGCTTCCGGGCCGGGCACGCTGCCTGCGCTTTCCGCCGAGACGACGCGCAGCAGCGTCATCTCCAGCGCCATCAGGTCGATCTCGGCCCGCGCGATCTTCTCGCGGAAACGCGGATCGTCGGCCAGCGGCGCGCCGTTCTTCTGCTCGGCGGCGGCGATCTCCTTCAGCTTTTCGAGCTGCGCCTTGGAGCGGCCGATCTCGGCGATGCTGGTGCGTTCGTGGCCGAGCAGGAACTTGGCGATGGTCCAGCCCTTGTTCTCCGCGCCGACCCGGTTGGAGACCGGCACGACGACGTCGTCGAAGAACACCTCGTTAACCTCGTGGCCGCCCTCCATGGTGACGATCGGCTTCACCGTAATGCCCGGCGTCGTCATGTCGATCAGCAGGAAGGAGATGCCCTCCTGCTTCTTCACCGTGTCGTCGGTGCGCACCAGGCAGAATATCCAGTCCGCCCAGTGGGCCGCCGTCGTCCAGGTCTTCTGGCCGTTAACGATGTAGGTGTCGCCGTCGCGAACCGCGCGGGTCTTGAGCGAGGCGAGGTCCGACCCGGCGCCGGGCTCGGAATAGCCCTGGCACCACTGGATCTCCGAACTCGCGATCTTCGGCAGATGCTGCGCCTTCTGCTCGTCGCTGCCGAAGGCCTGGATGACCGGGCCGACCATCTTCAGCCCGAACGGCATCAGGCGCGGGCAGTGGTTGCGGCCGGTCTCCTCCTCGAAGATGTGGCGCTGCATCGGCGACCAGTCCGGCCCGCCGAATTCGACCGGCCAGCCCGGCGCGCCCCAGCCGTTGGCGTGGAGGATCCTGTGCCAGTTGACATGGTCTTCCTTGGAGAGCTTCAGGCCGCGGCGCACCTTTTCCCGGGTATCGGACGGCAGGTTCTTGTCGATGAACGCCCTGACCTTGTCGCGGAAGGCCCGGTCTTCGGCGCTGATATCGAGGTCCATGCATCCCTCCCTGGGCATTGCAATGCCGGGCCGGCAGCCGTGCGACCCTTATCCGGCCGGTTGATTCGTCGGGCATCGGATTATAGGAAGCCCCTGACCGTTGCAACCTGACCCTTCGGCCCACGATGGCGCGGGGCCGCTTCATGCCGGCGCGCCTCTCCGATTTCCAGCCGGACGATCTCCGATGAAATACGACGACCTGTTCCGCCTCGACGGCAAGGTGGCCCTGATAACCGGCTCCTCCAAGGGCATCGGCCGGGCGACCGCCGAAGCGATGGCGGCACAGGGCGCGAAGGTGGTGATCTCCAGCCGCAAGCTGGACAAGTGCGAGGAGGTCGCGCAAGGCATCCGCGACGAGGGCGGCGACGCCGTCGCCATCGCCTGCAACATCTCCCAAAAGGACCAGTTGCAAGACCTTGTCGACCGGTCCAACGCCCATTACGGCCGCATCGACATCCTGGTCTGCAACGCGGCGGTCAACCCTTATTTCGGCACGCTGCAGGACCTGCCCGACGAAGCCTACGAGAAGACCACCGGGGCCAACCTGCGGTCCAACATCTGGCTGTGCCAGATGGTCATTCCGCAGATGGCCGAACGGCGCGACGGCGCGGTCATCATCGTCTCTTCCATCGGCGGGCTGAAAGGCACCCGCTATCTCGGCATCTACGGCATCACCAAGGCCGCCGATTCTGCCCTGGCGCGCAACCTTTCCGTCGAATGGGGCGACCGCAACGTGCGGGTCAACGCCATCGCGCCGGCCATCGTCAGGACGGACATGGCGCGCGCCCTGTGGGAGAACGAGGAAATCTACAACGCCGCCGTCAAACACTATGCGCTCAGGCGCATCGGCCATGTCGAGGAAATCGCCGGCGCCGCCGTCTTCCTCGCCTCGAAGGCCGGCAATTTCACGACCGGTCACACCCTGGTCGTCGACGGTGGCGCCACGATCAGCGGCGAGTTCTAGGGCAGCGTCGAATCGGGTTGCTACTTCTCCATTCTTTAGCGATCGTTCATTTTCCTTTTCCGCACAAACCCCGGAATTGCGCCATTTTCCGCTCGATCAAGAGTGGACAGACCGGTCTGTATATAGCGTTTTTTCGTCACCGGATAGGTTTTCTTTCGCCACCGGACAGGCCGCTCTCACATCTTATGTTCATTTAATGTTCCTTGCTCCTCAAGTCAAGTAAAAAATGTGCCGGCGCGGGCAGGATCGCGCTTTTCGCCGCGCAGCGGGTAGAGACGCCCCCTTCGACAAGCTCAGGGCAAGCTCCTTCGATACGCCCCGGCCTGGCGGCCGGGGCTACTCAGGATGAGGAAGAGGGGGTGTTGAGGCATTTGATCCCCCAACAATCTCCTCATCCCGAGTAGGCGCGTCAGCGCCGTATCGAGAGCCTGCCCTGAGCGAAGCCGAAGGGGGGCCGTATCGAGGGGGCCGTATCGGGATCGGGGGGCCGTATCGAGGCGCCGTGCACGCCCTATCGAGGCAGCGACGACCCGCCCATCAGGAACTCGTCCACGGCGCGGGCGCATTGCCGGCCCTCGCGGATCGCCCAGACCACCAGCGACTGGCCGCGGCGCATGTCGCCCGCCGCGAACACCCTGGGGTCCGAGGTGACGTAGTTTTCGGTATCGGCGAGGACGTTGCCGCGCGGATCGAGATCGACGCCGAGCTCCTCGATCATGCCTTCATGGACCGGATGGACGAAACCCATCGCCAGCAGCACGAGTTCCGCCTTGAGGTCGAAATCGGTTCCCGGGATTTCCTTCAGATTTTCGTCCAGCCGGACGCCGTGAAGGGCGGTAACGGCGCCGCCGACGCCGGACAGGCGCTTGGTCGCGACGCTCCAGTCGCGCTGCGCACCTTCCGCCTGCGACGAGGAGGTACGCAGGCGCAGCGGCCACAGGGGCCAGACGGTCTCCTTGTCCGGGCTTTCGGGCGGCATGGGCAGGATTTCCAGCTGCGTCACCGAGACCGCGCCCTGGCGGAAAGACGTCCCGATGCAGTCCGAGCCGGTATCGCCGCCGCCGATCACCACGACATGCTTGCCGCGGGCGAGGATTTCCTCGCCGTCGCCGAGGGGTTCCCCGCCGATGCGCCGATTCTGCTGCGGCAGGAAGTCCATCGCGAATTCGACGCCGCCCAGATCCCGCCCCTCGACCGGCAGGTCGCGCGCCTTCTCCGCCCCGCCGGCCAGCACGACGGCGTCATACTCCTCGACCAGTTCCCGCGCCGGTATATCGACCCCGACATGCACGCCGTTGCGGAACGTGACTCCTTCCGCCTCCATCTGGCCGACGCGCCGGTCGATATAGTGTTTTTCCATCTTGAAATCGGGGATGCCGTAGCGGAGCAGGCCGCCCGGTTTGGCGTGCTTCTCGAACAGCGTCACGTCGTGCCCGGCGCGCGCCAGCTGTTGCGCGCAGGCCATCCCGGCGGGACCCGATCCGACGATGGCGACGCGCTTGCCGGTCCTGGTCCCGGGAATGTCGGGAACCACCCAGCCTTCCTGCCAGGCATGGTCGGCGATCGCGCACTCGATCGTCTTGATCGTTACCGGAGCGTCGCTGATGTTCAGCGTACAGGCTTCCTCGCACGGCGCCGGGCAGATTCGGCCGGTGAATTCCGGGAAGTTGTTGGTCGAGTGCAGGACCTCGATGGCTTCGCGCCACTGGTCCCGGTAGACGAGGTCGTTCCAGTCGGGGATGATGTTGTTGACCGGACAGCCGGTGTGGCAGAACGGAATGCCGCAATCCATACAGCGCGCGCCCTGCTGCATCAGCGTGTTCTTGTCCAGCGGAACCAGGAACTCGTTGAAATGCCGGATGCGGTCGCCGACCGGCGTGTACCGCTGCTCGAGCCGGTCGATCTCGAGAAAACCCGTAACCTTGCCCATGGTTCAGCGGCTCTCGGCGACGAGATCGACGGGATCGGCCGGCTGGGCGAGTTCCATTTCCCTGAGGGCGCGGTAATAATCGACCGGCATCACCTTGACGAACTGCGGCAGATAGAAGTCCCAGCGTTCCAGAATCTGCCGGCCCCGCGCCGAGTTGGTGTAGCGGACATGCCGTTCGATTAGCTGGCTCAGGCGTTCGGCGTCGTAGCGGGTCATGTCGCGCATGACATCGACCAGTCCGTGGGCTTCGAGATCGCCGCCCTGGTGCGCCAGGCGTTCGAGCGAATCGTCCTCCGCCTTGATGGGTTCGAGTTCGACCATCGCCAGGTTGCAGCGGCGTTCGAAATCGCCCTGCTCGTCCAGGACATAGGCGATGCCGCC
>JAJEHI010000060.1 GCA_022823775.1 Defluviicoccus sp. | reverse complement strand
GCAGGCCGAAGGGCCGCGCGCGGACTGCGTTCGTATCGTCGAGGAGATAGTCGAGGCCGAAGGGCAGCATGTCCTGGGCTGGCGCGACGTGCCGGTGGACAATTCCGGGCTGGGCGAGAGCGTGCTGCCGACCGAACCCTCCGTGCGCCAGGTCTTCGTCCGCCGGGGCGAAAACTGTGCGGACCGGGACGCGTTCGAGCGCAAGCTGTTCGTCATTCGCAAGCAGGCGGAGCACCGGATCGACGCCCTGGGCGAGGCGTGCGACGACTTCTACATGCCGTCCCTCTCGTCGCGGACGATCGTCTACAAGGGGATGCTGCTGGCCCATCAGGTGGGCGAGTTCTACCGCGACCTCAGGGACGAGCGGATGGTCACGGCGCTGGCCCTGGTTCACCAGCGGTTTTCCACCAACACCTTCCCGTCCTGGCGGCTGGCGCACCCCTACCGGATGATCTGCCACAACGGCGAGATCAACACGCTGCGCGGCAACATCAACTGGATGGCGGCGCGGCGCCATCTGATGAAGTCCGAACTGCTGGGCGACGATCTGGAAAAGCTCTGGCCGCTGATCACCGAAGGCCAGTCCGATTCGGCGAGCTTCGACAACGCGCTCGAACTCCTAGTGCAGTCCGGATACTCGCTGGCCCACGCCATGATGATGCTCATTCCGGAGGCGTGGACCGGCAATCCGCTGATGGACGAGCGCCGGCGCGCTTTCTACGAATACCACGCAGCGATCATGGAGCCGTGGGACGGGCCGGCGGCCGTGGCGTTCACCGACGGCCGCCAGATCGGCGCGACCCTGGACCGCAACGGGCTGAGGCCCGCCCGCTACGTCATTACCGACGACGACATGGTGGTGATGGGCTCCGAGGTCGGCGTCCTGCCGATCGACGAGAGCCGCATCGTCAAGAAGTGGCGCCTGCAGCCCGGCAAGATGCTGCTGATCGACCTCGAACAGGGCTGCATCCTCGATGACGACATCATCAAGGCCGAACTGTCTTCGGTCCAGCCGTACCAGGAATGGCTGGATCGCACCCGCATTGTGCTGGAGGACCTGCCCGCGACCAACGCCCCCGTCGCTCTGCCCAACCGGGTGACGCTGCTCGATCGGCAACAGGCCTTCGGTTACACGCAGGAAGACCTCAAGTTCCTGATGTCTCCGATGGCGTCGACCGGGCAGGAAGCCGTCGGTTCGATGGGCAACGACATCCCGATTTCGGCGCTGTCGTCGCGTCCCAAGCTGCTCTATTCGTATTTCAAGCAGGTGTTCGCCCAGGTCACCAACCCGCCGATCGATCCGATCCGCGAGGAGCTCGTGATGTCGCTCCTGTCGTTGATCGGCCCGCGGCCCAACCTGCTGGGCATCGACGATACGACGCCGCAAAGGCGCCTCGAGGTCCGCCAGCCCGTCCTGACCAACCGGGGCCTGGAAAAGATCCGCTCGATCGGCGAGATCGCGGACAATGCGTTCCGGACCCTTACCCTCGATCTGACCTATCCCGCCGAACACGGCGCCGAGGGCATGCGGCCGGCGCTCGACTCGGTATGCGCCCAGGCCGAGAAGGCATGCGAGGAAGGCTACAATATCCTGGTGCTCAGCGACCGCGCGATCGGCGAAGACAGAATCGCCATTCCCGCGCTGTTGGGCACGTCGGCGGTTCACCATCATCTGGTGAGGGAGGGGTTGCGAACCCTCCTCGGGCTGGTCGTGGAGACCGGCGAGGCGCGCGAAGTCCATCACTTCTGCACCCTGGCCGGTTACGGCGCCGAGGCGATCAACCCCTATCTCGCGTTCGAGACCCTTTCGGCAATGCGCGACGAGTTGCCGGAGAAGCTCACCGACCGGCAGCTGTACCGGCGCTACATCAAGGCGGTCGACAAGGGCATCCTGAAGGTGATGTCCAAGATGGGCATCTCGACCTACCAATCCTATTGCGGCGCGCAGATTTTCGACGCGGTCGGACTGGGCGAGGATTTCGTCGAGCGGTATTTCACCGGCACGGCGAGCACCATCGGCGGTGTCGGACTCGCCGAGGTCGCGCGCGAGACCGTCGAACGCCACAAGCTGGCCTACGGCGACGCGCCGGTCTATCGCAACGCGCTCGATGTCGGCGGCGAATACGCCTACCGCCTGCGCGGCGAGGAACACTACTGGACGCCCGACACGGTCATGAATCTGCAGCATGCCGTGCGCGGCGAACTGCCCGAGAAATACCGCGCCTTCGCCGAACAGGTGAACGACCAGGATCACAGGATGATGACGATCCGGGGCCTGTTCGAGCTGATCCCGGCGGAGACGCCGGTGCCGCTCGACGAGGTCGAGCCGGCGCGCGAAATCGTCAAACGGTTCTCGACCGGAGCGATGTCGTTCGGGTCGATCTCGCGCGAGGCGCATTCGACCCTGGCCATCGCCATGAACCGGATCGGCGGCAAGTCGAACACCGGCGAGGGCGGCGAGGAGCCAGACCGGTTCCAGCCCATGCCCAACGGCGATTCCATGCGCTCGGCTATCAAGCAGGTCGCCTCGGGCCGCTTCGGCGTGACCACCGAATACCTCGCCAATTCCGACATGATGCAGATCAAGATGGCCCAGGGCGCGAAACCCGGCGAGGGCGGCCAGTTGCCGGGCCACAAGGTCGATGCCGTCATCGCCAAAGTGCGCCATTCGACGCCGGGCGTCGGCCTGATCTCGCCGCCGCCGCATCACGACATCTACTCGATCGAGGATCTCGCCCAGCTCATCTACGATCTGAAGAACACCAACCCCGACGCCGACGTTTCGGTCAAGCTGGTCTCCGAGGTCGGCGTGGGAACCGTGGCGGCGGGAGTCTCGAAGGCGCGGTCGGACCATGTGACGATTTCGGGTTTCGAGGGCGGTACGGGCGCCAGCCCCCTGACCTCGATCAGCCATGCCGGTTCGCCGTGGGAGATCGGGCTTGCCGAGACGCACCAGACGCTCGTGCTCAACCGGCTGCGCGGCCGGATCGCCGTCCAGGTAGACGGCGGGCTGCGGACGGGTCGCGACGTCGTCGTCGGCGCGCTCCTCGGCGCCGACGAGTTCGGCTTTTCCACCGCGCCGCTGATCGCCGCGGGCTGCATCATGATGCGCAAGTGCCATCTCAACACCTGCCCGGTCGGGGTCGCGACCCAGGATCCGGAACTGCGCCGCCGGTTCTCCGGCACGCCCGAGCATGTGATCAACTATTTTTTCTATGTCGCCGAAGAGGTGCGCGAGCTGATGGCGCAGCTCGGTTTCCGCAAATTCGACGAAATGATCGGCGAATCGCAGCGGCTCGACCAGCGCCGCGCCATCGAACACTACAAGGCGAAGGGCATCGATCTGTCGCGGATCCTCGCCAAGCCCCATGCCGCGCCGGGCGTCGCGACCCATAACAGCGAACGCCAGAACCACAATCTGGAAAAGGTCCTCGATCGACGGCTGATCGAACAGGCGCAACCCGCACTGACCGGACGCCGGCCGGTTCGCATCGACATACCGATCCGCAATATCCACCGCACCGTCGGCGCGATGCTGTCGGGCGAGGTGGCAAAGCGGTACGGCCATGCCGGCCTGCCGGAAGACACGATCAGCGCGACGTTCCGCGGCACCGCCGGCCAGAGCTTCGGCGCGTTTCTCGCCCACGGCGTTTCGTTCGAGCTGATTGGCGAGGCCAACGACTATACCGGCAAGGGCCTGTCGGGCGGCCGCCTCGTGGTCTATCCGCCGGCCGACAGCGGCGTCGTCCCGGAAGAGAGTATCGTCATCGGCAATACCGTCCTCTACGGCGCGATCGCCGGGGAGTGCTTTTTCCGCGGAGTCGCGGGCGAGCGTTTCGCGGTGCGCAATTCCGGCGCGGTCGCGGTGGTCGAGGGCGTCGGCGACCACGGTTGCGAATACATGACCGGGGGCGTCGTCGTCTGCCTCGGTCATACCGGGCGCAATTTCGCGGCGGGGATGAGTGGCGGCATCGCCTATGTCCTGGACGAGCAGGGCGATTTCGAACGCCGCTGCAACCTGGCGATGGTCGAACTCGAACCCATCAAGGCGGAGGACGATTCGCTCGAACGCCTGGCGCACCAGGGCGGCGATCTCGAAGCCCAC
>JAJEHI010000061.1 GCA_022823775.1 Defluviicoccus sp. | reverse complement strand
CCGGATCGGCGCGGCCCTCGGCACTTCCGAAGGCTATGCGCTGGCCGCGGGATCGCTGGCGATCCACGGATATTACTTTGCGCCCGACGATGAGGCGGAGGCCTTGCTGGAAGAGGCCACGGCGCTGGCGCGGAAAGCGATCCGGGCCGATCCGTCCAACACGGACGCCTATCTGCGGCTCGTCCAGGCCATGGGTCGGCACGCCCAGGCCATCGGCTCGTTCGAAGCGATAAACCGGGGCTATGCCGGGAAAATCCGGGAAGCGGCCGAGAAAGCGCTGGAACTCGATCCCGAATCGGCGGCCGCCCACGCCGCCCTGGGCGCGTGGCACGCCGAGGTGGTCGCCGCCGCCGGTTCGTTCATTGCGCGCATCACCCACGGCGCCCGCGAGAGCGACGCGATCGACCATTTCGAATCGGCCCTGAAGCACGCTCCCGAAACGAAATTCGTCAACCTCGAATACGCGCTCGGGCTGCTGATCCTGGACGAGGACGAATACCGGGGCAGGGCGCGCAAACTGCTCGCCCGCGCCATCGGACTGCCGGCGAAGGACGCTTACGACCGCCTGCTCCACAAGCGGGCCGTCGAGCGGCTCAAGGCCCTGGACGCCTCGGGCGGCTGAGCGTATTGCCGGCGGGGGGAGGGATTTCGCGAACGGACAGTCGTGCAATGATTCGTGACAGCCTCGTTATCCGGTTTGCGTTGCTTTCCTGTCTCGTCGCCGCGCCATTGGCGGGTCCGGCGGGCGCGCAATCCATCGACGCCGCGCGGACGGCCTATGCGGAGGGACGGTTTGCCGACGCGTCCCGGATCGCCGAGCGCCTGGGGAACTCCGAAGGATATGCGCTGGCGGCGCGCGCGCTGGTCGTCCATACGCGCTACGTCGCGGGACAAGGCAAGAAGGAGGCGTTGTTCGAGCGCGCCGTCGGACTGGCGAGGAAGGCGGTCGCCTCCGATCCCCGAAACGCGAACGCCCACCTTCAACTGGCTCGAGCGATCGGTCGGCTCGCGCAGGCGGTCGGTTCCTTCGAGGCGGCGAACCAGGATTTTGCTGGGCAGATCCGCGAGGCGACGGAGACCGCGCTTCGGATCGACCCCGGATTGGCTTCGGCCTATCTCAGCCTGGGCCGATGGCATGCCGGCATAGTCGGTTCGGCGGGATCGTTCGTGGCCCGCCTGACGTTCGGAGCACGCGAGCGGGACGCGCTGGCCGCGTTCGAACGGGCTCTTCGACTGGCGCCCGGCCGGAAGGCGGTGCCATTCCAATATGCGCTGGGCCTGCTGGCGCTGGATGAAGACGAATACCGCGAGAAGGCGCGCGCCCTGCTGAAGCGCGCCATCGAATTACCGGCGAAGGACGCGTACGGTCGCCTGCTCCACAAGCGGGCGGTCGATCGTCTCAAGGCTCTGGAAGCGTCCGGCGGCTGAGAGCCTTGCCGCAATTCGCGAATTCGGCGATCTTGGCGCGGGGAATGTCGATCGGGAGACCGCGATGAGCGAGAAAGTCGTCTATCTCAACGGCGAGTTCGTGCCGGAGGCCGAGGCCAGAGTGTCCGTCTTCGACTGGGGATTTTCCGGCGGCGACGGGGTTTACGAGGTCGCCCGCACCTTCGACGGAAAGCTGTTCCGCCTCGAGACGCATCTCGACCGGCTGTTCAGGTCGCTCGCCTACACCCGAATCGATTGCGGGCTGGGCAGGGAGGAGGTGACCGCGATCGGCGAGGAGACGGTCGCACGCAATCTCCCGCTTCGCGGGGAGAACGGCGACTACGCGTTGTGGATGGTGATCAGCCGCGGCGACAGGCGGCGCGGCGACGCGGCGCCCGCGACCGTGACGATGTATTGCCTCGAAGTCGGTTTCGCCGGTTTCGCGCACGCCTATCTCAACGGTCTCAAGCTGGTGACACCGGGCGTGCGCCGGACTCCGCCGCAATGCGCCGATCCCAAGGCCAAGCTCACCAACCGGATGAACCAGCTCCAGGCCAAGTTCGAGGCGCAGCAGTCCGACCCCGAGGCGCTGCCCCTGATGCTGGACATCGACGGCAACCTCGCGGAGTCGAACACCGCCAACTTCTTCTTCGTCGCCGACGGCAAGCTCTGCACGCCGAAGGCGCGCAACGTGCTTGGCGGCATCACCCGCAAGACGGTGATCGAGCTTGCCGACGAGCTCGGAATCGAGGTGGTCGAGGACGCGTTCGCGCCTTACGACGTCTATACCGCCGACGAGGCGTTCCTGTCGGGGACCAGCGGCACCATGCTGCCCGCCCGCAGCCTGAACGCATCTCCGATCGGCGACGGAACGACCCCGGGGCCGGTCACCATGCGTCTGATCCGCGCCTGGAACGAGATGGTCGGGATGGATTTCGTCGCCCAGGCGCTCGGCCATCTCGGCGACAACGAGCGAGGCCCGGCGCTCGCCGAATGGGAAAGGCGGCTCGCGGCATAGGAGAGGGGAGATGTCCGGCGAGACATTCAAGCTGACCGAGGCGCTGAGCGCGCTCGCCATCCATGAATGCGACGAAACGTCGTTCAGGCCGGTCGGGCTCTGGGACTCCTTCGATTACCGGGACCTCGGTATGGCGGCCGCGACCGGCGGCAAGGTGGGAGCCATCCACCTCCGCGCCAAGGGGCCGTGCAAGCGCGATCTCGGCTTCCACCGCCACGACCTCGCCTTCCAGATGGTTTACATCCTGAAGGGCTGGGTGACTTATCGCTGGCAGGGGCACGAGGAGCCGATCACCGCGCATGCGGGCGCCTCGGTCTACTCTCCGCCCGGCGAGGTCCATAACGTGATCGACTACAGCGAGGACATGGAGGTGATCGAGGTCACCATGCCCGCCGACTATCCCACCGTCGAGATCGAGGTGGCGGACTGACCGGCGACCGGACCGTCCCAACCTGGATCGGGGCGCTCGCCGCCGCGGTCCTGCTCGGCGCGACGTCCGCCGCTGCCGACGAAGCGCGCGACTACCGCTCGGAAAAGCACGACTTCCGCCTGGTGCCAGTAGGCGGGCCGCTCGATCAGGCCTGGGGGATGGCGTTCCTCCCCGACGGGCGCATTCTGGTCACCGAGAAAGACGGCGATCTCCGCATTCTCGACCGCGAAGGGCGACCTTCGAGTCCGCTCCGCGGTCTTCCCCGGATCGAGTCCTACGGCCAGGGCGGGTTGATGGACGTCGTGCTGGACCCCGATTTCGCTCGCAACCGGCGCATTTTCCTGAGCCTCGCCTGGGACGCCAAAGGCGGCAAGACGACAGCCGTGGGAACCGCCCGGCTGACGAGCGACCGGGTTCGCGGCTTCAAGCTGGTCTTCGCCGGACGGCCGGGGAGCGGTTCGGGCCGGCATTTCGGCTCGCGCCTCCGCTTCGGGCCAGACGGCAAGCTCTATGTCAGCATCGGCGACCGGGGCCACCGGCCGAACGCGCAGGATCTCGGCACCCACGCGGGCGCGATCCTGAGGCTCAACCCCGACGGAACCCCGCCCGCCGACAACCCCTTCGTCGGCCGGCCCGGAGCGCTGCCGGAGATCTGGTCGTACGGCCACCGCAACCCCCAGGGCCTCGCCTTCGATCCCGAAACCGGCCGCCTGTGGTCGCAGGAGCACGGGCCCAGGGGCGGGGACGAGGTAAACCTCGTCGAGCGCGGCAGGAACTACGGCTGGCCGGTTATCACTTACGGCCGCAACTATATCGGCACCGCGATCACCGACGAGACCGCGCGACCCGGGATGGAGCAGCCTAGGACCTACTGGGTGCCCTCCATCGCGCCGTCCGGGCTGACGGTCTATCGCGGCGACCGGTTTCCGCGCTGGAACGGAAACCTGTTCGTCGGCGCGCTCCGCTCCCAACTGCTCGTTAGGCTGGAACTCGACGGCGACAGGGTGGTCCGCGAAGAGCGCCTGCTTACCGATTTCGGCAACCGTATCCGCGACGTGCGCACCGGGCCGGACGGGCTGATCTACCTGCTGCTCGACGAGAACGACGCCTCCGTCTGGCGGCTGGAGCCGCGATAACGATAGCCGCGATAACGACGGGTTGCCCGGCGGGAAGTTTGCGGCCATCCTCGGTTTCCGTCGCGGGCCGTACGCGTGCGCGCCCCACATCCTGGTCGAAGGAAGCGATCATGGGCCACAACACGATTACAGTGACGCCGGTTACGCCCAACATAGGCGGCCTGGTCGAGGGTATCGATCTGACCCGGCCGCTGGACGCCCCGACGATCGAGGACCTGCACGATGCGCTGATGGAGCACCAGGTCCTGTTCTTCCGCGAACAGGCGCTGACCCACGATACCCAGAAGGCGCTCGGCGAGCATTTCGGCAAGCTTCACATCAGCGTCGGCGGCGACGGCACCAACTCCAAGCAGCTCCGGGAATACCCCGAGGTCCGCTCTCTCCATTTCGACGAGAACTCGAAATCGGTGTCGGGCAACGAGACCTGGCACACCGACCAGTCGTGCATGGAAACGCCGCCCATGGGTACGGTCCTCTATATCCACACCGTGCCTCCGGCGGGCGGCGGGGACACGATGTTCGCGAGCATGTATGCGGCCTACGACGCGCTGTCGCCTGCCATGAAGCGTTATCTCGAGGGCATGACGGCGGTGCATGACGGCGCCGGCGCGTTCTCGCACACGGCGAGCAACCGGCTGCCAGTCACCGAACAGCCGATGGTCGCGAAGCACCCGGTGACGGGGCGCAAGCTGCTTTATGTGAACCCCGGTTTCACCTCGCATGTCTGCGGCGTGTCGAAAGCCGAGAGCGATGCGATCCTCGGTTTTCTCTTTCGTCATTGCGAGCACCCGAACTTCCATGTGCGGTTCCGCTGGGAGCCGCACTCGGTCGCGTTCTGGGACAACCGGTGCACCCACCACTTCGCGATCTGGGACTACCACCCCCATACGCGCTCGGGCTACCGCATCCAGATCAAGGGCAAGGACCGGGTGATCCCGGCCTGAGGGCGCGCTACCAGGTGAGCTGTCCGCCGTTCGGGTGGACGATCTGCCCGGTGATGTAGGACGACCGCTCGCTCAGCAGGAAATCGACCACCGCCGCGACCTCCTCGGGTTGGCCGAGACGGCCGATCGGGAGATTGTCCGCGAGCCGTTTCCGGGCTTCCTCGTATTCTTCGTCCGTCCGTCCTGACTTGAGGATCGGGGTGTCGATCGGCCCCGGGCCGAGCGCGTTGATGCGTATCCGGTCCGGCGCGAATTCCTGGGCGATCGACTTGGTGAGCGAATGGATCGCCGCCTTTGCCGTGCAATAGGCGGCGCCCCCCGGCACGGCCATCACGGCGTAATCCGACGACATGGTGACGATCGCTCCGCCGGTGCCTTGCGCCCGCATGCGCCGCAGGGTCGCCTGACAGCAGAGAAACGTGCCCTTGACGTGGACGCCGATCATGCGGTCCCAGTCTTCCTCGGAAACGGTCTCGGCGGTGCCCCGGATATGGATGCCGGCGGCAAAGAAGGCGGCGTCGACCTGGCCGTCCACGGCCGCGACCATGCTCTCGACCGATTCGCGGCTCGAAACGTCCACCTCGACGGCTTTCGCATCGCCGCCGGAAGCGACGATTTCATCCACGGTTTCGGCGAGTCCGGCGGCGTCGATGTCGGCGGCATAGACCGTCATCCGCCCGGAGAGGCGTTTCGCGGCGGCGCGCGCGATGCCGCTCGCGGCCCCGGTGATCAAAACATTGCCCATTCGCCCGGCCCCTAGATCATCAACCGGCCGCCGTTGATGCGGATGTCCTGGCCGGTGACGAAGCTCGAATCGTCCTCCATCAGGAACAGCGCGGCCTCCGCCATGTCCTCCGGTTCTCCGATGCGGCCCATCGGGTTCGCGGCGGCCGCGGCGTCGAGATCGGCCTGGCTCCTGTGGCCGCGCGGCTGGGGTGTGTCGGTGACGCCCGGCGAGATCGCGTTGACGCGGATGCCGTCCCGCGCGGTCTCGAGCGCCATCGCCCGGGCGAGACCCAGGATTCCGCCCTTGGTCGCGGCGTAATGAGCGCCGCCGGCCGCGCCGTTTCGCGCGATGGAGGAGGAGAACATCACGATCGCGCCCTTCCCCCGGCGGCGCATTCCGGGCAGTACCGCCTGGCTGGCGAGCAGCGTGCCCTTGAGATTGATGTCGAGGTGCCTGTCCCAGGACTCGTCGTCGAGGTCGAGAAACGGAACCGGCTTGTAGACGGCCGCGCAGGCCGCAAGGCCGACGATCGTGCCGCCCGACTCCTCGATGCCGGAGACCGCGTCGTCCATGGCCGGCCTGTCCCGGACATCGAGCTGGCGAAACGACAGGTCGGGGCGGTTCATCCCCGCAAGCCGGCCCTCGCTCGCGTCCCAGGCCGAAACGGCGTAGCCCCCCGCCAGCGCCCGGCGGACGATGGCATGGCCGATCCCGCTTCCCCCGCCGGTAACCACGATGGTTTGCCGTCCTCCGTCCTCCGTCATGAAGACCGCCCCCCTTTGTGCCGGCGGGCTACGCGGGCGTCCACGCGCAAGAAGGCCCCGTCGGGCCCGGTGGGATGAGGCCGTGCCGGCGGGAGCGAATGAATTCGGATCACCGTTTCATGCCTCCCCAAGACCGTTCCACCCGGTTCGTTCCCCCTATATACACCGTTTCCCGGGTCGCGAGCCTGCGAACCGGTTTGGCCGGCGGGCTGTCCCAACGGGCCGAGCCGCCCTATCTTGCAGGTTCATCGGGGCGGTCGCTTCAGGGGCGCAAGCGTCTGGCAAGGCCGGCCCCGCTTAGACGATGAAAGAGTGTGGGGGTACATGACCGAACCAGCTCGGCACACGCGTATGGGTTTGCCCGGGAAACAGGGGCTCTACGATCCCCGCAACGAGCACGATGCGTGCGGAATCGGTTTCGTCGTCAACATAAGGAACCGAAAAAGCCACCGGATCGTCGAACAGGGCCTGCGGATCCTGGAGAACCTCACCCATCGCGGCGCGGTCGGCGCGGATCCGTTGGCGGGCGACGGGGCGGGGATCCTGATCCAGATGCCGGATGCACACCTGCGCGCGGTTTGCGCCGAAATCGGCATCGACCTCCCGCCGCCGGGCGATTACAGCGTCGGCATGCTGTTCCTGCCGCGCGCCGAGGAGCCGCGGGCGGATTGCGTCCGCGTCGTCGAGCAGCTTGTCGAGGCGGAAGGACAGCATGTGCTCGGCTGGCGCGACGTGCCGGTCGACAATTCGGGGCTGGGCGAGAGCGTCGTCCCGACCGAACCCTTCGTGCGCCAGGTCTTCGTCGGCCGTGGCGACGGCTGCGCGGACCAAGACGCGTTCGAGCGCAAGCTGTTCGTGATCCGCAAGCAGATCGAGCACCGGATCGCCGCCCTGGGCGAGGCCCACGACGACTTCTACGCGCCGTCCTTCTCGTCGCGCACCGTCGTCTACAAGGGGATGCTGCTGGCCCACCAGGTGGGCGAGTATTACCTCGATCTCAAGGACGAGAGGATGGTCACCGCGCTCGCCCTCGTTCACCAGCGGTTCTCCACCAACACCTTTCCCTCGTGGCGGCTCGCCCACCCGTACCGGATGATCTGCCACAACGGCGAGATCAACACGCTGCGCGGAAACATCAACTGGATGGCGGCGCGCCGGCATCTGATGAAGAGCGAGCTCTTCGGCGACGACCTCGAAAAGCTCTGGCCGCTGATCGTCGAGGGCCAGTCCGATTCGGCGAGCTTCGACAACGCGCTCGAGCTCCTCGTGCGGGCCGGCTATTCGCTGGCCCACGCGATGATGATGCTGATCCCCGAGGCGTGGACCGGCAATCCGTTGATGGACGAGAAGCGCCGCGCTTTCTACGAGCACCATGCGGCGCTTATGGAGCCGTGGGACGGCCCGGCCGCCGTGGCGTTCACCGACGGGCGCCAGATCGGCGCGACCCTGGATCGCAACGGGTTGCGGCCCGCGCGCTACGTCGTCACCGACGACGATCTGGTGGTGATGAGCTCCGAGGTCGGAGTCCTGCCGATCGCCGAGAACCGCATCGTCAGGAAGTGGCGCTTGCAGCCCGGCAAGATGCTGCTGATCGACCTCGAACAGGGCCGCATCGTCGACGACGACGACATCAAGGCTCATCTGTCCTCGGTCCGGCCCTACCAGGAATGGCTCGATCGCACCCAGATCGTGCTGGAGGATCTGCCGGCGACGGCCGTTCCGGCCGCGAAGCCCAACCGGCTGACGCTGCTCGATCGCCAGCAGGCCTTCGGCTACACCCAGGAGGATCTCAAGTTCCTGATGTCGCCGATGGCCCTGACCGGACAGGAAGCCGTCGGATCGATGGGCACCGACACCCCGATTTCGGCCCTGTCGTCGCGTCCAAAGCTGCTGTACTCGTATTTCAAGCAGGTCTTCGCCCAGGTCACCAACCCGCCGATCGACCCGATCCGCGAGGAGTTGGTGATGTCGCTCCTCTCGCTGATCGGTCCGCGCCCCAACCTGCTCGGCATCGACGACACGACGCCGCAACGGCGTCTTGAGGTGCGCCAGCCCGTACTGACGAACCAGGACCTGGAAAAGATCCGCTCGATCGGCGAGATCGCGGACAACGCGTTCAGGACGATCACCCTGGACCTGACCTATCCCGCGGTGGACGGCGCCGAGGGTATGGGCCCGGCGATCGAGTCGGTTTGCGTTCAGGCCGAGCAAGCGTGTCAGGAGGGCTACAACATCCTGGTCCTCAGCGACCGCGCGATCGACGACGATCGGATCGCCATTCCGGCGCTGCTCGGCACCTCGGCGGTGCACCACCACCTTGTGAGGACCGGGCTCAGAACCTTGCTCGGTCTGGTCGTCGAGACCGGCGAGGCGCGCGAGGTCCATCACTTCTGCACCCTGGCCGGGTACGGCGCCGAGGCGATCAACCCTTATCTCGCCTTCGAAACGCTGTCGGCGATGCGGGACGAGCTGCCGGAAACGCTGAGCGACCGCCAGCTCTACCGGCGCTACATCAAGGCGATCGACAAGGGCATTCTGAAGGTGATGTCCAAGATGGGCATCTCGACCTACCAGTCCTATTGCGGCGCCCAGATTTTCGACGCCGTCGGCCTCGACGAGCGGTTCGTCGAGCGGTTCTTCACCGGTACGGCGAGCACCATCGGCGGGGCAGGGCTGGCGGAAGTCGCGCGGGAGACCGTCGAACGGCACAGGCTCGCTTACGGAGACGCGCCGATCTATCGCAACGCGCTCGATGTCGGCGGCGAATACGCCTACCGCCTGCGCGGCGAGGAGCATTACTGGACGCCCGACACGGTCGCCCATCTGCAACACGCGGTGCGCGCCGAGCTGCCCGAGAAATACCGCGATTTCGCCAGGCTGGTGAACGACCAGGACCATCGGATGATGACCGTCCGGGGCCTGTTCGAGTTCATCCCGGGCGAGACGCCGGTGCACCTCGACGAGGTCGAGCCGGCGCGTGACATCGTCAAGCGGTTCTCGACGGGGGCGATGTCCTTCGGTTCGATCTCGCGCGAAGCGCATTCGACGCTGGCGGTCGCGATGAACCGGATCGGCGGCAAGTCGAATACCGGCGAGGGCGGCGAGGAGCCGGACCGCTTCGAGCCCCTGTCCAATGGCGATTCCATGCGCTCGGCGATCAAGCAGGTGGCCTCGGGCCGGTTCGGCGTAACCGCCGAATACCTTGTCAATTCCGACATGATGCAAATCAAGATGGCCCAGGGCGCCAAGCCCGGCGAGGGCGGCCAGCTGCCGGGGCACAAGGTGGACGCGGTCATCGCCAAGGTGCGGCATTCGACGCCCGGCGTGGGGCTGATCTCGCCGCCGCCGCATCACGACATCTATTCGATCGAGGACCTCGCCCAGCTGATCTACGACCTGAAAAACACCAACCCGGACGCGGACGTTTCGGTGAAGCTGGTCTCCGAGGTCGGCGTGGGAACGGTGGCGGCGGGGGTCGCAAAGGCCCGCTCCGATCACGTCACCATCTCGGGTTTCGAAGGCGGCACCGGCGCCAGCCCGCTGACATCGATCACCCACGCCGGCTCGCCATGGGAGATCGGGCTCGCCGAAACGCACCAGACGCTGGTGCTCAACCGGCTGCGCGGGCGCATCGCGGTCCAGGTCGACGGCGGGCTCCGGACGGGGCGCGACGTCGTCGTCGGTGCGCTGCTCGGCGCCGACGAGTTCGGCTTCTCCACCGCGCCCCTGATCGCCGCGGGCTGCATCATGATGCGCAAGTGTCACCTCAACACATGCCCGGTCGGCGTCGCGACCCAGGACCCGGAGCTGCGCAAGCGGTTCGCCGGTACGCCGGAGCACGTGATCAACTATTTCTTCTTTGTCGCCGAAGAGGTGCGCGAGCTGATGGCGCAGCTCGGTTTTCGCCGCTTCGCGGACATGATCGGCGAGTCCCAGCATCTCGACCGGCGCCGCGCGATCGAGCACTACAAGGCGAAGGGCATCGACCTGTCGCGCCTGCTCGCCAAACCGGCGGCCGGGCCGGGCGTCGCGACCCACAATTGCGAGCGGCAGAACCACCATCTGGAAAACGTTCTCGACCGCCGGCTGGTCGAACGGGCCCGGCCCGCGCTGACCGAACGCCGGCCGGTCCGCATCGAGATGCCGATCCGCAACGTCGACCGCACCGCGGGCGCGATGCTTTCGGGCGAGCTGGCCAAGCGGTTCGGCCATGCCGGCCTGCCGGAAGACACGATCAGCGTCACGTTCCGCGGCACCGCCGGGCAGAGCTTCGGCGCGTTTCTCGCCAAGGGCGTCGCTTTCGAGCTGATCGGCGAAGCCAACGACTATACCGGCAAGGGCCTGTCGGGCGGCCGCCTCGTGGTCTATCCGCCGTCGGAGAGCGCGATCGTCCCCGAGGACAGCATCGTCATCGGGAATACCGTCCTCTACGGCGCCATTGCGGGCGAATGCTATTTCCGGGGGGTCGCGGGCGAGCGTTTCGCGGTGCGCAATTCGGGCGCCATCGCGGTGGTCGAGGGCGTGGGCGACCATGGCTGCGAATACATGACCGGCGGCGTGGTGGTCTGCCTCGGCCACACCGGGCGCAACTTCGCCGCCGGCATGAGCGGCGGCATCGCCTACGTGCTGGACGAGGCGGGCGATTTCGAGCGCCGCTGCAACCTCGCCATGGTCGAGCTCGAACCCATCAAGGCGGAAGACGATTCGCTCGAGCGGCTGGCGCACCAGAGCGGGGACCTCGAAGCCCACGGGCTGGTCGACGTGATGCGCGACATGACCCGCTTCGACGCCGAACGGCTGAGGAGCCTGATCGAAAAGCACGTCCACTACACCGGCTCGGCGCGCGGCCGGCGGATCCTCGACGGCTGGGACTCCTACCTGCCGCAATTCGTCAAGGTGATGCCCGTCGACTATTACCGCGCGCTGCGGGAGATGGAGCTCACCCAGCCGGCCGATCCCGCCGCCCTCCTGGTGGAGAGCCGCTGAACGATGGGCAAGGTCACCGGTTTTCTCGAATTCGACCGGCACGAGCAGCGCTACGCGCCGGTCGCCGACCGCGTCCGGCACTTCAACGAGTTCCTCG
This sequence comes from Defluviicoccus sp., assembly GCA_022823775.1. Classification (GTDB taxonomy): domain Bacteria; phylum Pseudomonadota; class Alphaproteobacteria; order MPNO01; family MPNO01; genus MPNO01. The sequence goes on along the minus strand of JAJEHI010000061.1, from coordinate 4,196 downwards.
TCCCGCTGGATGAGAGCACGTTGCGGCAGCAGGGCGCCCGCTGCATGGATTGCGGCATCCCGTTCTGCCACACCGGCTGCCCGGTCAACAACATCATCCCCGACTGGAACGACCTCGTTTACCGCGACCAGTGGCGGGACGCCGCCGAGATCCTGCACTCGACCAACAACTTCCCCGAATTCACCGGCCGCATCTGCCCGGCGCCCTGCGAGGAAGCCTGCACGCTCAACATCGACGACGCCCCGGTGACCATCAAGACGATTGAATGCGCTATCGCCGATCGCGCCTGGCGGGAAGGGTGGGTGGTCCCCGACATCCCCGCCGCCAGGACGGGCAAGCGCGTGGCCGTCGTGGGTTCGGGTCCCGCGGGGATGGCCTGCGCGCAGCAGCTGGCCCGCTCCGGGCACGATGTGACGCTGTTCGAGAAGAACGCGAAGCCGGGCGGGTTGCTCCGCTACGGAATCCCCGACTTCAAGATGGAAAAGCACTATATCGACCGGCGCGTCGGCCAGATGGAGGCGGAAGGCGTGACCTTCCGCACCGGCGTGCATGTCGGCGTCGACCTGGAGGCGGGAGAGCTGGTCCGGGACTACGACGCGGTCGTGCTGGCGGGCGGTTCGGAGAAGGCGCGCGATCTGCCGGTCGAGGGGAGGGAACTGCGCGGCATCGAATTCGCCATGGACTTCCTGCCCCAGCAGAACCGGCGCATCGGCGGCGAGCCGCTCGGCGAGGTCGAGGAGATTTCCGCCCGCGGCAAGCATGTCGTCGTGATCGGCGGCGGCGATACCGGCTCGGACTGTATCGGGACGTCGTTCCGTCAGGGCGCTGTCTCGGTGACGCAGCTCGAGATCCTGCCCATGCCGCCGGAGAAGCCCGACAAGGCCACGACGTGGCCGCTGTGGCCGCTGCGGCTGCGCACGTCGTCGTCGCAGGCGGAGGGGGCGGAGCGCGACTGGAGCGTCGCGACCAAACGCCTTTCGGGCGCCGACGGGGCGGTCTCCACCCTCCACGCCGTCCGGCTGGACGATGGAATGCAGGAAATCCCCGGAACCGGGTTCGACCTGAAGGCGGAGCTCGTGCTTCTGGCGATGGGTTTCGTCCATCCGGTCCACGAAGGAATGGTGGACGAGCTGGGGCTGGAGCTCGACGCCCGCGGTAACGTGCTCGCCGATACCGAGGAATACGTTACCTCGCTGCCCAACGTGTTCGCGGCGGGCGACATGCGAAGGGGCCAGTCGCTGGTGGTCTGGGCGATCCGCGAGGGTCGGCAATGCGCGCGCGCCGTGGACGCGTTTCTGATGGGCGAATCGTCATTGCCGCGATAAGGGCGGGCCCGGCCGTTCGGTTTCCGCGATCGGCAGCCGAACGGGTGCTCGCGCGAAGGCCAAGGGCAGTTCGAAGTGCCCGGCGCTGACCGATTCGGGGCGAAACTGTGCGACCGCACAGATTGAAGGGCGATTCGGGAGGGGCCGCTTTGCGCTAAGTCTTTGATTTCGCTGGTCGGAGTGAGTGGATTCGAACCACCGGCCCCTGCCTCCCGAAGAATGGGACAGGGCCTTTGTTCACGCCCCGTTGGCCTTATTCCCCGCAATTCGTTCACGTTCACGACCTTTCGATGGCGGAGTTTCCGCGGAGTCCGCGGAAACCCTATGCGATGTTCCTCATCCGTGCGTAGGCTTCGATTGCGCCGCTCATGTGGTCCGGGTGATGGTGGCCGTAGACCGATTCCAGAGTCTCCATGCTCATGCCGAGGAAGCCCGCGACCGACCACTTGTCCGCGCCGACCTGCATCAGCCATGTCGCCGCCGTGTGCCGGAGATCGTGCTTCACGCAATGGTCGATGCCGGACTCGGCCAAGGCGGTTGCCCATGCCCGCTTGACGCTGGCGACGCGCTGCCCGTCGATCTCGACCGCCCATCGCGCGCCCATGCGCTCCCAGCGGCGCAGATGGGCCAGCAGCCGGGGCGGGATAGGCGCGGGCGGCTGGCGCTTCTTGGTCTCCGCCTCGCCGGCCGCGCGCCGGTAGATGATGCCCCGCTCGGTGTCGATCCACCCGCCGCCGGTATGCGGCCCGAACCGCAGGCCCAAGATCGCGCCGGTGCGGGAGCCGGTGTAGAGCGCGATCAGGATGAACCGCGCCAGATGCCGGGCCTTCGGGTTGCGGTACGCCGCCCGGATCAGGCGGGCCGCTTCGTCGCGGGTCAGCCAGCGGTCCCGCGGCGGCGGCTTCGGCGGGAGCGTCACTTGCCGGCCGCTGGTCAGATAGCCTTCGTGGACGCAGTATCCGATGGCCGCCTGAAGCGTGCCGAGTTCCTTGCGCACCGTCCCGGTCGCGACGCCGCGGGCCTTGGCGTAGCGCCGGCAGACTGCTCCGGTCAGGCTGGCAACCGGCAGGCTCCCCAAGACCGGGAGCAACGCCTGAATGGCGTAGCCGATGCGCTCGCCGCCGTCCGCGGCGTGCGGTGCGTGCTCGGTCCCGTAGAGGTCCAGCACGGCGGCGACCGTCACCTTATCGGGATCACCGGGGCCGGCAGGCCGGCCTTTTTCGGCGATGTAGCGGGCAAGCGCCGCTTCAGCCGCTGCGCTGTCGCGTGTGCCCGTTGACAGTCGGTGGTCGCCGTCGCGGATGTACCAGCGGCCGTTGCGCTCTCGGAAGAGGCGCGCACCTTTGCTCGGTCTTGACATGACTCAACTAGCTCCTCTGCGGTGTCCATATCGAACCGGACGGCGCGGCCAAGCCGCACCAACAAGCCGCACCGCTCCGCGGCCGTCCGCAGGCTGCGGACAGGGACACCCAACTCGCGGGCGGCGGCTTCAAGCGTGAGAAGGCGGACCATTGCCTAATTATCGAACAGCGGAAGGCCGGTCTTGCCTTCCGGCGCGTTGCGGACGTGTTCGGCCAAGAGCGCCAGCGCCATGTTGCAAATTTGCTGGTCGCTCAACTTGCCCATCCCCGGCCCGAACCGTTCGATGAAGTCCGGGTTTTCGAAGCCGGAAACGAGGCCGCCCCGCAGGGTCGGCTCTAGGCGCGCACGGCACTTGTTGACGATTTCCATTCTGGCGATTCGGAGCATTGCGGCATCCATGACGGACTCGATGCACGTCTCGACGGACTCCCGGTCGCCAGCGGGCCTTTGCAATTTTTCCGCCGCGTAGCGGTGCGCTTCAGCCAACGCTTCGCTTCCGACTCGAACGACCTTGCTATCTCCGTTCATGGGATTCGCTCTGCGATGTAACGATAGGTTACTAAATGTAGCAGAGAGAGAGAGAGAGTCTTGCAAGCACTTTTTTATTGTTTATTTTCAATATGTTATACTGATTATCGGAATCAACAAAAAGTGTCCGGCCCCGGCGGGGTCGAAGCGCCGGGGCCGGCAGGGGCGGCATGGACACGCGGGGAGATTCCGCCCGCCCCTATGCCGTGGCGCGCTCGGCCCTCAGCAGGCGGCTCCGCGTCCGGCAGGCCAGCCGTGTCCGGCCCAGCCGTTCGGCGACTAAACGCCAGCCGCCGGGGCAGGCTTCGGCGAGATGTTGGCGGACAATTTCGTCTTCGTCGGGAGTCCAGTTCGCATAGTGCCGACCGTGGCACTCCCGGATCAGATCAACGTGCCGCCGCGCCTCGTCGGAGCCACTCATCGCTTCGGCGGCGGCGGCGGCGGTGGCGGCGGTTTCAGGCCGGTCGGCCGCGGCGTCGGTTCCTTCGCCATCACTCGCCGTCCGCCAGCAGGCCGGCCGTGACCAGCGCCTCGTTCACCGCGACGCCGCCCGCGACCAGCTTTTGGAAGGCTTGCGCGCGGCCGGCCAAGTCGAGAGGGTAGCTGTCGAAGCGGAGCGAAACCGGCGTTTCCAGTTTGGCGCTCAGTTCGGTTTCCAGCATCTTCGCCAGCGGGATCACGGTGCCAAGGTGCCACTGCCGCAGGGCCTCGCGCTTGGACGTGCCGTCCGAATCGTCAAACAGGGCCGGCGACGCGCCGCAGGCTGCCAGCACGCGGGCGAAGGCATCCTTCGACACGGCGACCAGCGCATCCGGTGGGGCCGGGCCGAGTCGATTCTGCGCCCAATCGCGCTGAGGCGCGCCGCCCCGGCCTTCGCCCCATCCGGCCGCAGTCGTTTCGAGGAGCAGCGCCTTGCCTTTCGCGGCGGCGATGGACGCCTTCAAGCTCTTGAGCGGATCATCGTCGCCGCCGTCGCCGCCG
>JAJEHI010000136.1 GCA_022823775.1 Defluviicoccus sp. | reverse complement strand
GCCGTCGCTGGGGCGGCCCCCACACCCAGACCCACTCCCCGCGGGGAAGAGGGGACTCGCGCGCAGCCTCCTCGATACCTTCTCCCCTCCCGCTTGCGGGAGGGGCTGGGGGAGGGTGGGCTGGCGGCTACGGGACACCGAGCCTTGTCCGCGCCGTCCGGCGTTCCTAAACTCCGGCGCCTTTGGCGAGGGGAGGGGAGATGGCCGCGGACGTGAAGAAGGTAGTGCTCGCCTATTCGGGCGGGCTCGATACCTCGGTCATCCTCAGGTGGCTCCAGGAGACCTATCGCTGCGAGGTGGTGACGTTCACCGCCGATCTCGGCCAGGGCGAGGAGCTCGAACCGGCCCGCAGGAAGGCCGAGCAGGCCGGCGTCCGGGAGATCTACATCGACGATCTGCGCGAGGAGTTCGTGCGCGACTTCGTGTTTCCGATGTTCCGCGCCAACGCGCTCTACGAGGGCTGCTACCTGCTCGGCACCTCGATCGCGCGGCCGCTGATCGCCAAGCGCCAGATCGAGATCGCGCGCGAGACCGGGGCCGACGCGGTGAGCCACGGCGCGACCGGCAAGGGCAACGACCAGGTGCGCTTCGAGCTCGGCTACTACGCCTTCGAGCCCGGCATCACGGTGATCGCGCCGTGGCGGGAATGGGACCTGGAATCGCGCAACAAGCTGATCGACTACGCCGAGAAGCACCAGATACCCATCGAGCGCGACAAGCGGGGCGAGCCGCCTTATTCGATCGACGCCAACCTGCTTCACACTTCGTTCGAGGGCCGCGCGCTCGAGGATCCGTGGGTCGAGCCCGACGAGGCGATGTTCGTCCGCACCGTCTCGCCCGAGGCCGCGCCCGACGAGGCGGAGACCGTCGAGATCGATTTCGAGCGCGGCGATCCGGTGGCGGTGGACGGGGAGGGTCTCTCGCCGGCCTCTCTCCTGCAACGCCTCAACGAGCTCGGCGGTGCACACGGGATCGGCCGCGTGGACCTGGTCGAGAACCGCTATGTCGGGATGAAGTCGCGCGGCGTCTACGAGACCCCGGGCGGCACCGTCCTCCAGGCCGCGCATCGCGGGATCGAAAGCCTCACGCTCGACCGCGAGGCCGCGCATCTCAAGGACGAGGCGATGCCGCGCTACGCCTCGCTGGTCTATAACGGGTACTGGTTCGCGCCCGAACGCGAGATGCTCCAGGCGATGGTGGACGCCAGCCAGGAGCGGGTCACCGGCACCGTCCGCCTCAAGCTCTACAAGGGAAGCGTGACGGTTACCGGCAGGCGCTCGCCCTACAGCCTCTACTCCGAGGCGCATGTGACCTTCGAGGAGGACAGCGTTTACGACCAGCGCGACGCGGAGGGGTTCATCCGGCTCAACGCGCTGAGGCTCAAGCTGCTCAACCGCCGCGGCTGAAGTCCGGCCGATGGCTGCGATCTGGCGCGGCGCGTTCTGGATGGTGCTCGCCGCGCTCTCCTTCGCCGTGCTGCTGGCGAGCGTGCGGCTGCTCTCGGACAAGTTCCCGACGATCGAGATCGTGTTCGTACGCGCGCTGGTCGGCATCTTCCTGATCGTGCCGACGGTCGCCCGAAACGGGCTCGCGCGTCTCAGGACGCGCCGCCTGCCGATGCATTTCGTACGCACGGCCTTCGCCTTCGGGGCGATGCTGAGCATGTATTACGGGCTGATCCACATCCCGGTCGGGGACGTGACGGCGCTCTCCTTCCTGATCCCCGTCTTCTGCACGCTGGCCGCGGGGCTGGTGCTCCGCGAGCAGGTGGATGCCGCGCGCTGGACGGCGACGGTCGTGGGGTTTCTCGGCGCGCTGGTCATCGTCAGGCCGGGCATGGAATCGGTCAGCCTGCCGATGCTGGCGGTGATCCTCTCCTGCGTCTTCTATGCCGGCGCCTGGACCTCGGTGAAATTCCTTACGACGACCGAACCGGCCTCGGTGATCGTCTTCTACATGAACCTGATGATGCTGCCGCTCACCCTGATCCCGTCGCTGTTCGTCTGGGTGACGCCGGGCTGGGAGGATTTGCCGGTTCTGCTGGTGATGGGGGTTTCCGGCTGGACCGCGCATTTCTGCCAGGCGCGGGCCTTCGCCGCCGCGGACGCGAGCGCGGTGATGCCGTTCGATTTCCTGCGCCTGCCCTTCACCGCCGGGCTCGGCTGGCTGCTGTTCGCCGAGGCGATGGATGTCTGGACCTGGGTCGGCGCCGGCACGATCTTCGCCAGCACCTATTTCATCACCGTGCGCGAGGCGCGGACGAGGGGAGAGCGGGGGTAGGGCCAGCGAGGCCCCTCACCCCGAGCCTCTCCCCGCGGGGGAAAGGGGGTCTTGCCGCGCCGGCACTTCCCTGCCTTCCCCCCTCCCGCTTGCGGGAGGGGCCGGGGGAGGGCGGCTCAACTCCGGCCGCTAGAAGATCCGGACCGCCTCCGGCGCTTCCATCCCGCGGCGCCGGGACGCGGCGATTACGGTGTTGCGGAGCAGGCAGGCGATGGTCATCGGGCCGACTCCGCCCGGCACCGGGGTGATCGCGCCCGCGACCTCCTTCGCCGTCTCGAACGCGACGTCGCCGACCAGCCTGCCCTTCCCGTCCGGCCCCTCGATCCGGTTGATGCCGACGTCGATGACGGTCGCGCCCGGGCCGATCCAGTCGCCCTTTATCATCTCCGCGCGGCCGACCGCGGCGATGACGATGTCGGCTTCGCGGCAGCGTTCGTCGAGATCGACGGTGCGCGAATGGGCGATCGTCACCGTGCAGTGGGCGGCGAGCAGAAGCTGGGCCACCGGCTTGCCGACGATGTTGGACCGCCCGACGACGATCGCGCGCTTCCCTGTGAGGTCGGGGCAGACGCTCCTCAGCAGGATCATGCAGCCGGACGGCGTGCACGGCACCATCGCGTCGAGCCCGGCGGAAAGGCGGCCCGCGTTGGTGGTGTGGAAGCCGTCGACGTCCTTGACCGGGTCGATGGCCTCGATCGCCCGCGCCGAATCGATGCCCGCCGGCAGGGGCAGCTGGACCAGGATGCCGTCGACTTCCGGGTCGGCGTTGAGGCGGCTGACGAGGTCGAGCAGCTCGCCTTCCGAAATGCCGGCGTCGGGCGCGTGCTCGATCGAGCGAATCCCGACCTCGGCGCACATGCGGATCTTGTTGCGCACGTAGACCCGGCTCGCCGGATCGTCGCCCACCAGCACCGTGGCGAGACCGGGCGAGATGTCACGGTCCGCCAACTCCGCGACGGCTTCGGCGACACGCGCGCGCACGTCGGCGGCGATCGCCTTGCCGTCGATCAGGCGGGTCATCCGCCGAGCTCGAACAGGAGGTTCTGGATGACGCGCCGCAGAAAGAAGACGGCGAGCAGGAGCACCAGGGGCGAGATGTCGATGGCGCCGAAATTGGGAAGGAAGCGGCGGATCGGGGCGAGCGCCGGCTCCGTCAGCCGGTGCGTGAAATAGCCCACCGCGTAGACGAAGCGGTTGCTCGCGTTGACCACGTTGAAGCTGTAGAGCCAGCTCATGACCACCGACAGGATGATCACCCACATGTAGAGCCCGAGAACCGTGTCGACGATCTCGAGAATCGGGCCGAGGATGACGTGCATGACGGGGCGGTCTCGCTCCAGCAGCCGGGCCGGGCGACACTAGCCCCGGCAATTCGGGGGCGCAAGCTGGAGACCGGACGCCCGCTTGACATCGGCGCGCGCCGCTCCACATTATCCGCGCCTCCGGTGGACGGGGCCGTAGCTCAGTTGGGAGAGCGCGACGTTCGCAATGTCGAGGTCAGGGGTTCGACTCCCCTCGGCTCCACCATCCTTCAAGCCGGAGAGTTCCAGTAAAGTGCCCAAAACCCCCGGAAAACCGGGGGTTTTTCCAATTTCGCGCTCTTGCTCGTTCCCGCCGATTCCGCTATCTTCCCGCCACAAGTGGTGGGAAAACTGGTGGGAAAGAATTGGGTGGAACCATGGGGAATCTAACCGCAGCCAAGGCGAAATCGCTCTCGAAGCCCGGCATGCACGGCGACGGCGAAGGACTGTATCTGAGTGTAAGCCGCAGCGGTTCGCGGTCATGGGTGCAGAGAATGTCGATCGACGGGCGCCGTCGCGAACTCGGCCTGGGGTCCTTTCCCGCGATCGGGCTCGCCCAGGCCCGGGGCCTGGCCGCGGCCAATCGGACAGCCGTGGCCGAGGGGCGCGATCCGCTGGCCGAAAGGCGCGAGGCAAAACGCAAGGCCGCCATCCCCACATTCCGGGAAGCAGCCAAACAGACATTCGAGGCGAATCGACCGCGTTGGCGAAACGGCAAGCACACCCTGTCCTGGTGGCAGACGCTTGAGCGCCATGCGTTTCCGGTTTTGGGCGACATGCCGGTTGACCGGATCGGGCGCGAGGACGTGCTGCGCGTGCTGACGCCGATATGGAGCGTCCGGATGGAAACGGCGCGTCGCGTTCGACAGCGCACCCGCACGGTTCTGCGCTGGTGCATGGCACATGGCTATGTGGAGCACAACGCGGCGGGTGAAGCGATCGACGGCGCGCTGCCGCCCATGCCGCGCCTGAGGGCGCACCTTCGTGCCATGCCCTATCAGGAAGTATCGGCGGCGCTCGCGACCGTGGAGGCCTCCAAGGCGTCCCTGGCAAGCAAGTTGTGTCTGCGGTTTCTCGTGTTGACGGCTGCAAGGTCCGGCGAGGCGCGGGGCGCAACGTGGGACGAAGTCGACGAGGCCACAGGCGAGTGGCGCATTCCCGGCTCACGCATGAAGGGCGGGGTCGAACATCGCGTGCCCCTGTCCGACGCGGCGCTGGAGTTGCTGGAGCGAGCTCGCGTTCTCCGTGACGGGTCGGGACTGATTTTCCCTTCGTCGGTGAAAGCGGGTCACCCGATGAGTGACATGACGCTGACACAAGTGCTGCGAAAGACCGGCCTTGCCGAGCGTTCGACCGTGCACGGGTTTCGCTCGGCCTTTCGGGATTGGGCCGCCGAATGCACGTCTGCACCACATGCCGTCATGGAGTTGTCTCTGGCGCACGCGGTGGGCTCGTCGGTCGAGCAGGCGTATGCCCGATCCGACCTGATAGAGAAGCGGCGCGTCCTTATGCAGGCGTGGGCGGACTTCGTAACCGGCGATGCTTCGGAGGAGGTGCTGCCACTACCGTCATAGACACGGGATCGTCGCCGGTTCAGGAGCGGCAGAACCCGGGCCGGCGGCGGGCTGTTCATCTCACGGTCTGGATCTCCGCTGAGATGTTCCTGGCAGATAAATCTGCCTCACGCTCCGGATTTTCTCAGTCCTGTCCGACGGTGACCAATCTCGCCGTGGGCCACTGGTCTGCCTGCGGCCCACTCGTCCAGATCAACTGCTTTCCATCTCACCGCGCGCTTGCCGATCCTTACCGGTTCGGGAAATCGACCGGCACGCATCTCGCAATATATCCAACTGCGCGATACGCCGAATCGCTGTTCTACCTCTTCGCGTCGCAGCAGTTCCTGTGGCTTGCGGTCCGCCCCACTTGAGGCCGTGCGCTCCCGATTGAGCCGGTCGGTCTCGTCCGACCCGTGCTTCACCGCCTCCGCTGTTGCGTTGTCGTTGGCGACGACGCGGTCCGTTGACCGCTCCCTCCCGTTTCTACCCATAACGCCTTTCCCCGCAAAACGGTGGCCCATGAGATGCGATCTTTGGGACTAGAATGGCAATGTCAAGCATTTTACTGTTTATTATCAATGCCTTGAGTCACCCGCCCGATACTTCGGGGCACCCGGAGGTCCCCCTGTGATCCCGCGTGGCACCGCAAAAAAAGTGTTGCCGGTATTTCGCGAACGATCATCCGGCGCGGTTTTTCGGGTCGCCTCGCCGACCCCTCCGAGTGGAGCCGTCGCGCCGCTGCGCGACGTGAACGACCAGAACGAAGGGCTCTTCGTCTCGGACGTCGCAATTGATGCAATCATCGAGCGACGGTCGGATCGCGTCACGGCAAGGCCCCGCTATTCGTCCGGGGATCGATGAGCGCAATCCCGCAGTGCTCGAAGTCAGCGCTATTGGATGTCGCGACGGCCGCGTCGGGGGCGCGGGCGATGGCGGCGATCTGACAGTCGGCCTCCAGAATCGGTCGGCCCAAGGACCGGTGCGCGGAGGCAATCTCCCCATAGGCCCTTGCCGCGGCGCTGTTGAAGGTCAGTACGCGTCCGGCAAAGTCCTCGCGGATAATGGCGTCGACCTCCGCGGTAAGTTGGTCACGGCGCCGGCGCTAAGTCGCGATGGGCATCCGCGCTGTCGGCAGGGTTCGCGATCGGGCAGCCGGTCGCGCATCGAGCGCAGCATGCGCCGGTCGTCGACGACTACGAGAGTGCGTGCCTTCCCGGTGTTCTCTGAACTGTAATTTTGCAGGATGGCGGCGTTCCCTGTTTGTGCATTATGGTTGCGTCCGGCAAGAGGCTGGAGAGGAGTCCGCGTCATGTGTGTCCCGACGATCGGCGCCGGGGAATGAGCCGTTCCCCGGCGACGCGGCTTCCGGTGCGCACGGTCGGGACAACGCGATGGGAGGAAGAGGCGTGAACGCGGACGACGCCTTCGAGCGCATCGTGGGTTTGTTGTACGAGGCCGCCCTCGACGACGCGCTCTGGCCCGCCGCCGCGACCCTGTTCGAGGAGGCGATCGGAGCAAGCGGGAGCATCCTTGCGGTCAGCGAGGGGT
>JAJEHI010000159.1 GCA_022823775.1 Defluviicoccus sp. | reverse complement strand
GGGCGGTCGCTCGGTACGGACCGGCGCGGCCCGACATGGATACCCGGAACAAGTCCGGGGTGACAGCGGGGGACACGGACGGGCGGAGGGTCGATGGCGGAGGCTGAGGCGATCCGCTATTCCGGTTCGGTCGGCGCGATCCCGCTATCGAGCGCCGCCAGGCGCCGGGTGAGCTTCTCCTGGCTGAGCATGTCGTCGCGCTCGACCGCGCGCCGCGCAGCGTGCGGCAGGTCCGGTTCGGGAGGGGCGTTCCGCCGCTCGTACATGCGCGGCATGACGGTGGCGAGGGCGTAGCCGGCACCGCCCATATGGGTGTAGGCGGGCCCGGCGACGGAGGCGGCTTCGGCGACGCGTATGGTGATATCGACCGTGCGTGCGCGGATGTCGGACAGGTCCTTGACGTCAACGTTCCGCTCGAACGCGACGGGAAGGTCGTCGTCCCTGTAGAGGTGCTTAAGGCGGGCGGGACCGTCCTCGGCGACGCTGAGCCATGCGCCGTGGCAGAGGGCGTTGCGCCAGGGCCGTAGTTCATCGAGGTGGGCGACGAGATCCTCGCGAACGGCGCGGGGAAGCAGGCCGGTTTCTTCCAGGAGCAGGCCGAGTTCGCGCGTGAGGCGGTACAGACTGTCGGTCTGGGAGCGCAGGAGTCGCTCAGACCACTTGGACAGTGCTGCATGGTCGTCCGCTTCGAGAAGGGCGGCCGCCTTCGCGCCCGTCGCGAGGAGTGCGTAGCAGGTAGAAGCAAGAATGTGCTCCAGGTATCCGAAGGCCGCGACCGTCTTGCCGAGTTCCTGCCAGAAGTCGGCGGGCCCCTGGTTCACCGGCCAGTCGGGCGGCAGCACGTCACGGTCTATGGGCAGACAGCGCCGGAGCCGTTCGCGGGCGTCGCGGATCGCGTCGGGATCGCGGGACGCCGCGAGGCGGCGGATGAACCATGCGCCGTTTTTCTTGTCGGGGCGCTGTTCCTGACCCGCAATGCGTCCGGCGCGCAGGAGGTCGCGAAGCGGCAGACCGCCCTTCCTGTCGGCCAACAGGCCGGCCTTGTCGAGCCAGCGCGCGGCTTCGGGCGCACGGACTTCATCGCACCAGTCCCGTTCGAGCCGTTCCTGCAGATGAAAATTGATGGCGTAGAGATCGGGCATGAATCGCCCTGTTTCGTTGGCGAGGCGGAGGTGAATTGCCCGACGGGGCGCTGCCCTGTCAATGACGGGCGCTTCGGTCCGCGCTACGTGGCCACTATGTCAACCATGGTTGACAGCGCGGTAACCCGGCCGCGTCATCCGGGCGGCCGCCCCGGTTTTCCGAACCGGTCCGGCAGCAATCCCCGCCAAGGCGCTGGCGCGGCGGGGAGGCTCGCCATCGCGCCGGCGCCGCCCGGCGCCCTACCGGAGCGGGCCGGCGCGCCGTCGTGTCCCCCGGGGACGCGAAAAATAGTCTCATATCGGGACAATGTTTCACGTGAAACAAAGGACAGCATCGTTGACCTATGTTTCACGTGAAACATCGGGCGGGGGTCGGGAGTCGAACGGAAGCCCCCGGCCGTCGGGACTATCGAGGCTGTCACCCGGAACGAATCCGGGGTGACGGCGGGGGGCGGATACGGTCTCGCTCAGGAGCGCGGAGCGGCGCCCGCCATCGCCAGCAGCTCCTCCTCCCAGTCGCCCCGGCTGAAGGTCATGATGCGGAGCGGCTCGCCCGGCGTCCAGCAGAGGTCGAGGGCGATCAGCGGCGGCGCCACCGCCAGCCGGTGGGTGCCGCGCCATTTGGGGTCTTTCGGAATCCGGTTGGGCAGGATGGTCTCGGCCGGGATCGCGGCGGGCAGGTCGGGGCCCTCGCAGCTTATGTCGAACGCCTGGCCCTCGCCGGTCTCCGTCCGGTAGCGCCAGCCCGCACCGCCCCGCTCGCCGTCGCGCGCCAGCACCGCGAGCGCCGCCCCGGCCAGCGCGCTCAGCGCCGGCGCGGTCGGGGCCGACGTCCCCTCGGCGTCGATATGGCGGTAGGAGCGGGCGCTAGCGGTCTCCCTTGGGGGTCTTATAGCCCTCCTCCTTCCGGATCTTCATGTACTGGCGGAAGATGTCGCGCTTCTCGGCGTCGCCGTTCTCCTTGTAGATATAGGGGCAGACGTCGACGCAGATGTGGCAGTAGGACTCGCGGAAGCGCGAGATCGGGTAGCACTTGTCGATGTCGGTGAGCCAGCGCTTGACGCCCTCGGTGACGATGTAGTCGTCCGGGATCGCGTCGCCCGGGCAGTTGTTGCGGCAGAGATTGCACGACATGCAGTAATCCTGCACGCCGAACTCGTAAGGCTCGTCGTAGGCGACCGGCAGGTCGGTGGTGACGAAGCCGGGGCGGAAATTGGCGCCGAGCTCGGGGTGGATCAGGCTGCCGTGGCGGCCGAGCTCGCCGAAGCCGACCGCGTGGAACACCGGGATCGCCTGGATCTGGAACGACCCGTTGTGATGGGCGATCGCGGGGTAGCCGAACTCCTCGCGGATCTGGCGGGCCAGCTCGGTCGCCACGTCGGCGCACTTGGCGTAGGTGCTCATCGCCTCGAGGTCGACCGCCTCGGGGCTCTCCACCGACTTCCGGTAGTCCTCGTAGCAGATCGCCGCGATGACGTTCCTGTGCGGAAGCTCTACGCCGAGCTCGACGAACTCGGGCCTGAGGGCGGTCATGCCCACGTCCGCCGCGCCGAGCGCGCGGGCGCGCCGCTTGATCTCCTCGGCCATCGCCGCCTCGTCGGCGACCTCGATCCGCTCCGGAGCGACCGGCCCGTCGCGCAGCGGCACCAGGTCGTTCCAGTGCTGCATCGCCGCGTCGCGCTCCGGGAACGGGTGCTGCCAGAGCGGCACGTCGTCCATCCCCCGGTCGCGAAGCGCGGCGCAGAGCAGCGCGTCCTGCATGCCCTGCTCGCGTATCCAGCTCGTGCCCTTCACGGCGCCCCCCCTTCGCAGCCCGGCACGAATTGTTGCGTCAATTCGCCGCCGGGACAAGCGGTCTCCCCGCTTGTCTGGCGACGGCCGCCCCCACAGAATGCCGGCGGGACAGGGAGGGAACGGCCATGGCACAGGCGATCTACCGCGACTACGGCGACAGGGACTCGCTCTACGCGCAGTACGACAACCGCGGGATGATCGCGGCCGAGGCGCTGGACGCGATCAAGGCGCGCCAGGCCGACCGCTCGGACGCGTTCCGCGCCGGTGCCGGACGGTCCGCGCTCGACCTCGCCTACGGGCCGCACCCGCGCGAGCGGCTCGACCTGTTCCTGCCCGAGGCGGACGGCGCGCCGCTGTTCGCCTTCATCCACGGCGGCTACTGGCAGTGGAACGAGAAGGAGCCGTTCGCCTTCCTCGCCGAGGAGCTGGTGCCCGCGGGCGCCGCCTTCGCCAACATCGAATACGCGCTCTGCCCCTCGGTGACGCTGACCGAGCTGACCGACCAGATCCGCCGCGCGGTCGCCTATCTCTGGCGCGAGGCCGGGCGCTTCGGCTACGACCGCGACCGGATCGTGGTCTCCGGCCATTCCGCGGGCGGGCATCTGACGGCGATGGCGATGGCGACCGACTGGCCCGCCTTCGGCGCCGACCTTCCCGCCAATGTCGTCGCGGCGGGCCTCCCGGTCAGCGGCGTCTACGATATCGAGCCGCTGCGCCACACGCCGCTCAACGACGCGGTGCGGATGGACGAGGCGGAGGCGCGGGCGCTCAGCCCGATCTTCCTCCAGCCCGCCACGGCGGCGCCGATGGCGGTGGTGGCCGGAGGCGACGAATCGGACGAGTTCCGCCGCCAGGCCCGCGACTTCGCGGCCGAATGGGGCCGGCGCGGGGTCGAGTCGGAGGTGCTGATCGTCCCCGGCACCGACCACTTCACCGTGCTCGACACGCTCGCCGAGCCCGGCCACGCGACCGTCGCGGCGGCGCATCGGCTGCTCGGGCTGCGATGTTTCACGTGAAACGTTAGCCGGCGGGGAGACGGCGATGGAGTCGATCCGCGACGCGCTCAGGTCCGCGTTCGCCGGCGCGGCGGTGCTGGGGGAGCGCTGGCGGACCGGGGTGGCCTACAACCCGCTGTCCGACCGCACCGCCCAGGACCCGTACCCCGTCTACGCCGCCCTGCGCGAAAAGGACCCGGTGCACCGCAGCCGGCTGATGAACGCCTGGATGTTCGCCCGCCACGCCGACGTCGACGCGATCCTGCGCGACCACCGGACCTTCGGCAGCGACCCGCGCAAGGGGACGCTCACGGCGCGCCAGCAGGCGATGCTGCCGGCGCCGGACGAGTTGACGATGCTGCTGCTCGACCCGCCCGACCACCGACGGCTGAGGGCGCTGGTCAACAAGGCGTTCACCCCGCGCGCGGTCGAGGCGCTGGAGCCGCGCATCCGCGAGACCCTCGCCGCCCTGCTCGACGACATCGACGACGCGAGCGGCTTCGATCTCATGCGGGCGGTGGCCCATCCCCTGCCGGTGATCGTGATCGCCGAGATGCTCGGCGTGCCGCACGAGGACCGGGCCCGGTTCGCGGTCTGGTCGGCGCAGCGCGCCCGCCTGCTGGAGCCCACCATCAGCTACCGCGAGCGGGCGGCGGCCGAGGTTGCCACCGCCGAGTTCGACGCCTTCTTCCGGGCGATCGTCGAACGGCGCCGCGCGGCACCCGAGGACGACATATTGAGCGCGCTGGTCCAGGCCGAGGACGAGGGCGAGCGGCTCAACGAGCGCGAGACGCTCAACATGCTGCGCCTGCTCCTGATCGCCGGCAACGAGACCACGACCAATCTGATCGGCAACGGGATGCTGGCGCTGCTGCGCAACCCCGACCAGCTGCGGCGGCTCAGGGAGGATCCGGGCCTGATCCCGTCGGCGGTGGAGGAGCTGCTGCGCTTCGATTCCCCGGTGCAGGCGACGTTCCGCCGCGCGCTCGCCGACTGCGAGGTCAACGGGTTCGCGCTGCGCAAGCGGGACAATCTCGTCGTCCTCGTCGGTTCGGCCAACCGGGACCCCGACGCGTTCGCGGATCCCGACCGGCTCGATGTCGGCCGCGGCGAGGCCGCGCATCTCTCCTTCGGGCGCGGCATCCACCACTGCCTCGGCGCCCCGCTCGCCCGGCTCGAGGGCCGGATCGTCCTCGAGATGCTGCTCGAGCGCTTCCCGCGGATCGACCTGCGCGACGAGAGCCCGCGCTTCGCCAAGTCCATCGTGCTGCGCGGCCTCCGGTCGCTCCCGGTCCGCTGCGCCTAATGTTTCACTTTAGTCAATCAATCTGACCGGCATTGGATCAGGGGATCAGGCCCAAGAACCGTCTGATTTTCCTTAATTTTGGCCTTTCGTTCCCAAGCCGCAGGATATTTTCAAGCCCGATATCAACACTATCTCTACCAACCGCTCCGGCAGCGGGGCTCGTACTCCCGGGTTTTCGGGTGGAGATTCGGTCGAGCTGTGCTTAGCCTGTTGATTCTAGCGGTCCAGGGTACGCCTCCAGTCGCGTCGGAGAGAGTCGGTGCCTGCCCACGAAGTCGCGCACCGCGATAGGTGTCCCGCTCTTCCGGGCCACCAGCTCCACACTCCGGTATTCCGGCATACGATAACGCCCAGCAGCGAGCCCGCAACTGGCTATCCCGCTGCCCGAGATGCAATCCCTCCTCCAGGGCCATCGCCGGTTGAGCGCCGGCGAGTGCGACATCCTGCTGTCGCCGAGACGCGCCGGGTCCGACACGCTGTTCCAGCAAAGGTCGCTCGAAGACCGGCGCTCTACGTGGACAGCCTCGCGGCGGAAGGAGTAGCCATCGACATAGCGGTCGAAATGCCGAGTTCGGCCGACCTTGTCGACTTCATAGACGGAACCGACCTCGTTCTGACGATGTTGTCCCGCCTCGCGCGTGGAATCGGCGGCGACATGTGCGTCCGCGAGAGCCCGTTCGACACGGAAGTCGCCATATTCCAGTTCTGGACCACGCGGACCCACCGGTCGCCGGCGTATCGCTGGGTCCGAAATGTCGTTTCCGAGATCGCAGAGGAAATCCGTGCGCAACGGAAGCCGAGCCCGAACTTCGACTGGAATACACCTTAACCGCACCTGCTGGTGCTAACTGCCTGATAAAGGGTCGTTTTTTCTCTCGTGTTCGGCGGCGGGGGAACGGGTTTCGCAACTCTCCGTTCCCCGGCTGCAACCGCAACCGGGACAATATCGATGCCAAGACCCGCCCTCACCGACACTCGAATCTGCGCGCTCGGAGCGCGCAAGACCGCATACGACATCCGCGACGGCAAGCTCCGGGGCTTCGGCCTCCGGGTGCTGCCCTCGGGCCGCAAGCGCCGATCGAGCGCCAGCCGCGGCTCCGAAACGAATACGTCTTTCCGTCCGCGCGGGACCCCGGCCGGCCCTGTAGTCCATGACCGGCGCGGGGTTGCCGTGGCGTCGCCCGAGCCGGTTCAGCAGCCCGCGCCCCTCGGGCGCGTCGTGCGCCTGCCCGGGCGAGAGCGAGAAGGCGACGGCCGCGCGGGCATCCGCGGCAACCATATGAAGCTTGGTGGTCCAGCCGCCGCGCGACTCCCCGATCGGCTGGGGTCCGTTTTTTTCAGCGCTCCCGTCCCGTCGGGATGAACCTCGACCACGGTGCCGTCGAGCGACACCGCCTCGATCCTGAGGCGCACGATCCGCTCGCGCTGCAACTGCTCGAACACCCGGTCCAGAACGCCGTTCTTCGACCACCGGTTCATCCGAGTGTAGATCGTGTGCCAGTTGCCGAACCGGGATGGCAGGCCGCGCCACTTGCAGCCATGCTCGGCGACATACAGGATGGCGTTGAGAACCTGCCGGTTCGACAGGCTGACATTGCCGCGCTGCACCGGAAGGTGCGGCGCAATGCGGGCGTATTGGGCTTCCGTGAGTTCCATCCGAAAACCATAATACGAATCGTATCATTAGTGTTAACGGGCTCTAGTCGGGGCGCCCGGTGATCGGCCTCCACCGGCTGGTCCACTTCGAATGCTAGTGCCCTGATGGTTTTTCGGCCAAGCTCGTCTCCCAGCCAAGTGACAGGTTGACCATCGCCGATGCCGCTCAAACCAAACCGAAGGCTGGCATTGACACGCTTTCTGTCCAGGGATGAGATCAAACGCCTCCACTAGGCGCGGGACCGGCACGCCACTCGGGGAGGGGAGGCCGACAGCATCCGGCTTCCGCTTCTGATCGGACCCGAGACGGCAGCTCGCCTCAACGCGGTCGGCGAGGGAGCCCCGCTGTCTCTTGTCCGCGAGGACGAAGACGGACGGAAACCGGTGGACGGCGGCGTCTTCCTCTCACAGCACAGCGCGGAGAGGTGGGGCAAAGGCAGTACGGCGTCCGGCGTACGCGCCGCGGTGTCGAGCAATACGCAATGTCTGCGTATTGCTCCTTTCGGGCTCGGGCAGTTACTACTCCGGCCATTCCATGGACGCGCCGCGATCGTTTGGCCGGCCAAAGGCAAAATCGTGGATGGCGGACCGCGCGATGCGCCGCGGAAGCACGGGTACCGCTCGTAGTGGGGGCGACATGGCTGTCCTCCGGAACGTCCACCGGAATCTCCACGTGAACGGTGATCGCTTCATCTGCGGCAAGTCGGCGGAGGTCAAGCCGGATCGGGATCACGCAACCGGCTACCGGCAGACCCGGCTTGAGGCGCACGTCGATGGTGCCCAGCACCAGCGAGAGCGCGCAGGTCCGCACCTCCCGCAATCGCTCTCTTCCCACCGCTCGACTGGGCCGAGGTGACCGTAACCGCGACCTTCAAGGCAACGCCGTCTACTCAAATCGTCGCGGCGCACGGGCCTCCACCGGCTTGGCAACCGACTCGGCGATGTTCTAACCTTGAGAGAACGAAATCCGGTCGCGGCGTGGGATGCTGGCAGGTCGGCCGGGAACGCCAAGGGAGGAAATTCGATGCAGATTGCAATGCGACATGTCGCGGCCGCGCTTGGCACGGCGGCTTGCCTGTCGATCGGACCGGCGACCGCCAAGACGTTCAACCTGACCTTCGCCGCGCCGCAGGGCGAGCATATGCCCTGGATCTCTCTGACCCGCACCTCGTTCATCGCCGGGGTGGATAAGAGGCTCGAGGGAACCGGGCACAAGATCAACTGGACCACGGCCTATGGCGGCACGCTGTCGAAGGTGGGCGGCACGCTGGAAGTGATCGAGGAAGGCATCGCCGATTCCGGCATGCTCTACTCGTTGTTCGAGCAGGCCAAGCTGCCGCTCCAGAACGTCGCCTATATGGCGCCCTTCGGCTCCGACGACCTCGGCCTTGCGCTGCGGGTCTTCCACGAGCTGCACGAGGAATTGCCCGAGATGTCGGGCTCGTGGGAAAAGCACGGCCAGGTCTTCCTCGCCCCGATCGGGTTCGACACGTTCTACCCGCTGACCAAGTTTCCGATCAATTCGCTCAAGGACCTCAAAGGCCGCAAGCTGGCGGGCGCGGGGGCGGTGTCGCTCTGGGAGGCGCCGATCGGCATCGTGCCCGTGCAGGGAAACTTCGCGGTCCATTTCAACAATCTCAAGACCGGGGTCTATGACGGGCTGATCGCGTTCACCACCGGCTATTACCCCAACAAGCTGCACGAGATCGCGCGCTACGCCACCAAGGTGAATTTCGGCGCCATGCCGGGCGGCGGCGTGACCGTCAACAAGTCGGTTTGGGGCAAGCTGCCGGATGCGGTCAGGAAGGCCATGCGCGAAGCGGGGGTCGATTACCGCAACGCCCAGAACGACACGATGACCAAGCTCGTCGACACCTTCGAGGCAAAGATGAAGGCCGAAGGCGTGGTGTTCTCGCAGATGCCGCTCGACCAGAAACTCGCCTGGGCCAAGGCGATGCCCAACATCGCCAAGGAGTGGGCGGCTCGCGTCGAAGCCAAGGGCTTCGCCGGGAACAAGGTGCTCAAGGCATATATGGACAAGCTACGCGCCAACAAGGTCCCGCTGGTGCGCGAGTGGGACAAGGAATAGGGCATCCGACAGCGTAGCCCGGGGCCGCGCGTGAAGCCGGCGGCCCCGCCATGAGCGATCGGACGGACCCCTCGAACGAGCCGGGCTGGCGCCGCTTCGCGACCTTCGAAGCGGCGGTCTCGGCGCTCAACTCGCTCGGCAGCTTGTGGATCGCCGTCCTCATGGTGGTCATCATTGTCGACATCGTGGGGCGGACCGCGCTCTCGATGCCGTTGCGCGGCGTGCCGGAGCTGGTGAAGCTCTCGATCGTCGGCATCGTGTTCATACAGCTCGGCCATACGCTGCGCTCGGGCCGCATGACTCGCTCGGACGGGCTCTTGCGCATCTTCCGCACCCGGCTGCCGCGTCTCTCGCATGCGATGACGCTGGTCTTCAACCTGGTCGGCGCCGGGTTGTTCGTCCTCATCCTGGACGCGAGCTACCCGTTCTTCGTCGAGGCCTGGGCAACCGGCGAGTATGCCGGGATCCAGGGCTATGTCAGCTACCCGGTCTGGCCGGTGCGGCTGATCATCCTGGTCGGCTGCGCGGTCGCCGCGATCCAGTATTGCCTGTTCGCGTGGCGCGATGTCTCGGTCGTATTCGGGTGGCTGGAACCCGCCGCCCCGGACGATCGCCGGCGGCTCGCGGAGATGCTCAAGTGAGCGGTGTCGAGATCGGGCTGATCTCGATCGGCGCGATCTTGCTGCTGATCTATCTCGGCATGCATGTCGCGGTCACGCTCTGCGTCGTCTCGCTGATCGGCGTGTGGGCGGTCAAGGGCAACGTCACGCTCGCGACCAAGCTCCTTGCCATCGCCGCCTACGACACCGTCGCGGGCTACGTCTTCGGGGTCGTACCGCTGTTCGTCCTGATGGGCCTCCTGGTCAGCGTCTCCGATCTCGGCAAGGACGCCTATGTGGTCGCCAATATGCTGATGCGGCGGATCAGGGGCGGCCTCGGGATCGCCACGGTCGCGGCGAACGCCGTCTTCGCGGCGGTGACCGGGATTTCCGTCGCTTCGGCCGCGGTCTTCACCAAGCTGGCGGTGCCGGAGATGATCTCGCTCGGCTACCGGCCCCGCTTCGCGGTCGGGGTGGTCGCCGGCTCGTCGGTTCTCGGCATGCTGATCCCGCCCAGCCTGCTTCTGATCATCTACGCCCTGTTGGCCGAGCAGTCGATCGGCGACCTGTTCATCGCCGGCATCGTGCCGGGAATCCTGCTGTCCTTCGCCTTCGCGATCGCCATTCTCGGCATGGCGACGTTCTTGCCGAGAACGGTCATGCGTGAGGAAGCGGGCGATGCCGCTTCCGGCGAGCCCGTGGAGTCCCTGGCGGCGGCGACCTTGCGCCTGTGGCCGCTTCCGGTGCTGGTCTTCGCGGTGATCGGCGGGATCTATCTCGGCTGGTTCACCCCCACCGAGTCCGGCGCGGTCGGTGCGCTCGGCGCCCTCATTCTGGCCTTCGCCCGGCGCAAGCTCACCTGGCGGAACGTGTGGCAGGTGCTGGTCGAGACGGGCCACGTCACCGTTTCGATCCTGATGCTGATCATCGCCGCTAACATCTACACGAGGCTGCTCGCCCTTTCGGGCGTTCCGGTGTTCATCAACGACTTCGTCAACGGGCTGGAGCTCGGCTTCTTCACGCTGTTGATCTTCTACGCCGTGATCATCGTGATCATGGGCACCATTCTGGACGGGATCTCGATCATGCTGATCATGATCCCGATCTTCCTGCCCCTGCTGGAGGGCTACAGCGTCGATCTGGTCTGGTTCGGGATCGTCACGGTGATCGCGGTCGAAATCGGGCTCCTCACCCCGCCGCTCGGATTGTCGGCTTATGTGATCAAGAGCACGCTGGATACCGACGAGATATCGCTGGCCGACATCTTCATCGGCGCGGCGCCGTTCGCGGTCGTCATGTTCGTCGTGCTGCTGCTGATCATCTTCTTCCCCTGGCTGGTGACCGGCTATGGCTAACGAGCCTTCCCACGCGGCGCGGCAAGGCCCTACCATCCGAGACGAACGGGAGGCCTGACCCATGAGCTATCGCGTGACTCCGCTCCTGCTTGGCGATGCCGTGGTACCCGATGTGCTCGACGTATTCTGGAGCCTGACCAAGGCCCGCGGCGCCTCGTCGGTGCCGATCCTCGCTTTCCTCGTCGAGGGAACGCCGGACGGTCCGCTCCTGATCGACACCGGCATGCGCAGCGCCGAGCGGGCGCAGGAGGTCCACGGGCTCGGCCCGCACCGCGTCGCGGACGACCAGACCATCCCGGCGCAGCTCGCCAGGCACGGCTATGCGCCGGAGGACATCAAGTACTGCCATCTGACCCACCTGCACTACGACCACGCGGGCGGGTGCAACCTCCTGCCCAACGCGCGCTTCGTCCTGCAGCGGACCGAGCTCATGGCGGCGGCCGCGCCGATGGGCCCGGAACAACTCGAAATCGGCGGGAAAGGCCTCTTCTTCGACCGTGCGGACGTGGCCGACCTGGTCGACCCGCTGTGGAGCCGGGTGGACCTGATGGAAGGCGATTACGAGCCTTATCCGGGCATCCGCTGCGTGCTCTACGCCAACTCGCACACGCCGGGCCACCAGTGCATCTATGTCGAGACCGCGGACGGGGTTGTCGCGATCATCGGCGACATCGCCCGAAAGCTCGACCTCAATATCGAGCGGGAGATCCTGCCGGGCATCTATTACGACCTCGATTCGATGCGCCGGGCGCTGATCGACATCAAGTCGAAGGCCGACGTGATCCTCCCCACCCACGACTGGAACGTGCTCCCCGGCGGCAAGCCGGAGGATGCCGCGTAGAACGGTCGCGTTTCGCCCAGAAGCGGGTAGAGTCGTCCCAAGTCGCGACGGCGGCGATGCATTGGAGCGGCCAATTGGCTCACGCTTTCGACCGCAGCTGGCCGGCGCAGTTCTCCGGCCGGCTTGAAGACAGCAGGCTGCTGCGGGGGCGGGGGCGGTTCACGGACGATCTCAGCTTTCCGGGCGAGCTTCATGGCGTCGTCGTTCGCTCGACCCAATCTTCGGCGGGTTTGCGCGGGCTGGACGTCGCGGCGGCGCTGCGCGTCGAAGGCGTCGCGGGGGTCATTACCGGGGAGGACCTGGCCAACGACGGTATCGGCGATCTGCCGTTCATGAGCACTGTCGACGCGCCGAGAGGGGGGCCGGTTTGCACGCTCGCCATGCCCCTCCTGGCCCGAGGGGTCGTGCGGTATGTCGGCGAGCCGATCGCGTTCGCGGTGGCCGGGAGTTTGTCGGCGGCAGAGGAGGCCGCCGAACGCGTCGTCATCGACTACGCGCCGCGGGACTGCGTGACCGATGTGGTGGCGGCCGCCGAAGCCGGTGCGCCTCGTGTGCAGAACGGCGGCGGCAATGTCGTGGGAGAGCTTCGCCTGGGCGACCCGGCGGCGTGCCGTGCGGCCCTTGCCCAGGCAAGGCATCGTGTCGACCTCCGGGTCCGGAACAACAGGCTTATTCCGCACCCGATGGAGCCGCGTGCCGCCATCGGGCTTTACGACGCGGCCCGCGAGACCTGGACGCTGCATTGCCCCAATCAGGCGCCGCACCACGGCCGAGCCCTCCTCGCCGATGCCGTCTTCAGCCTCCCGAGAGAGCGGCTAAGGATCAAGGTCGGCGATATCGGCGGCGCGTTCGGCGGCCGGGTGACCCCTTGCGTGGAAGACGGGTTGGTGCTTTACGCGGCGCGGCGTTTCGGGCGGCCGGTGCGCTGGCGCGCGGAGCGCGCCGAGAGTTTCCTTTCCGACTATCACGCGCGCGATCACGCCTGCGAAATAGAGATCGGTCTCGACGACGGGCTCCGAATTACGGCCTTGCGCATTGTCGATCACGCGAACCTCGGGGCCTATGCCACGCCGTTCGGCATTCCGATTGCGACGACGACGGGCAACCGGATTGCCACCGGCGCTTACCGGGTGCCGGTCGCCGACATCACGGTGCGAACCGTGCTGACCAACACGACGCCGACCGGTCCCTATCGCGGCGCTGGCCGGCCGGAGGCGATCCACCGGATCGAGCGGATCCTGGACGTCGCGGCCGCGCGGCTCGGTGTCGATCCGGTCGAGTTGCGCCGTCGCAACCTGGTGCGACGGAGCGATCTGCCTTTTCGCGTCGTCTCCGGGCTTTCCTATGACAGCGGCGACTTTCCGCGCCTGCTTGAGCGCGCCCTGGCCTTCGCGGATTGGGGCGGTTTCGAGGCGCGCCGCGACGACGCGCGGAAGAGGCGCCGACTGCGGGGCCGGGGTCTTGCCTACCATATCGATTCGACAAGCGGGCTGTCGCCGAAAGAGACCGTCGAGGCGGCGGCGACGCCCGAAGGCCGGGTGCGCCTTCATTCCGCAACCCAGGACATGGGCCAGGGCCTGAAGAGCACCTATGCGCGGATTGCCGGCATGATCTTCGGGCTACCCCCCGAAGCCATCGACGTCGTGCAGGGCGACACGGCGACCACCCCCGAAGGTCCGGGAAGTTACGGTTCCCGCTCGCTCTACACCGGTGGGTC
The DNA here is from genome assembly GCA_022823775.1 of Defluviicoccus sp. Classification (GTDB taxonomy): domain Bacteria; phylum Pseudomonadota; class Alphaproteobacteria; order MPNO01; family MPNO01; genus MPNO01. Next base: position 17,414 of record JAJEHI010000159.1, on the reverse strand, counting down.
CGCGGTGGTCGTGGCATGCGAGAATCTCGTCGAACGTCTCAAGGCTCTCGCCGCCAGCCGGCTCGAAGCCTCGGAGGAGGACATTGCGTTCGCCGATGGGACGCTGGCGATCGTCGGCACCGACCGCCAGATCGCAATGCGCGAACTGGTGTCGTCGCAGCCCGACCAGACGGTGCGGGCAACGGGAGAAGCCGAGGCGCCGTTCTGCTTTCCCAACGGGTGTTATGTCAGCGAGGTCGAGATCGACCCCGACACGGGAGAGATCCGCATCGACCGCTTCCACGGCGTGGACGACGCCGGCCGGATCGTCAGCTTGCCGATCGTGCACGGACAAACCCACGGAGGCCTGGCCCAGGGCATCGGTCAAGCGGTCCTTGAGGAAATACGCTACGACCCGCGGAACGGCCAGCTCTTGACCGGCTCCCTGATGGACTATGCGTTGCCGCGCGCGAGCGACCTGCCCGGCTTCGAGACGCAACTGGACCAGGAAGAAGCGACGGCGACCAACCTCCTGGGGGTCAAGGGCGCCGGGGAAAGCGGCGCCGTCGGCGCGCCACCGGCGGTCGCTTCCGCGGTGCTGGATGCGTTGCGTGCCCACGGCGTAGAGCATCTCGACATGCCGTTGACGTCCGAGAGTGTCTGGAGGTCGCTCCGCGACGGAAAGCCGACGCGGAGACCGAGCGAGAGAGCGGGCGGCGGATAGGTGTCCCAGCGCCACGTGGCGTTCTACCCGCAATCTCCGGAAGCGATCCAGTGGGGAACCAGATCGGACTCGCCAGCCTCGCGAGCCGCCCGATCTGCGCGTTGGAAAATTAGCCCGGATTTCTCACGATGGGCGAGCGCGTGCGTACATTCGGTGCGTGAAAACGGTTCCGGGACAGGCCCTTGCTGGGTTCCCGGCGGGTCGGATGACTTCCGCACCCTGTCCCGCGCCCCGCTGTTGGTCCCGACACAAGGTGAGCCCGGTTCGAGCGCCGCGCCAGACCGCCGCCGGAAGCGGAAACCCGAGACCCTTGGGCGTTCAGAGGCCCTCAGTCTCACCGCCGAGCACCACGGCCGACCATTCCGGCTTGTCCGGCATCTTCTCGTTCCCGGCAAACCGCGGAATGGCAGCACGACAAAGATCCTGAGCAGCCTGCGAGACCCGCAATCCACGTACTAGCCAGCAAGCTGTGAACTTACGGTAGCCGCCGGCACCGGGCGCTGGGCTGCGTGGCAAAGCCGCCCAACCGTGCGCTACGTCCGATCTTCGACACGGGCACTCACCGATCGACGTCTGGCGTCTCGACTTGGCTTGAATCCGCGCACGATATGCTTACGGCGAAACAATGACGTGCGTGACGAGGAAAAGAAAATCCCCGCTATCCAGTTGAAACAGAGGGGGTTTTTGGTTGCGGAGGCAGGAATTGACCCTGCGACCTTCAGGTTATGGACCGACTTCTTCGCCAAACGCCGCCATGAATGCCCTGCGTTCGCCGCTGGTATCGGGAGTGCGAAGTCTTTGGGATTCGTACTTTTCGTCGGCAATTCAGTCGACTTCAGCATTGCTTGCAAGACACTGAGTCTCTGTGCCCTGAATGAAGGTATTCCAGGCGAATTCGCCGCATCGGAACCGCACGAGCCGTGCCGCCGCGTTCATTCGCCTTCCCGGTCGAACGCGCCCAGCCCGGGCCGAAACTCCTTTCTGTCCAGGAAGCTGGCCATGGCCCGCTCGCGAATGCCCTCGGGATCGATCAGGCGGAGCTGCGCGCCCTTGGCGCCGATGAACTGGGCGGACGTATCCCAGTCCATCAGGTGCGAGTACTTGAAGGTGACCTTGGCGGCGTTGAGGACGGCCGGACCCTTCTCCATCAGCGTCCGGGCCAGCGCCCGGGTTCTGTCGCGCAGCCGGTCGGCCGGAAACGCCTTGTTGACCACGCCCATCCGCGCCGCCTCGACGCCGTCGAACGTCTCGCCGGTCATGATGTAGTAGAGCGCGTCGCGGCTTCCCATGAGCTCTTCCAGCGCCTTGGTGACGACGCCGCCCGGGATGATGCCCCAGTTGACCTCGGAGACGCCGAACTGCGCGTCCTCGGCGGCGAACGCGAGATCGCAGGAGCAAAGCGGCGTGAAGCCGCCGCCGAAGCACCAGCCGTTGACCATCGCGATGGTCGGCTTGGGATAGGTGCGGAGCTTGCGCCACTGCCACATCTCGGCGGAGCGGCGCTGGCGAACCTGCTCTTCCGGAGACAGGGAATCGACGGCCCGGAAGAACTCCCGGAGATCCATTCCCGCGGTCCATGAATTCCCCGCGCCGGTGAGCACGAGGATCCTGCACCGGTCGTCGTATTCCAGCGTGTCCAGGATCTCGCACATGTCGTCGTTCAGCGCCGGGTTCATGGCGTTGCGCTTTTCGGGACGGTTCATGGTGACCCAGGCGATGCCGTCCTCGAACTCGACGAAAGCCGTGTTGCCTTTCGCGGTAAGCCTTTCGCCGCTATCGGTTTGAGACATTCCTCGATTCCTCCTCTCGACCGCCGTCGCCGGGTCGCGGGTTGATGTCATTTGCCTCGTCCCCGGTCAACCGGGGGCCGGTTTTCCGGTGGCGCGGTCGACCGGGGTTACTCTTGCGGTGCATGCCCGCTACGGTTCCGTTCGAAAGTCGAGAGGCGTGCAGGCGATGACCCAGGCTGAACCCCTTCACCCGTTCGCCGGCGCGGACGTGCCGGCGTTGCTGGCCGAGCGCGCGCGACAGCGCGGGGCGCATCCGCTGCTGATCTGGTCGCCGCCGGACGGGGCGGAACGGGTGTGGTCCTACGCCGCGTTCGTCGACGAGGTCAGCCGGGTCGCGGGCGGTCTGGCGCGGCGCGGGATCCAGCCTGGCGACCGGGTCCTGATCCACATGGAGAACTGCCCGGAAAGCCTGATCGCCCGTTTTGCCTGTTGCTGGATCGGCGCCGTCGGCGTGCTGACGAACCCGGCGGTCGCGGGACAGGAGTTGGTGCATCTGGCGGGCGCAGCCCAAGTGCGCGCCGCGGTGACCCAGCCGCGCCTCGCTGGCCTCGTCGCCGAGCACGGCCCCTCGCTCGACTGGATCGCGGTCACCGAGACCGACGCCGGCACGCCCGCCGAAGCGCCCGCGCGGGGGGATTCCTGGACGGTTCTCGCCGCCGATCCCCTGCCGCGCCGCGAACCCGATCCCTCGGCTCCCGCGGCGATCATGTACACCACGGGGACCACCTCGCTGCCCAAGGGCGTGTTGTGGACGCACGCGAACATGCTCTGGGGCGCCAAGCTGGGAGCCTTGCAGCAGGGCTTTCGCGCCGACGACGTGATGCACATCGTTCTGCCGATGTTCCATGTCGTGGGCTTTTCCTGGTCTTTCCTGCCGACGGTCTTCGCCGGCGCGACGGCCTTGGTCCAGCCACGCTTTTCCGCCAGCAATTTCTGGCCTGCCGCGCTCAGGCATCGCGCGACGCTCGGAGCCAAGGTCCCGTTCATCACCGGCGTGCTGGCGCAGCAGGACGTTCCCGATCACTGCTTCCGGCAGTGGACCGTAGGCAGCTACGAACCCGAGCATGCGGCGCGCTTCCGGGTGGCGCAGTTGAGCGGATGGGGCATGACCGAAATGGTCGCCATGGCGATGACCGGCGACCCGTGGTCCGACCAGCGGCCCCATTCGATGGGCCGGCCGTCGCCGGCCTACCGCATCTTCATCGAAGACGACGACGGCAACCCGGTCGGTCCGGGCGAGACCGGAACGCTTTACGTGGGCGGGGTGCGCGGGCTGTCGATCTTCAGGGAATACGACAACCGCCCGGAAGCCGATGCCGAGGCGTTCGACGAGCGCGGCCGTTTCCGCACCGGTGACCGGGTGCGCCGCGACGAAGACGGCTGGATCACTTTCGCCGACCGGATCAAGGATGTGATCAAGGTCGGTGGCGAGGGTGTCTCGGCGTTCGAGATCGAGACCGTCATCGCCGCCGTCCCGGGCGTGCGCGAGAACGCGGTCGTCGCCGGTCCCCATCCGAACTACGGCGAGGTCGCGGTCGCTTTCGTCGTGGCGGCGGAAGGAGCGGATTCCGACACGCTCAAGGGCCGCATCCTGGAGCGCTGCGGCGCCTCGCTTGCCAGGTTCAAGGTACCGCGCGAAGTGATCGTCGTCGACGCGCTGCCTCGCGTCGGGTTCGGCAAGATCGCCAAGGTCGCGTTGCGCGAGCGCCTGGTGCGATGACCGTCGAACCGCGGCCCGAACCGGTTTTCTTCTATTTCGATTTCATCTCGCCGTTCGGGTTCCTGGCCAGCCTGCGGGTCGACGCGCTGGCCGCGAAGTACGGCCGGGAAGCGGATTGGCGCTCGATGCTGACGGGCATTTCGGTACTCAAGGTGATGGGCCTGAAGCCGATTCCGGAGACGCCGCTCAAGGGTCCCTATGCGCAGCGCGACGCGGAGCGCTATTGCCGCCGCCACGGGATCGTGCTGTCGCCGCCGCTGGGTTCCGGCCGGGTCCAGTCCCGGCCCCTCGCGGCCGGACGCGCCTTCCACTGGCTGCGCCGACACGACCCCGAACGCGCGAAGCCGGTCGCGAAGAGGCTGCTGCGCGCCTACTGGCAGGAGGGGGTCGACATCGGTGCGCCGGAAACGGTCATGGCCATCGCCGCGTCGGAAGGCGTGGACGGGGCGGCACTCGGCGCCGGTTTCGACAACGGCGAGGCCGCTCTCCTGCTGCGCGCGGCGGTCGACGAATCCCTGGAGGCGGGCGTGTTCGGCTCGCCCTTCTTCATCGTCGACGGCGAACCCTTCTTCGGGCTGGAGAAGATGGAACTCATGGAGGAGTGGCTGGAGAAGGGCGGATGGTAGACGCTATGCCGATTAATCGGGACGTTGGACGATCCGCATCGACAGATCGCTCGGCGTCCCGGGCGCGCCGGGTCCGGCGGCGAATTCTCCGCGGACAGACGCGGATTCGCCATCTTCCACCGAATCTTCGTTCTTTCCCACCCGCATACCCGCGACTTCATTGCCCGGTGCTGCGTACGCCCGAGAGACGCGTACGATCGGGCGGTAGAAGGCACCGGAAATCAAGTCGCAATTTGAGGAGAAAAGGCGTGAAAGCAGCGGAGCTCTTCGACGTTTCCGGTCACGTCGCCTTCGTCACAGGCGCGGCCAGCGGCCTGGGCCTCGCCATGGCCGAGGTCATGGCCGACAACGGGGCGCATGTCGTCATGTCGGACATCGATCCCGATACGCTGGAAAGCCACACCCGGCGCCTCTCGGAGGCCGGCGCCTCGGTGGAGGGTGTGGAGCTCGACGTCGCCGACCTTGCCACCCTGCGCGCAGCCATCGACGAGGCGGCCGAAACCCGCGGCCGGCTCGATGCCGTGTTCGCCAATGCCGGAATCGGTGCCGGTCCGAGCTACCTGAGAGAAGGGGGCCAGATCGACGCGATCGACCTGGCGAAGTGGGACGAGGTGGTGCATGTCAACCAGACGAGCGTCTTCGCGACCGTTCAAGCCGCGGCCCGCCACATGAAACGCCAGAGATCGGGGCGCATCGTCGTCACGTCGTCGATCGCCGGGCTCCAGTCCGAACATCTGGTCGGCTACGCCTATGCCGTGACCAAGGCGGCGGTCATCAACCTCGTGCGTCAGGCGGCGATGGAACTCGCGCCTTACAACGTCACCGTGAACGCGGTCGCCCCCGGACCGTTTTTCACCAATATCGGCAACGGACGGCTGAACGATCCCGAGGCGGTCAAGGCGTTCACCGACATGGTGCCCATGGGCCGGATCGCCGAACCGTCGGAGCTGCAGGGCCTGGCCCTGCTGCTCGCCTCGCCGGCCGGCAGCTTTATTACCGGCACCGCCATTCCGATCGACGGCGGCTGCACGGCTGGCTGACATCGTCCCCGTATCGGCGGTATCGGACTGCCGCGCATCGACTCTCAGCCAAGACGGGCCCAGCTCGGTTGGAACTCGTCGACGGTAGTCCGTCGCATATCGCGCCGGTGGCGCCGGGTGCCCTCGAATTTCCCGGCGCGATGCAACACCGCCCGGTTGTCCCAGATGACGATGTCGCCGACCTTCCACCGGTGCGTATAGACGTATTTCGGCTGGGTCGCGAATTCGGTCAGCCGCCTGAGCAACGCTTCCCCCTCCTCTTCCGGCATGCCGTAGACGCGCCCCGCATGCGCCCCGACATAGAACGCCGTGCGTCCCGAGCGCGGTATCGTGCGCACCAGAGGATGGATGACCGGCGGCAGACCCTCGACGCGCTCCTCGGTGACATCCTCGAATCCGGCCCTCCTGCGCGACGTCCAGAGGCTGTGCTCGGCCGCGAGGTTTTCGATCTCGGTCTTCGTGTCTTCGTCGAGGTCGTCATAAGCCGCCCGGCAATCGGCGAATTCCGTCGCGCCGCCTTCGGGCGGGACGGCGACCGCGCGCAGCATCGACCACTTGGTCGGCATGGGGTTGAAGGACGAATCGGTGTGCCAAAGCGTATCGCCCGCGCGCATCCTGCGGCGCGGATGGTCGGCCGGCAGCAGCGAGCCGTCGACGTCGAGATTGCTGGCGTCGAACATGTACCGGCCCAGCCGGTATTTCTTCGTGCGATGCCCGCTCGCCACGCCGGCCGGCGTTTCCCGCGGCCCGAAAAAGCGGGAGAATTCGGCGTGCTGCTCGTCCGTTACATGGTCCTGGCCGGGCAACACGACGACGGCGTACTCGGCCATCGCCCGCTCGATGAACTCGACCGTCTCCGGCGAGGGTTCCCGGGCCGCGTCCACGCCGGCGACTTCCGCGGCGAAGACCGGATGGAGTTTTTTCGTTTTCATCGCGCGCACCCCTCGGTTTTCGGCTCAGCCCGCTTGCGACCGGATCAGATCGGAGGCCTTCTCCGCGATCATGACGGTCGGGGCGTTGGTGTTGGATCCCACCACGTCCGGCATGATCGAACAATCCGCGACGCGAAGCCCCGCCACGCCCCGGACCCTGAGCGAGGCATCGACCACCGCATCGTCGTCCGCCCCCATGCGGCAGGTGCCGGCCGGATGATGCGCGGTTTCGCAGTGTCCGCGCAGGAACCCGTCTATCTCGGCATCGGCGGCGATGCCGGCGCCCGGCCTGACCTCGCCCTCGATCGCATCCGAGAGCGGCGGGGTGGCGAATATCCGCCGTACCGTCTTCAAGCCTTCGCGCAGGATTTCGAGATCCTGCGGGTCTTCGAAAAGGTTCCAGTACACCCGGGGAGAATCCGCCGGGTCGGCGGAACGCAGAGTCACCCGACCGCGGCTCCGGGGATGGAGAACCGCGATACGGCACGAGAATTGGTGACCCAGCGGTTTCCTGACTCCGGGAAACCAGATATGCGCGTCGGGCCCGACCGGGCTCACCAGCAGTTCGATGTCCGGCCGCTCGCTTTCGGGGCGGATGCGAAGAAAACAGACGCATTGCAGCGGCATGTTCGCCACGGGACCCGTTTTCAGCACGAGCCAGCGGACAACGGACCGCGCCATGCGGTCCAGGCGCATCTCCGAATCGAACGAGATTGGACGGCTGCACCCGAAGGTGGCGAATGTGTTGACGTGCTCCTGAAGGTTCTCGCCGACCGCCGGGCGATCGATCACGGTCTCGATACCGTGCTCGCGCAGCGTTTCGGCGGGGCCGATCCCGGACAGCATCAGCAGCTGGGGAGAATTGTACGTCCCGCCGGCGAGCACGACCTCGCGGGCGGCGCGGGCGATCCGGGCGCCGCCGCTCTTGCCGTATTCGACGCCGGCGGCGCGACCGTTCTCGATGACCACGCGGTGCGCCGGCGCTCGGGTTTCGACGGTGAGATTGGCCCGCCGAAGCGCCGGGCGCAGAAAACTTCTCGCCGTGGAAGCACGGCGGCCGCCCCCGATGGTGAATTCCGGCGGGGCGATGCCTTCGGGCTCCGCACCGTTATAGTCGTCGATCCGGGCGAAACCGAGCCTTTCGCCAGCCTCCGCGAACAGGCCGTAGAGCGGGCTCCCGATTCCCTGCGGGGAGACCTGGAGGAGGCCGGCTCCGCCGTGGTATCCGGTCTCGCCCCGCCAACTCCGCTCGGACCGCTTGAAGAGTGGCAGCACGTCCTCGTAGCCCCACCCGGGCAGCCCCTTCTGCCGCCATTGGTCGTAGTCGAGGGGATGGCCCCGGGCGTAGATCATCGCGTTGATCGAAGACGTGCCGCCCAGCACCTTGCCGCGCGGGATCGGGATACGGCGGTTTTGGCAATGGGGCTCGGGTTCGGTCTCGTAGCCCCAGTCCAACCGGTTGCGGCGCAGCATCGCCCGCATGGCGACGGGCATGTGGATGCCCGGATGCCGGTCCGGTCCGCCGGCCTCAAGCAGCAGAACCCGCACGCCGCCGTCTTCGCTGAGACGGTTCGCGAGCACGCAGCCGGCCGAGCCGGCCCCGACGATGATGTAGTCGTACTCCACCGCCCGCTCAGCCGCCGCTCAGCCCGGCCACGATCTCTTCCAGCGCGCCGTCCGCCAGCGCCCGGATTTCGTCCCGCGTCCGGTCCTGGATCGGGTGGGCCACGAAGACCACCGCCGGATCGTAGCCGAGATAGGCGTTCTGAACCCGGGCGGCGTCGACGAATTCCGTGGTCGCCACGCCGACGGCGGGGACGCCCAACTCTTCGAGGCCCTTGATGTCATGCATACAGCACGACGTGCAGGAGCCTCAATCGGCGAGAGCCTCGACGGCGACGTCGCATTCCTCCCCGATCTGCCGCCTGAGCTCGGGCGCGGCGATCTTCGAGAACCGCTCCTTGCGATAGCGCCTGATGGCGCCGACGCGCCCGTTCAGCAGCTCCTCCAGCCGGTCGAGGAACTCGTCGCCGCGCGGCTTCGCGATGTCGAGCAACCCGACCGTCAACCCTGTCAGGTCCGTGGGCCGCTCGATCCGCGGCCGTTGGACCGGAGAAATTTCGGCCGTCGGGTCGAGCAGGACCCGGTCCGATCCGTTCATGTGTCGATCTCCTTCGTCACCGGCATCATTCCGGAACTGCCGAGGCCCGAGACGATGGCGGAATACTTCCCGGCGCGTCCGCCCGCCCGGATGATGTTGAGCGTGCCGGTGCGGAACTTGGGCACGAGGCGTTCCGGGTCGTTCCGCTCCTCCTCGGAGAGAGGGCCGAGACCGCTGCGTCCCGGCACGAGGTCGCCCACCCGGACGGTAAGCCGCTCCTCGAGGTGGCCGCGCAGATCGTCCTTGGACCAGCCCGCTTCGTAAAACACGTTCTGATGCTCTCCGCCGACCGCGAGGAAGGCGCCGACCTCGTTCACCTGGTAACGGTTGTAGAGGGCCAAAAGCGACTGGACGTAGGTCTTGCAGAGCGCCTCGGGGGTGCGCGAGACGTGGTCGATGACCGGCGTCACCCCGTCGCCGCCGAACAGGGTCACGGTGGAGGCTTCCGGCGGATAGCCTTGCTCGACCGCGTAGGAGGTCCAGCGCCCGTCCGTTTCGTCTTCGGCGAAGCAGAAGCTGTACTTGCCCGGATTTCCGAACACCGCACGGTCGATCTCGCCGGGAACGCCGCCGCCGACATTGCGGACGAGGAGCTGCAGGGTCCTGCCGATGGCGGCATGTGCACGGTTGCCCTGGCCGAAGACGTTGCCGCCGGAATTCATCCCGATCTGCTGTGCGACGGGACCGTTGACCATCACGACCGGCCCCACGCTGTTGGTGGTCGCGAGAATTCCGTGCAGGTTGAATCGCGGAATAAGCGCCGCCTCGACGACGCCGAGAACGACCGGCATGTACTCGGGCTTGCACCCGGCCATCACGGCGTTGACCGCGATCTTCTCCACCGTGCAGGGGACCAGGTTCGGGGGCAATAGACCGACCGTCTCGTCTGCCCGCCGCGGGGTGCCGTCGAGGATCTTCAGGACCCTCTCGGGTGTCGGCGGGACCACCGGCATGCCGTCGGTCCAGCCGCGTTCGTAACAGGCTTCGACGGCGTCCTCTTCCGGAGCGAGCGGGATTTCGCGCGATGCGAGCCCGGTGTTTCCGTAGCGGGCCCGAAGCCGGTATTCGGCCCCGTCCTCCTCGGTGAGGGAAGCGCATCCGGGCCGGTTCTCCGGCAGGTCGGCGCCAAGCTCCCGGACGCGGGCGACCGTCCCCCATTCCCCGCGGTTCCAGCCCACGGCGCGGGCCGTTTCGACCCCTGCCTCGAGGCGGATCAGGGTGGGGACGATGGAGACGCCGAGACGCCAGGACGCTTCGAGCCCGGTATCGTCGAGGACGCCCGCGACGGTCTCCGGGAAGCCGGGATCGTCCTGGCTGTAAACGGTCAGCCGCCCTCCGCTTCGACGGAGCGCGCCGAGGACGGGCGCGACCAGGGCGCAGGTCGGGCAGTCGCGTTTGACGACCGCGACCAGGCCGTCGGTCGGCATGGCACGAGCCACTAGGAGAACCCCATGTGCCGGACCAGGAACAGGGCAAGGCCGGGGAAGGCGACCAGCAGGCTCAACCGCACGAAATCCGCGCCGATGAAGGGCAGCACGCCCTTGTAAATGTTCACCAGCCCGATGTCCTTCACCATGTTGTTCATGATAAAGCAGATCATCCCGATGGGCGGCGAGATCAGCCCGATCTCCACCGTCATGACGACCAGCACCCCGAACCAGATGGGGTCGAGGCCGAGCTGCAGGACGACGGGGAAGAAGATCGGGATGGTGAGCAGGATCACCGCGAGGCCGTCCACGAACATCCCGGCGAGGATGTAGAAAATCATGATCAGGACGATCACGCCGGTCGCCCCGAACGGCAGCGCGGTAAGGAAGTTCCCCAGTTTCTGCGGCGCCTGGGTGACGGCCAGGAAATACTGGAACAGGAACGCCGCCACCAGGATGAAGAAGATGGCGGCCGAGGTCCTGAGGCTTTCGATCAGCGCCTCGACGATCGTGTGGCGGTTCAGCCGGCCGCGCGCGATGCCGATGATCAGCGCGCCGAGCACGCCGAGCCCCGCCGCCTCGGTGACCGTGACGAACCCGCCGTAGATACCGCCTATGACCAGGACGAACAGGACGACCGTCGCCCACACGTCCTTGGTGCTGTCGATACGCTCCCGCCACGACGCCCGCTCGCCCCGGGGCATCCAGTCCTTCTTGACGCGGTAGAGGATCTGGATCACCGCGCAATAGAGGACTATCGACAACAGGCCGGGGACGATGCCCGCGACGAACAGCGTCGCCACGTCGAGCTCGGTCAGAATCGCGTAGAGGATGAACATCACCGATGGCGGAATCATGATGCCGAGCGTGCCGCCCGACGCGATGACTCCCGCCGACAGGCCCGGGTCGTAGCCGACCCGGCGCATCTCCGGCAGGGCGACATGGGTCATGGTGGCCGCCGTCGCGATGGACGAGCCGTTGATCGCCGCGAAGCCGCCGCAAGCCAGGATGGTTGCCATCGCCATGCCGCCCGGCAGGTGGCCGATCCAGGCGTTCGACGCGCGGAACAGCTCGCGCGACATGCCGCCCGCGCTGACCAGCACCCCCATCAGGATGAACATCGGGATGACGCTGAAGTTGAAGTTGGTCAGCGTGCGGATCGGGGAATCGATGAGGATCCCCATCGCCGCATCGAAATCGACCATGTAGCCGAAGCCGACCACCGCGACCGAGCCCAGGCTGATCGCGATCGGAACCCGCATCAGCATCAGGACGACGACGACCAGGCAGCCGATTATGGCGACAACCGTGGCCTCATCCATGTTGCGGCTGTCCCCGCTGCAGCTGCACGACCACCATCCACCACCGGATGGCGGCCATGATCAGGGCCGCCACGATCCCCACCGACGCGAGCGTGTAGCCCGTCCAGAGCGGTATGGCGAGATCGTTCGAGATTTCGCCGGCCTCCAGAATGTCGAAGACCTTGAAGGTGATCGCGTATCCGAATGCGGCCATGAACCCGAGATTGACGGTATAGCCGACGACATCGAACCAGCGCCGCATGGTGTCGCTGCCGAACGTATAGAGAATGTCGACCGTGATGTGCCGGTCGGCATATGTGGCGGTCGCGATCCCCCAGCAGATCGCGATCCCCTGCATCATCTGGCCGAGCACGAAGGCGTCGGGGATGTGCGTGGAGAACCCGTAGCGCAGGATCGCTTCGCTGAAGGTGATCAGCGCGAGAAAGCCGAGCGCGTAGCCGGCGGTCTTTTCGATGAGGACGATGACTCGCGTCAAAGCGGGCAATCCCGGCACCCGCCGGGCCTCAAGGCCCGGCGGGCGGCGTTATACCTGCGAGATCAGAACTGTGCGCTCTCCTTGCGTAACTCGTCGTTCATCTCCTTCAAGACGACCGCCGGGTCGTATCCGGCCTTGCGCACCGAGTCCTCCCACAGCTTGACGACCGGGACGGCGGCCTTTTTCCACAGCGCGAGTTCGTCCGCCGTCGGCTTGGTCCAGGTGTGACCGGGCAGCTTGCGGGCCGTCACCTGGTCCTTCTGGTCTGCCTCGTACCAGTAACGGTACGTATTGGCGGACCATTCCGCCGTGCAATGATCGTCGATCACCTTGCGCTGGGCGGCGCTCATCTTGGCGTATTTCCGCTTGCTGATGCCGTGGGTGAAGGTCGACACGTAGAGCGGCACGTCGAGGGTGAACTTCACGGCGTCCTTGAACTTGAAGCTGCCCTCCAGACCGCCCATGGTGACGGTGATCCCGTCGGTGATGCCCTTCTTGAGCGTATCCTTGGCTTCCATGATCGGCACCTGCACCGGGTTGCCGCCGAGCGCGGTGACGAAGCGGGACATGGTCTGGTTGGCCGAGCGGATATTGAGCCCCTTCACGTCGGCGGGAACCCGCACCAGCTTCTTCACGGTATGGAAGGTCGCCCGCTCGTGGGTGAAAACGTGGCAGACCAGGTGCTCGGACATCTCCTTTTCCGCGTACTTCCTGTACCAACGGGTGAGCGCCCGGGCGCCGCGCAGGCTGTCCCGGATGGTGAACGGAAGGTCGGAGGCTCCAAGCACCGGGAAACGACCCGGCGTGTAACCCGGATTGATCAGCCCGAAATCGGCGATGCCGCGCTTCACCATGTCGTAATGGTCCCGCCCGGAGCCGAGCTGGCTCGATGGGAACAGGGTGGTCTTGATCGAACCGCCCGATGCCTTCTCGACCGACGCCGCCCAATCCTTGTAGCCGGGCGTCAGCTTGTGTACGGGAGGCACCCAGTAGCTGAGCTTGATCTTCACGACCTTGTCGGCGGCCTGGGCCGTACCCGCGACGAGGCTTGCCGCGAACACGGTGCCGATCGCGATCGGCGCAAGATGCTTCATGAATCCTTCTCCGGAAGGTGGATACGAAGACGCGGATGGAACTGGCAACTCGTGACGATACCCCAACCCGCCGCAATTCTAGAACAAAGACCCGGGTATTCGGAACCATTTGAGGCGTATCCGGTTGGTCGCTTAAGCGCGATTTCGTCGCTCCTGCGTGTCACCTGCGGGGCGCGTCGCGGCGTATTCGCGGACCAGCAGGAACCCCGCGATGCCCAGACCGAGGAGATCGGTCCCGTTATGGCGCGCCGGTATCGGCCCCGATGTGGTGGAAACATGTTACTCCTGTCGCCGTCAGGGCAGGGGAGTCCGCCTATGCCGCGCTCTTTACATTTAATGTTTCACGTGAAACAAAGGTCAGCCTTGCTGACTTATCTAACGTCTCAAGAACATGCCGTAAGTCGTAAAATTCGGACTCGCGCGCAATATCGTTTCGCGAAACCGCCGGTTCCGTGTCCCCCGGGGACGGGAATCGGGTCCGAAGCGGCGGCCGCGCGGCCCGGCGGGGAAATCCGGTCCGGGACGCACGCGCTATTCGCCGTACGCTTTGCAACGAATAGCGGCCGCTAGTCCGATCCCATCCCCGGCCGGTAGAACCCCTGCGCCTCGACGAGGAAGGCGCGGTTGAGGCGGGCGCGGTAGTTTTCCATCGCCGCCGTCGCGGCGAGCTCGACGAGCTGGGCCTCGGAGAAGTGCTGCGCGGCCTCTTCGTAGACCGCGTCCGTCACCTCCGCCGGCGTCGCCGTCATCCCCTCGGCGAAGGCGAAGGCGGCCTTCTCCGCTTCGCCGAAGAGGTCGCTGTCGCGCCAGACGCTCACGGCGGCGATCTTCTCGTCGGTGCTTCCTTCGGCGCTGCTCCCGGCAGCGTTGGTGTCTATTCAGAACGGGCACCGGACGATCTGCGCCACCCGGACGCAGACCAGGAAGCGGAGCTCGGCCGGCAGCGTGCCGCTCTTCGCCACCGCCGCGCCGAGCGCCCGCCCCGCTTCCAGGATCGGCGGGCAGCGGGCCTGGATTCCGGCGGTGGTCATCGGTGTGTCGAACGCGCGGGCGGCGCGGTCCATCGCCTCGTGCGCGGCCTCCGGAGCCTCGTCGCGGGCGAGCGGCCTCAGTCTCGGCATGGCGGTGTCCTCCTTGCGGATGGCGAGGGCGATCCTAACCGTCCCGCGCTCCCCTTCCCACCCGCCGGCCGATCGCCGCGACCGCCGCTTGGGCGGACAGCGCCGCGCCCTCCTGCCAGCCCGACAGCGCGCTCGTCTGGTCGCCGGCGAAATGGACCGGCCCGTCCGGGCGTTGCAGCGCCTCCGGCGCCTCGTCCGCGGCGGGCCAGGCGCCCTTCTGGAACGGCACGTTGCCCCAGGCGCGGCTGACGCCCGCCTCGATCTCCGCCGCGTAGCCGGGATGCACCCGCCCGCCCTCGGCGATCGCCGCTTTCAGCCGCGCCTCCGGGCCCATCGCCTGGAAGCGGAGGCCGGGCTTCTCCCCCCAGATATAGGCGCCGAGGATCACCCCCTTGTCGCGGTGATAGCCGTAGGGCGGATACCATATCTGGGCGATGTCCTGGTCGGTCCAGGATATGCCGCCATAGATCGCCAGATCGTCTTCCCAGAACCGCCGCCGCGTCTGGAAGGCGATCTTGACGGCGCCGCCGAAGGCGGAAGCGGCGATCGCCGCGCGGGTCTGCGGCGCGAAATCGGCGGCGATGTCCTTGAGCACCGGCGCCGGGATCGTGCAGACCGCGAAATCGGCCTCCAGCGCCGCGCGCGCGCCGGTTCGGGCGGAACGGTGGACGACGCGGACTCCGCTCCCGGTCCTGCGGATCTCCTCGACGATGCTGCCGCGGCGGATCAGGCGGCCCACGCGCCTCTCGAACGCGCCCGCGATCGCGTCCATCCCGCCCACCGGCTGCAGCAATGTCGGGTTCTGGTTGAGCGAATCCGCCGTCCGCGGCGCGTGGCGCCAGAACCCGGACCGGAGCAGCTCGCCGAAATCGAGCGGGTCGTCCGGCGCGCCCGGCTTCAACCCGGCATTCACCCGCGCGCCGCGATAGCCGCCCCGCGCGCTGCCCCGGTACAGGCGTTCGTCGTCGAGATCGCCGTAATCCGCCAGCATTTCGAGCACGCGCTTCCGGTCGTCCGCGGTCAGCGCGCCGTCGAGCGACGCCGCGCTCGCCGCCTTGGCGAGGAGTTCGGCGACGTAGCCCCGGATATCGGCGATCGCCCGGCGCGCCGTCACCGCCCGCCCGCCGAACCGCTCGCGGTGGTGATAGAGCGCCGCGCGGTTGTCGTTGGTGAAGACTTCGAGCTCGACGCCGAATTCCTTGCAATAGCCGAGGATCGTCCGGTGGTGATAGGGGATCCGCGCGGGGCCGAGATTGGCGTAAAGATGGCCCCCCTCGGCGAAACCCACGCGCTGACGGTTGTCGAACTCCTCGATCCTGTCGCCGGCGCGCACCGTCAGGTTGCGCCCTCCGGCGCGGTCCGCGGCCTCCAGGACGGTGCACCGGTAGCCCGCCTTCGACAGCTCGTGGGCCGCCGTCATGCCGGCGATGCCGGCGCCCAGGATCGCGACGCTCTTTCCCGCGCCCGAGCCCGGCGGCAGGCCGGGCGGCGCCGCGGCGGCGGTTCCGGTCCGGCCGAGGCCCAGCGCCTCCATGCCGCGATGGACCGCGCCGACCCCGGCGGCCGCGCCGACGGCCTGCAGAAAAGCCCGTTTGGATATCGTCGAATTCACGGTCGTGCGATTCTCTTGCGTGAAATACGGCGGACGGTCTCCTTCGCTCACACCAGCCCCGCCTCGACCGCCGTTACCCACAGCAGGCGGATGCCGAGCGCGGTCACGACGATCCGGAAGACGATCCGGAAGATGCGCTCCGGCACGCGGTCGAGGGTCCGGCTGCCGACATAGTTGCCGATCATCGAGACCGCGATCATCGCCCCGATCAGCGGCAGGTAGGCGCCGACGCCGATGCCGAGCGCGCCGAACGCGGCCAGCTTCGCGACATGGACGATGGACATCAGGAAAGACAGCGTCGGCGGCATGTAGCGGCGGTCCTCGGTCGCGCCGGCGACGAAGGGGGCGAGCAGGGTCCCCGTCGCGCTGATGAAGATGCCGAGGAAGGTCATGACGAAGCCGAGCACCGCGAAGCGGCCGCGCTCCGGCCCGAACCGGGTGAAGCTCGGCATCCAGGCCAGCACCAGGATGGACGCCCCGAGGATGCCCTGGAGGACGACGCTCGACAGCGTGACGAAGATCTGCGCGCCCGCCAGCGCGCCCAGCGCCGCGCCCAGCGCGAAGGGCAGCAGCGTTCCCCGCATCACGTAGCGCCATCGCATCGCGGCGAGGCTCGACGACGAGCCCAGCATGACCACCGTGTGCACCGGGATCAGCACGGCCGGCGCGAAGAAGATCGCCATCGCGGCGAGCAGGATCAGCCCCCCCGCGGTGCCGATGGTGGACATGATGAACGCGGTCACGAACGCGAACGCGGTCAGCCCGCCGAACACCCAGGCATCGACGCCCGGCACGCCGAGAAAGGAAGACTCCATGCCGCCATGATGCCGCAGCCGGGCGGTCGCGTCAGGGGGGCGCCGCGGCCACCGACGCTCCGCCCAACCCGGACTTCCCGCCAAGCGCCGAGGACGAGCCCGCGCCGCGGCCGACCCCAGGCGCGTCAGCCCGGCCTCGAGCCACTGCTGTCCGGTTCAATTCCGGCGGACGGGGCGCGAGGCTAAAGTACGAGCGGGTTTCCGACGGTTCGCGCGAGTCGGGACACGGACTTACGAGCGCCGGCATCGCCCGTCGCCGTCACCCCCCCCCGGCGTCATGGCCGGACTCGTTCCGGCCATCCACGTCTCACCGCATCGCGGTGCGCGCCGGGAGGGAACGAAGCGGCGGTCCCACGTGGATGCCCGGAACGAGTCCGGGCATGACGATACGGGGGCGGTGACAGGGATCGCCCGCACCGCCCGCCCGTGCCCCCTGTTGTCACCCCGGCCTTGAGCCACTGGTGTCCGGTTTAGCATTGGTTGAGTTGGAGACTGATCTGCCTTGCATCGTTTGGCGGCGTTTTGGGCGGGTCCTTGATGTTGAGGATGGAGCGGCGATGCATGATGTTGAGGCGC
>JAJEHI010000015.1 GCA_022823775.1 Defluviicoccus sp. | reverse complement strand
TCCACAACACAGGTCTCCTTCCAAACCATCGGCAAGGCCCTCCCCGCCGATCACAAGACCTGTTACCCATGTCCCCGGTCTATTCCGTTACCTATGTACCCGGTCTGGACCCCCTAACCCTCTCCCCGCGGGGGAGAGGGGATTCGCCCCCCCTTCTTTCTTACCTTCTCCCCTCCCGCTCGCGGGAGGGGCCGGGGGAGGGCGGACGCTGACTTACGCGCGCCGGCAGCGCCCCCTTTGTCGTCATGCCCGGACTTGTTCCGGGCATCCACGTGGGACCGCCGCCTCGTTCCCTCCCGGCTCGCGCCGCGATGCCGCGAGACGTGGATGGCCGGAACGAGTCCGGCCATGACGGCGGGGGGGCGGAGTCGGCATCCGGGTCTAAACCGGACAGCAGTGGAACGAGTCCGGGCATGACGGAGGAAATGCCGCGGGTCTCCCGCCCGTAGAGCTATCCGCATAAGTCCTCAAACATTCGCCTCCGGCGCGGTCTTGCTGAGCTTGGCGTGGCGGTGTTGCCAGGCGGTGACGGGGGCGTGGCGCGGGGTCTCGCCGGGGGCCAGGCAGGTCGGGATGCACTCGATCCGGGCGTCGTAGTCGGGCTGCACGAAGAAGGCGATCGACTGTCGTCTGGTGCCGCCGCCGGGCCGCGCCGGCGGGTTGACCACCCGGTGCAGGTTCGAGAGCCAGCGGTCGTTGGTCCAGACCATCATCAGGTCGCCGATATTGACCACGAAGGAGCCCGGCGGCGGGCTCACGTCGATCCAGCCGCCATCCCGGGCCAGCGCCTGCAAGCCACCCGGCGCGTCGTCGATCTGCAGCAGCGTGTGGGTGCCGAAATCGGAATGCGCGCCGCAGCGGAGCTGGTCCGGCGCCGGCGGTGGGTCCTGCTCCGGATAGTTGATCGCCCTGAGCACGCTCGCATGGCGGGCGAAACGGTCGAGGAGGTATTGCGCGGGCACGCCCAGCGCCGCGGCGAAGATGCGCAGGAGCCGCCGGTTCAGCCCCTCCAGCGCGCGGTAATATTCCCGGACCGTGTCGCCCAGCCCGTCCACGCCCTCCGGCCAGATATTGGGCTCGTAGGCATAGGCCGCCTCGGGCCGGCGGTAATAGGGGTCGTCCGGCAGGTCGACGCGCCCGAAGGCGAGCGCCTCGCGGTAATCGGGCGGGGCGTCGTCGCCGTGCGAGGACGCGACGAACTCCTCGCCCATCGGCACGTAGCCCCGGTTGATGTTGCGCGCCGGGTTGGCCGCGCGGCGCTTCTCCGCCTCCGGCAGATCGAAGAAGGCGGCGAACCGGTCGGCGGCCCGCGCCATCAGCGACGGATCCACGCCATGGCCGGTCACCGAAAGGAAGCCGATGCCCTCGACCGCCCCGGCCACCTCGTCCGCGATCCGCCGCCGCGCGGCCGCGCCGCCCGATTCGAAGCCGGAAATGTCGATCAGCGGGATTTCGGAGACCGTCATCGCGCCGCCCTTTCGTGGGGGAGACTATATCGTACCCCGCTCGGTTGGAACCGCGGCCGGCGGCCCCCATTCCGTCCCGGGGCGATTTGCCCTAGCCTTCCGGGGTCGCGGAGGGAGGCCGATGGACGCTGCGGAATTCGAGGCGGTGCGCAGGCCGCTCGCCGAGGCCGAAACCCTGCCGCCCGCGTGCTACACCTCGGAGGCGTTCTACCGCCTGGAGATCGAGCGCATTTTCCTGCGCAAGTGGCAGCCGGTCGGGCGCGCCGATTACTGGCCGGAGCCCGGCGACTTCGCGGCCATGAGCCTCGCCGGGGCGGAATATGTCGTGCTGCGCGACGGCGGGGGGCGGCTCCGCGCCTTCGCCAACTCCTGCCGGCACCGCGGCGCGAAGCTGCTCGAGGGCGAGGGCCGGTGCGAGCGCATCGTCTGCCCCTATCACGGCTGGACCTACGGCCTCGACGGCGCGCTTTCCTTCGCCAACGGGATGGAGCGGGCGCGCAACTTCGACCCTTCGGAGTACGGGCTGGTCGAGATCCGGCTGGAATGCTGGGCGGGCTTCGTCTTCGTCAATTTCGATCCCGGCTGCGGGCCGCTGGCCGACTATCTGGGCGATCTGGGGGACCACCTGGCCTCTTACGGGCTCGACGACATGGCGACCGTCCGGCGCGAGGACTACATCGTCCGCACCAACTGGAAGAGCTATGTCGAGAACTCGATGGAGTCCTTCCACCACGCGACGGTGCACCGCAACTCGGTGAACGACCCGTCGATCCGGAAGAAGACGGTGCGCGGCGCGCCCGGGGAATACGTGCTGGTCCAGTCCGATTCCGGCGGCCGGACCCGCGCGCTGCTCAAGGGCGCGGAGGGCTTTCCGCCGATCCCCACGCTGACCGGCCCGGCGGCCCGGGGCTCGCAATATCTGCTGGTCTACCCGGCGACGATGATCGGCTGCGACGTCGATTCGATGTGGTTCAAGCAGATGCTGCCGGAAGCGCCCGACCGGGTGCGCAACGTGGTCGCGATCTGCTTCCCGCGCGAGACCGCGGCCCGACCCGATTTCGAGACCGTGGCCGCGCATTACTACCGGCGCTTCGAGACCGCGATCGCCGAGGACAACGAGATCGCCGAGCGCCAGTTCGCCGGGCTCTCCTCTCCGCTCGCCCGGCCCGGAAGGTTCTCGCACCGCGAGCCGCTGGTGCACGCGATCGACAACTGGATCCTCGACCAGGTGCTCGACGGCTGAGCGCGCGGACCGACAGGGGGGAACGACGATGACGGGACCGGTTTTCCACATGGCGGCGGGCGCGCCGCGCCCGGTGGCGCCGTTCAGCCACGCGGTCGAAATCGACGGCTGGGTGCTGGTCACCGGCCAGATGCCCAACGAGCCCGGAAACGAGGACGCGCCGCTCCCGCCCGACATCGAGGGCCAGACCCGCGCGGCGATGGCGAACCTCGAGACCGTCCTCGCTTCGCTCGGCCTCGGTCTCGAACATGTCGTCATGGCGCGCGTCTACCTGACGCATTTCCGCGAGGACTACGCCCGGATGAACGCGGTCTACGCCACCTACTGGGACGAGGACCGCCGCCCCGCCCGCACCTGCATCGGCGTCACCGCGCTGGCCCTCGACGCGAGGATCGAGATCGACCTGGTGGCGAAACGGGCGTAGGGGCGGGGCGGTCCTCCCCCACGCTCGTGACTTGGGGCTTATGCGAGCAGGTTGACGATCGGCCGGCTGGCGCAGACCGGCGAAGGGAACGTCGTCACCGTCCCCTTCCGTCATGCCCGGACTTGTTCCGGGCATGACGGACGAGGTGCCGTTGACCTCCCGCTCGTCACTAATCTTCATAGGCTCCCTTGACTTCAATCGATACCGATTGCATCCATCGGCGCCGAAGAGGCATGGCGAAGAAGAATCCGGTACATCCCGGCGCCATCGTGCGCGAAGACTGCCTGAAACCGCTGGGTTTGTCGGTGTCCGAGAGCGCCAGGCGGCTCGGCGTCGGACGGCAAACCCTGTCCAACCTGGTGAACGAGAAAGCGTCGGTCTCGATCGAGATGGCCTACCGGTTGTCGAAGGCGTTCGGGTCCACCCCGGAAACATGGCTCCGCATGCAGCTCGCCTTCGACCTCGCCAACTCGCGCCATCTCGAACGGACCATCGAGGTCGAACGGATCGGGGCGGGGTAACGTGAAAGCAGGCTGCGCGAGGACAGCGACGTCGAATCGGCTCCGCCCCACAAACTGCAGGAAGCAAGGCCCCCACGGCGCTTCCGGACAAGGAGGTCAACGCTAACAAGATTCCCGAACTACTAGACTGGTCCAGCATGGACCTATAATGTCCTACTATGTAGATAACTAGCCGCTGAACAGGGAGAGTAATTCATGCAGATCAATATCAAACAAGACTGGACCGTCGGTCGTTTGGTCAGATTGCAACGCAAACAAATATTGCGTGTAAATCATGAATACCAACGGGGCTTGCGTTGGACTCAAGTGCAAAAGTGCATGTTCATTGATTCAATTTTTAGAGGATATTCAATTCCGGCCTTCTATTTTCATCTAAAGGAAACATCAGATGAGGACATCACAAATACGTTTTACGATGTTGTAGATGGACAACAGCGAATCGATGCCATTTATAGCTATTGCGAAGGTGCGTTTTCTCTTCTAGACCCCTCAAGTGAAACTGGTTTTAAATTTCCAAATTTCGCAAAAGATAGCGTATGCCCGTGGGGCGGCAAACGTTTCGATGATTTGACTGAGGATTTGAAGAAAAGCCTCAAGTCTCAAAACATTGTGGTTTACGAAATCGTTACAAACGACGAAAACCCAATTCGAGACTTATTCATCCGGCTCCAGGGTGGGACGCCACTAACGCCCCAAGATAAGCGAGATTCGTGGCCCGGAAATTTCACCGAGTTTGTGCTCCGAATTGGAGGGAAAAAAGAAGTCGACAAATGGCCGGGGTTGCCTTTGTTTCGAGAAAATATAACAGGTAATGAAAGCAGACGGCGACAGCTGACAGCACAATCCTTCATGTTGTTTTGGACAATGAAGAAAGAAAAGAAATTTTGTGATATCCAATCGGCGAATATTGATGAATTTTACCACTCACATATAGGATTTGATGTTAGATCAGACGAAGCTCGGCGATTTGAGACGATTTGTCAGAAGCTATATAGTGTACTCAGCGGAAAACCGAAAATAACCGGACACTATTTGATTCACCTTGTGCTCTTGATTGACTCTTTGTTGGACGAATACGCGGCGGGGTGGGAGAACCAATTAGCCAGCAAACTGAACGAATTTGAAGCACGGCGGCGAAAGGCAACGGAGGCAAACAGGAACCGGCGGACTTCAGAATACGAGAAATATTACACTGAGTATGGTCAATGGACGCAAACACGGTCAGATAGCGGAACCACAATTCGAAGGAGACACGCGTTCTTCGTACAAGAAATGCTGATGCTTTTGTCGCCAAAGAAGCTTGACAGCCAAAGAGCGTTCACCGAGTTGCAACGGTCCACTGTGTTCTTCCGAGACTTGGAAGTATGTCAGTGGTGCCGCATGAATGGGCACAGCGAAAGGGTTTCATGGGAGGAAGCAGAAATTCACCACGTAATACCTCATTCGGAAGGTGGACCGACAAATCTGGACAACGCTGTATTGGTTCACCGGAAATGTCATCCAAAAAGCGCCGCAGATGTGAAGAAATTCTGTGATTGGCGGAAAGAAGAAGATCGAAAGGTATCCATTCCCGGCGCGCACGACTCTTGACGATCGCGCGCTGGCGACCTGAACTGTCAGGTGATTATCCCCTCAGAACAGATAAAGTGATCCGTCGCACGATAGCTCTTTTCACGCCCCTTACGAGCCGCGTGGGCCGACGCCACAGGCCCCGATCTCCTTGAACAGCTTCTCCGCGCTGGCGAAGCGCTTGCCCTTGCCTTCGTTCAGCTCCTTCATGGCTGCAAGGGTCGTGGCGTTGGGTACTTTGACCGCGACGGGCGACCGCTTCCCGTCCGCCATTCGTCGCAACAATCGGCAGATCGACCCCGGTAGCAGATCCACCGCGTCCCCCTACGCCGCCGCCCGGATCGCGGCGGCCTTCACCTTGTCGTCCACCGCGCTCTCGAACTGCTCGAAATTGGCTTCGAAGCGTTGCGCGAGGCCGCGGGCGGCGGTGTCGTAGCCGCCCTTGTCGGACCAGGTGTTGCGCGGGCTCAGCACCTCGTTCGGCACGTCGGGCACGTTCTCGGGCACCAGCACGCCGAAATTGGGGTCGGGCGCGACCGCGACCGAGGCGAGCTTGCCCTCGATCGCCGCGCGCACCATGGCGCGGGTATGGGCGATCTTCATCCGCTCGCCGACACCGAACGCGCCGCCGCTCCAGCCGGTGTTGACCAGCCAGCAGGTCGCCCCGTGGCGCGCGATCTTCTCGCCCAGCAGCTTCGCGTAGACCGTCGGGTGGCGCGGCAGGAAGGGCGCGCCGAAGCAGGTCGAGAACGTCGCCTCGGGCTCGCTGCCGAGGCCGCGCTCGGTGCCGGCGAGGCGCGCGGTGTAGCCCGACAGGAAATGGTACATCGCCTGTTCCGGGGTGAGCCGGCTGATCGGCGGCAGGACGCCGAACGCGTCCGCGGTCAGCATCACGATATTGGCCGGATGCCCGCCCATGCCCGACTCCTCCACGTTGCCGAGGAAATGGAGCGGGTAGGAGGCGCGGGTGTTCTCGGTGAGCGAGCCGTCGTCGAAATCGGGCTCGCGGGTCACGGGATCGATGACGACGTTCTCCAGCAGGGTGCCGAAGCGGAAGCAGGCGTTGTAGATCTCGGGCTCCGCCTCGGCCGAGAGCGCGATCGTCTTGGCGTAGCAGCCGCCCTCGAAGTTGAACACGCCGTTGTCCGACCAGCCGTGCTCGTCGTCGCCGATCAGGGTCCGCGTGCGGTCGGCCGACAGCGTCGTCTTTCCGGTCCCCGAGAGGCCGAAGAAGATCGCCGTGTCGCCCTTCGGCCCGATATTGGACGAGCAGTGCATCGAGAGCACGCCCTCGCCGGGCAGGATGTAGTTGAGCACCGAGAAGATCGTCTTCTTGATCTCGCCCGTATAGTGCGAGCCGGTGACCAGGATCAGACGCTTCGCGAAGTTGAGCAGGACGCCCACCTCGGACCGGGTGCCGTCGATCTCCGGCACCGAGTGCAGGTTGGGCGCGTGCAGCACGGTGAATTCGGGCTTGAAGCGCGCCTTCTGCGCCTCCGCCGGCGGGATGAACATGTTGCGCGCGAACAGGCTGTGCCAGGCCTGCTCGGTGACCACCCGGACCGGCAGGCGATAGTCCGGATCGGCGCCGGCGTACACGTCCTGGACGAACAGCTCGCGGTTCTGCAGATAGGCGACCATCCGCGCGCGCGCGGCCTCGAAATGCGCTTCCGAGATCCGGTTGTTGACCGGCCCCCACCAGATGTCGCCCGACGACGAGGGCTCGTCGACGATGAACTTGTCCTTGGGCGACCGGCCGGTGTACTCGCCCGTCTCGGTGACGAACCCGCCGCCCCGCGCCAGCACGCCCTCGCCCCGCCTCAGCCCGTGCTCGTAGAGGGCCGGCACGTCCGGGTTCCAGTGGACTGGGCCGGGGTTGACGAGCCCGTGGTTTTCCAACCCCCATGAACTAGCGGTCGATCCGGTACCTTGCACTCTCGTCCTCCCGGGATTGGCGGGGATGCGCATGGCCCCGACGGCGCCGGCGGGGCGGATGGCGGGGGCGGGTATCAGCCGGGAAACTAGTGTGTGCGTTGCGCCGGTTCAACCGGGGCCGCCGCCCGCGCGCTTCGGCCTGCCGCGACCGGTTCGCCGGGCTTGCCGCGACCGCGCGAGACACCATCTAACAGGTCGCGGCCGCATGCCGCGTCCGGCATGCGCGTGCCGGCCAACGAGGGCGGGGGCGTCGTGAAACAACGGATCGCGCTGGTCGACGACGACCGCAACCTCCTCGCCTCGGTCTCCATGCTGCTCGAGGCCGAGGGGTTCGCCGTGCGATGCTTCACCGACGGCGCGTCCGCGCTCGAAGGGCTCGGCGCCGATCCGGCCGATCTCGCCCTGCTCGACGTGAAGATGCCGCGGATGGACGGCATGGAGCTCCTGCAGCGGCTGCGCAAACGCTCCGACATGCCGATCGTCTTCCTCACCTCGAAGGACGACGAGGTCGACGAGGTGCTGGGGCTGCGCATGGGTGCCGACGACTACATCAAGAAGCCGTTCTCCCAGCGCCTTCTCCTGGAGCGCATCCGCACCGTGCTCCGGCGCCACCGGAAGGACGCCGCGGATCCCGGCGAGGCCGCGCTCGTGCGGGGCGAGCTCACCCTCGACCGGTCGCGCCATCTCTGCTCCTGGCAGGGTCGGCCGGTCGATCTGACGGTCACCGAGTTCCTGATCGTCATGGCGCTCGCGCTGCGGCCCGGCCACGTGAAGTCGCGCGACCAGCTGATGGACGCGGCCTATGGCGAGCACATCTATGTCGACGACCGCACCATCGACAGCCACATAAAGCGTCTGCGCAAGAAGTTCCGGCTGGTCGACGGGGATTTCGGTCATATTGAAACCCTCTACGGCATCGGCTACCGGTACAGGGAGGACTGAGCCGCCGGGCCGCGCCGGCCCCCGGCCGCCGGCGCGGCGTTCCGACGTTCGGGGATGCTCCGATGATCTCGCCCCTCACGCGGCGCGTGCTGACGGTCAACGTGCTGGCCCTCGGGGCGCTCGTCGCCGGGCTGCTCTATCTCGGCCAGTACGAGGACGGGCTGGTCGAGGCCGAGCTCGCCTCGCTCCACACCCAGGCGGAGATATTCGCCGGCGCGCTCGGCGAGGGCGCGGCCGGGGAGGACGCCGGCGGGGGCCAGGCGCTGCTCCCGGTCACCGCGCGGCCGATGCTGCGCCGGCTGGTGGGCCCGACCCGGGCGCGGGCGCGCCTGTTCGGCGCGCGCGGCGCGCTGATCGTCGACAGCCGCGACATGGTGGGCCCCGGCGCGCCGGTGCAGGAGGAGGCGCTGCCGCCGCCCGGCGAAGAGGGCCTGGCCGACCGTCTCGCCGTCGCGGTCTACGACTGGGTGCTCGGCCTCCTGCCCGCCGGCAACCGCCCGCGCGACTACGCCGAGCGCGCGGTTCAGCGCGCCGCCGACTACCCGGAAGCCGCCGATGCGCTCGGCGGCGAGGCGCGGACCCGCCTCCGCTACGACGAACGCGGAGAGATGGTGCTGGTCGCGGCGGTTCCCGTGCAACGCTTCAAGCGGGTGCTGGGCGCGCTCATGTTGACCGCCGACGGCGCCGACATCCGCGAAGCGGTGCGCGACGTACGTCTCGGCATCCTCAACGCGTTCGCGGTCGCGCTCGGGGTGACGGTGATCCTCTCGCTTTACCTGGCCAACACGATCACGCGCCCGGTGAAGCGGCTCGCCGAGGCCGCGCGGCAGGTCAAGGGCGGCCGGAACGAGCATCTGAAGATCCCCGACTTCACCGCCCGGCGCGACGAGATCGGCGATCTGTCGGCGGCGCTGCGCGACATGACGGCGGATCTGTGGAACCGGATGGAGGCCGTCGAGCGTTTCGCGGCGGACGTGTCGCACGAAATAAAGAATCCGCTCACCTCGCTCTCCAGCGCGGTGGAGACCGCCGCCCGCATCTCCGATCCGGCCCAGCAGCGCCAGCTCATGGCGATAATCCAGGAGGACGTGCGCCGGCTCGACCGGCTGATCACCGACATCTCCAGCGCCTCCCGACTCGATGCCGAGCTCGCCCGGGCCGAGATGTCGGAGGTCGATATCGGCCGCCTGCTGGAGACGCTTGTCGAGATCCATGGGCCCGCCCGCGCGGATCGCGGCAACGGGCTGGAGCTCGCGCTCGACGGCGGGCCGCTGCTCGCGACCGGTATCGAGAGCCGGCTGGTCCAGGTCTTCCAGAACCTGCTCGACAACGCCCTGTCCTTCAGCCCGTCCGGCGCGCCGGTGAGCGTCCGGGCGGCGCTGGAGAACGGCACGCTCGCCGTCACGGTCGACGACGAAGGTCCCGGAATCCCGGAAGAAAACCTCGATTCCGTGTTCGAGCGGTTCTACACCCAGCGCCCGGAGAGCGAGCGGTTCGGAAGCCATTCCGGGCTCGGCCTGGCGATCGCGCGCCAGATCGTCGAGGCGCATCGCGGCTCGATCGCGGCCTCCAACCGGTATGACGGGAACGGCGGCATCGCCGGTGCGCGGTTCACCGTCCGCCTGCCGGCGGGCTGAGCGATGGCGACGGTCCACGCGAGTTGCGTCGCCGTCGACGGTTGCGGCGTTCTGCTGCTCGGACCGCCCGCCAGCGGAAAGTCGGACCTCGCGCTCCGGCTGATCGACGGCGGCGCGGTCCTCGTCGCCGACGACCGGGTCGACATCCGCGCCGTCGAGGGCCGGCTCGAAGCCGCGCCGCCCGAGACGCTGGCCGGCAGGATCGAGGTCCGCGGGCTCGGCATCCTCGCCGTCGCCTGGCAGCCCCGCGCGACGCTCGGGCTCGCGGTCGAACTTCTGGCCGATGGCCGTCCCCGCCGCCTTCCCGAGCCCGCCGAGCGGCGCTTCGCCGGCATCGCGCTCCCGCTGGTCCGGCTTGCCCCTTTCGAGGCATCGGCCGCGGCGAAGGTCCGGCTTGCCGCGCGCGCCGCCGGGGCCGATAGTGCGGGGGAGACCGCCCCCAACTCCACGAGCGCGCGATGATCGCGGCCGAACAGGACAGCAGCGCCGCCACGGCGCGGATCGTGGTGGTCACCGGAATGTCGGGCGCCGGCAAGACGGCGGCGCTGAAGGCGCTGGAGGATCTCGGCTACGAGGCGGTCGACAACGTGCCGCTCTCCCTGGTCGCGGAACTCGTCGACCCCGAACGGGACAGCGGGCGGCCGCTCGCCATCGGGATCGATATCCGAACGCGGGATTTCACCGTCGCCGGCGTCAACGCGCGGCTGGATGCCCTCGTCGCGCTGCGGCGCGCGCCGATCCGGTTGGTCTTTCTCGATTGTGGCGACGAGATTCTCAGGCGCCGCTATTCCGAGACCCGGCACCGGCACCCCCTCGCGGAACACGGCCGGCTGACCGAGGCGATCGGCCGGGAGCGCGCGCTGCTCGCGCCGCTCCGCGAACGCGCCGACGAGGCCATCGACACCTCGACGCTCACGCTGGCCGGGCTCAAGCGCCGCCTCGCCGGCGCCTGCGGTCTGGGGGACGCGCCGGCCCCCGCGATCGCGCTGGTCTCGTTCGCCTATCGCAACGGGCTGCCGCCGGAGGCCGACATCGTGTTCGACGTCCGCTTCCTCGCGAACCCGCATTACGAGCCCGATCTGGCGTCGCTTACCGGGCTGGACAAGGCGGTCGCCGCCTTCGTCGAGGCCGATCCCGCGTTCGCCCCGTTCTTCGAGGCGCTGACCGCGTTCCTCGCGGTGGTGCTGCCGCGCTACCGGGCCGAGGGCAAGAGTTACCTCACCATCGCGATGGGCTGCACGGGAGGCCGCCACCGTTCGGTCTTCGTCGTCGACAGGCTCGCCGCCCGGATGGCCGGGGAGGGGCACAAGGCCGCCGCTTCGCACCGCGATCTCGCCAGCGAAGCTGCGGCGTGACAGGATGAGGCGATGGGCATGATCGGCATGGTGCTGGTGACGCACGGCGACCTCGCGAAGGAGCTGGTCGCCGCGCTCGAACACGTGGTGGGGCCGCAGGACCGGACCGAGACCGTCTGCATCGGCCCCAACGACGACGCGGAGGCGCGGCGCCGGGACATCGCCGACAGCGTCGCGCGGGCCGACGGCGGCAGCGGAGTGATCCTGCTGACCGACATGTTCGGCGGCACGCCGTCCAATCTCGCGATCTCGCTGATGAAGGACGGCCACGTCGAGGTCATCGCCGGCGTCAACCTGCCGATGCTGGTCAAGCTCTCCAGCGTGCGCGGGCGGGAAAGCCTGGAGGAAGCGGTCGCGGCCGCGCAGGAGGCCGGCCGCAAATACATCAGCGTCGCGTCCCGCCTGCTCGGCGACAAGGAAGAATGACCGCCGAACGGGGCGTCCTCCGCCGCGCGGTCGAGGTGGTCAACGAGCGCGGCCTGCATGCCCGCGTCGCCGCCCGGATCGCCGCCGCCGCGGAGGAATTCGACGCCGACATCCGCTTCGCGTGCAAGGGAGAGACGGTCTCGGCGCTCTCCATCATGGGCCTCCTGATGCTCGCGGCGACCCGGGGCACCCGGCTCGAGGTCAGCGCGTCCGGCAGCGACGCCGCGGCGGCGGTCGAGGCGATCGCCGCGATGTTCGCCAACGGCTTCGAGGAGGGGTGAGGACCTATGTCATGAAGAAGCGACTCGCCACCTACCCGTTGCGCCTGCCGGTGTCGCTGAAGGAAGCCGTAGCCGAGGTCGCCAGACGCGACGGCACGAGCATCAACGAGTTCGTGACGACGGCGGTCGCCGAGAAGCTGTCGGCGATGAGAACGGCCGAGTTCTTCGCCGAACGCCGGACTTCAGCCGACATCGAGGAAGCGCGGCGCATCCTGTTCAGGGACGGGGGCAAGGAACCCGAACCGGAAGACCGCTTGCCCTGACCTCGAAGGCGGCGCCTCCGCTCAGGCAGCGCTCGCGGCGTCCCGCCGCCAGAGGACGGGGTAAAGGTCGCAGTCCATCGGGTCGCCCTCTTTGAGCCCGTCCGCCCAGAGCGCCTTCGCGGTGCCGGGGCGGGGATCGAAGCGCGCGTCGTCGCCGGTGTAGCGCACCGTATAGCCGCGCCGGCGCACGTCGCCGCGCCGGTTGCCGCCCGCCCCGTGCACCGCGAGCGCGTGGAAGGCGATGGCGTCGCCCGGCTCCATGTCCCAGGCGACGATGTCGTAATCGCCGCGCGCCGCGTCGATATCCGGCATCGCCTCGTAGTCCGGGTTCTCGTCGTAGGTATTGACCTCGGTCTTGCCGAACGCTTCCGGCTGGAACCAGCGGTCCCATTTGTGCGAACCGCGGACGAATTCGAGACGCCCGTTCTCCGCCGTCGTCGGGTCGAGCGCGAGCCAGAACGACATCACCTGCCAGCCGCGCACCGGCCAGTAAGGCTGGTCGTTGTGCCAGCGGGTCGGCTGCGCCGTCCCCGGCTCCTTCACGAACAGCTGGTCGTAGAGGAGGTTTACTTTGGACGCCCCGAAGAACCGGGCGGCCAGCTCCGCGAGGCCGCTCTCGAAGCAATAGGCGCGGAGGTCCGGGTCGGTCTCCCAGATGCGGAGATTGCCGTGGAAGCGCCCCTGGCCCGCGGTGTCGTAGCCGTGGAAGAAAGGGCCGGGATTCTCGATGTCCCGCTCGATCGCGGCGGCGACCCGCTCCAGCCATTCCGGGCCGACGACCCCCTTCAGCAGGACGGCGCCGTCCCTGTCGTAGGCTTCGATGTCGGCGTGGGTAGCGCGGTAGGGCATGGTCGGAGGGCTCTCGGCGTCGATCAGGCCATTCTATACCCCGGAAACCCTGCTCGCACGCCCCTCCCGGTTGCCCGCAACCGACACGACTTGTTATATGGCGCCGTCCGCCTCGCCAGCCTCCGTCCACAAAAATTGGGACACGCGCATGACTGCCGCAGACGACTTCAAGGTCGCCGACATCGCCCTCGCCGATTGGGGGCGCAAGGAGATCGCGATCGCCGAAACGGAGATGCCGGGGCTGATGGCGCTCCGCGCGGAGTTCGGCGCGTCCCGGCCGCTCGAGGGCGCGCGCATCGCGGGCTGCCTCCACATGACGGTCCAGACCGCGGTGCTGATCGAGACCCTGACCGCGCTCGGCGCGACGGTGCGCTGGAGCTCCTGCAATATCTTCTCCACCCAGGACCACGCCGCCGCCGCGATCGCCGCGACGGGCGTTCCCGTGTTCGCCTGGAAAGGGATGTCGGAGGACGAGTTCTGGTGGGCCATCGACCGGACGATCGAGGGCCCGGACGGGTGGCGGCCGAACCTCGTCCTCGACGACGGCGGCGACCTCACCAAGGTGATGCACGACAAGTTTCCGGCCCTGCTCGACGACGTGCTGGGGCTCTCCGAAGAGACCACCACCGGGGTCCACCGGCTCTACGAGATGGCGCAGGACGGAACGCTCCGCGTGCCCGCGATCAACGTCAACGATTCGGTCACCAAGTCGAAATTCGACAACCTCTACGGCTGCCGCGAGAGCCTGGTCGACGGGATCAAGCGCGCCACCGACGTGATGGTCGCCGGCAAGATCGCCGTGGTCTGCGGGTTCGGCGACGTCGGCAAGGGCTCGGCCGCCTCGCTGCGGAACCAGGGCGCGCGCGTCATGGTGACCGAGATCGACCCGATCTGCGCCCTCCAGGCGGCGATGGAGGGCTACGAGGTGGTGACGATGGACGACGCCGCGCCGGCGGGCGACATCTTCGTCACCTGCACCGGCAATATCGACGTGATCACCATCGACCACATGCGGGAGATGAAGGACCGCGCCATCGTCTGCAATATCGGCCACTTCGACAGCGAGATTCAGATCGGGGCGCTCCGCAACTACAAGTGGGAGAACGTCAAGCCGCAGGTCGACGAGGTCGAGTTTCCCGACGGCAAGCGGCTGATCGTGCTCGCCGAGGGCCGGCTGGTGAATCTCGGCTGCGCGACGGGCCATCCGAGCTTCGTGATGAGCGCGTCCTTCACCAACCAGGTGCTGGCCCAGATCGAGCTGTGGGAGAACCACGCCGAATACGGAAACGAGGTCTACGTCCTGCCGAAACGGCTCGACGAGAAGGTCGCATCGCTCCATCTCGAAAAGCTTGGCGTCCAATTGACCGCGCTGTCTCCCGAACAGGCGGAGTATCTCGGCATCGGGCAACAGGGCCCGTTCAAGCCCGAATACTACCGCTATTGACGGCGCGGCGCGCTTGCCGGGCGTCGCGGCGGCGGCTAGAACGGCGGCCATGTCGGCGCCTCCCCCGACATGCGCGCCGGTGCGCCTCGCCCTCCCCGACCTCGACGCGACCCGGGTATTCGGCCGTATCATCGCTGGCGTGGCGCGCCCCGGCGATGTCATCGGGCTCGCCGGCGTGCTCGGGGCGGGAAAGACGACCTTCGCGCGGGCCTTCGTCAACGCGCGGGCGGCGTCGGGCGGCGCGGGTCCGGTCGAGGTGCCGAGCCCGACCTTCACCCTCGTCCAGCCCTACGATATCGGCGCGACGACCGTCTATCATTTCGATCTCTACCGGGTGGACGCGCCCGAGGACGCGCTGGAGCTCGGGATCGAGGACGCTTTCGCGACCGGGATATCGCTGGTCGAATGGCCCGACCGGCTGGGCCCGCTGATGCCCGGGGACGCTCTCCTCGTCACCCTTCTCCAGGGCGCCCGCGAGGACGCCCGCGAGGCTGAGATCGAAGCCGGGCCCGGGTGGCGGGAGCGGATCGGAGGGGCGCTTGAGCGAATCCGCGCGTAGACGGGAGATCGACCGCTTTCTCACAGGCGCGGGCTGGCCCGGCGCCGCCGTCGAGCCGCTCGCCGCCGACGCTTCGTTCCGCCGTTATCTCCGGGTCCGCCGCGGCGCGGCCACCGCCGTGCTCATGGATGCCCCGCCCGACCGCGAGCCCGTCGAGCCCTACGCCGCCATCGCCCGCCACCTGCTCTCGCTCGGCTTCGGCGCGCCGCGTATCGCGGCGGAGGACCCGGCCGAGGGGCTGCTCCTGATGGAGGATCTGGGGGACGACACGTTCACGCGGCTGCTCGACCGGAGCGAGGACGAGACGGCGCTCTACGAGCTCGCCGTCGACACGCTGATCGCGCTCCACCGCCTTCCCGCCGCGACGGCCGTCCCGCCCGGCCTGCCCCGCTATTCCGACGACCTCCTGACGACCGAAGCCGATCACCTGATCGACTGGTACCTGCCCGCCGTCGGCTGCGCCGTCGACGCCGGCCGGAGGTCCGCCTATCGGGCGCGCTGGCGGCAGGCGTTCGCCCGGGCGCGCGCGGTACCGGAAACGCTGGTGCTGCGCGACTTCCACGTCGACAACCTGATGCGGCTCGACGGGAGGGCGGGGCTCGCCGCCTGCGGGCTGGTCGATTTCCAGGACGCGGTGGCGGGGCCGGCCAGCTACGACTTCGTTTCGCTGGTCGAGGATGCCAGACGGGACGTGCCGCCCGAACTCGTGCGCGCGCTGAAACGCCGCTACCTCGCCGCCTTTCCCGACCTCGACCCCGAGGACTTCGAGCGTTCCTGCGCGGTGCTCGGCGCCCAGCGGCACTGCAAGGTGATCGGCATCTTCACCCGGCTGTCGCGGCGCGACGGAAAGGACGGGTATCTCCGTCACATCCCGCGGGTCTGGCGCCTGCTGGAGGCCGCCGTGCTGCATCCGGCGCTGCGCCCGATCCGGGACTGGCTGGACGAGACGATCCCCGGCTCCGCGCGGGCGGTTCCGGGTCCGAGGGCGGCGGCATGAGGCCGCGCCGCGCGATGGTTCTGGCGGCCGGGCTCGGCAAGCGCATGCGGCCGCTGACCGAGACAGTCCCCAAGCCGCTGATCGAGGTCGGCGGGCGGACGATGCTCGACCGCGCGCTCGACCGGCTCGAAGCCTTCGGGATCGAGGAGGTGACGGTCAACCGGCACCATCTCGGCGAACGGATCGACGCCCATCTCGAGGCCCGGCCGAGCCCGGCAACGACCGTGAGCCGGGAAGAGGTCCTGCTCGATACCGGCGGCGGCGTGGCGCGGGCGCTCGACCGGCTGGGCGCGACCCCGTTCTTCGTCGTCAACGCCGACATCGTCTGGCTGGACGGGCCGACGCCCGCGCTGGAGCGGCTCGCCCGGGGCTGGGACGACGCGGAGATGGATGCGCTCCTGCTGATGCACCGCTGCGTCGGCGCCTACGGCTATGACGGGCGCGGCGACTATTTCATGGATCCCGACGGCGCCCTCCACAGACGCGCGCCGCGGGACGTTTCGCCCTATGTCTTCACCGGCGTGCAGATCCTGCATCCGCGCCTGTTCGAGGGCGCGCCGGAGGGCCCGTTCTCGCTCAACCTGCTCTACGACAGGGCGGAGAGCGCGGGGCGTCTGTTCGGCGTCGTGCACGACGGCGAGTGGTTCCATGTCGGCACGCCGGCGGCCCTCGGGACCGCCGACGACCGGCTGTTCGGCCGGCCCGGCGCTCACGACTTCCACGTCGGATGACGGGCGGGCGGTCCCGGGCGCGGCGCCTCTTCACGATCCCCGCCGGGGTCCCCTTTCTCGACGCCCTTGCCCGCGGGCTTCCGGCCGAGCGGGCGGAAGGCGACGCCGCCCGCGCGACGGTGCTGCTGCCCAATCGGCGGGCGTGCCGGGCGCTGGGCGATGCGATGCTGCGCGCGAGCCCCGACGCGGCGCTCCTCCTGCCGGCCATCCTGCCGATCGGCGACATCGGGCTCGACGAGGAGTTCGACGCCGACGACGTCGCCGGATCGTCGGCGCTCGACCTGCCGCCCGCGATCCCGCCGCTCCGCCGCCAGCTCCTGCTCGCCGAGACGATCCGCGCGCGCGAGGGCGCATCCGGCGCGGACGACCCCGCCCGCATCGCGGGCCTCGCCTCGGAGCTCGCGCGCCTGCTCGATCAGGTCGAGACCGAGAGGCTGGGTTTCGATCGGCTCGCCGAGCTGGTCCCCGAGACCCTGTCCGGACACTGGAGGACCACGCTCGAATTTCTCGGCATCGTCACCGATGCCTGGCCCGCGATACTCGAAGAGGAGGGCGCGATCGGTCCCGCCGAGCGGCGCAACCGGCTGATCGAGGCGCGCATCGAGTCCTGGCGGCGCGTCCCGCCCGAGGGCAGGGTGATCCTCGCCGGTTCGACGGGCAGCGTGCCGGCGACGCGCGATCTGATGGCGGCGGTGGCCGGGCTGCCGGGGGGCGCGGTCGTCCTTCCCGGGCTCGAGCGCGAACCGGACCCGGCGATCTGGGACGCGCTCGACGCGAGCCATCCCCAGTACGGCCTCAAGCTCGTCCTCGACGAGCTCGACATAGAGCCCTCGGAGGTCGCGCTCTGGCCGAGCGCGGATCCGCCGCCAGCGGCCCGGACCCGCCTGCTGGCCGCCGCCATGCGTCCCGCGGGCACGGACGCGCCGGCGCTCGACGATACCGCGCGGGCCGCCGCCGTCGAGGGCGTCTGCCGGATCGACTGCGCGGGCGCCCGGGAAGAGGCGGCGACCGTCGCGCTATTGCTCCGCGAGACGCTGGAAACGCCGGGCCGGACGGCGGCCCTCGTAACCCCCGACCGAGGGCTCGCGCGCCGGGTCGCGGCGGAACTCAGGCGCTGGAACGTGGAGATCGACGATTCCGGCGGCGCCGCGCTCTCGCTCACCCCGCCCGGCACGTTCCTGCTCCTGCTTGCCCGGGCGGTCGCCGTCCGATGGGCGCCGGTTCCCCTCCTGTCCCTTCTGAAGCATCCCCTTTCCGCCTGCGGCATGGAGCCCGGGGCCTTCCGCGCCCGCGTTCGCGGGCTCGAACGCGCCGTGTTGCGGGGTCCCCGGCCCGAGCCCGGCGCGGAGGGGCTGAAGCGGGCGCTGCGCGGCGACCGCGATCTTGCGGCATGGCTCGACCGTGTCGCCGACGCGCTGGCGCCCCTCGACGACCTCATCGCCCGCGGCGGAAGAACCGGTGTGGACGAGCTCGCCCGGGCCCACATCGCCGCGGCCGAGCGGCTGGCCGCCGCCGGCGATGCCGGCGGGGCCGAGCGCCTGTGGGCGGGCGGGGACGGCGGGGCGGCGGCGGGCTTCATGGAGGAGCTCCGGAATGCCGCCCGGGGGCTTGCCCCGGTCGACGGGCGCGGCTGGCCGGATCTGCTCGACACGCTGATGCGAGGCCGGGTTGTCCGCCCGCGCTACGGCCGGCATCCCCGGCTGCAGATCTGGGGCGTGCTGGAGGCGCGTCTCCAGGGCGCGGACCGGCTGATCCTCGGCGGGCTGAACGAGGGAACCTGGCCGGACCGGCCGCCGGCGGACCCGTGGATGAGCCGCCCGATGCGCGCCGCCTTCGGGTTGCCGCCGCACGAGCGGCGGATCGGGCTCGCGGCGCACGATTTCAGCCAGCTCTTCGCCGCCTCCGAGGTATTCCTGACCCGCGCCGCGCGGGTGGCCGGAACGCCGACCGTTCCCTCGCGCTGGCTGCTCCGGCTCGACAACGCGCTCGGCGGGGAGGCTGCCGGGCTTGCCCGCGGCGCGGCGCGCTGGACCGGGTGGCAGGCGGCGCTCGACCGGCCGGACGCGGAGGAGCAAATCCAGGCGCCCGCGCCGGTCCCGCCGGTCGCCGCGCGTCCGCGCCGGCTTTCGGTCACGCAGGTCGAGACGCTGATCCGCGACCCCTACGCGATCTATGCGCGTCACGTGCTGGACCTGAAAGCGCTCGACCCGATCGACGCCGACCCCGGGGGCGCCGAGCGCGGCCGGTTCGTTCACGACGCACTGGACGGGTTTCTCCGCGCCTTCCCGGGCGCGCTGCCGGTCGATGCCTATGAGCGGCTGATCGCGATCGGGCGCGACGCGCTCGGCGGGATGGTCGAGCGCCCCGGCGTGCGGGCGTTCTGGTGGCCGCGTTTCGAGCGGGTCGCGCGCTGGTTCGTCGATCGCGAGCGCGAACGCAGGGCCGGCATCGCCGGGACCGCCACCGAACTCGAGGGCCGGATCGAATTCCGGGCCCCCGCCGGCCCCTTCCTCCTGACGGCGCGGGCCGACCGCATCGACGCGATGGCCGACGGCCGCGCCGAAATCGTCGACTACAAGACAGGCGCCGTTCCTACCAGGAGGGACGTCGCGGCGGGGGTCGCGCCGCAATTGCCGCTCGAAGCGGCGATCCTGGCCGCCGGCGGCTTCAAGGGGATCGGCCCGGCGGCCGATCCCGCCCTCGTCTACTGGAGGCTTTCCGGCGGCGATCCTCCCGGCGAGGTGACGCCGGTCGACGCCGACGCGGCGGACGCCCGGGCCGGTCTCGAACGGCTGATCGGGCAATTCGACGATCCCGACATGCCCTACATTCCCCAGCCGCGTGCCGACCGCGCGCCGGCCTTCAGCGATTACGAGCATCTGGAGCGGCTCGCCGAATACGCTCCCGGACGAGCCGCGAGGCGGCGATGGTGAGCGCGCCCGACGGACAGGTCGTCGCGTCCCGCCCCGCGGTCTCCGCCTGGGTCGACGCGTCCGCCGGGACCGGCAAGACCAAGGTTCTCGCCGACCGGGTGCTGCGGCTGCTGCTCGCCGGCACCCCGCCGGAACGCATCCTGGCGCTTACCTTCACCCGGGCGGCGGCGGCCGAGATGGCCAACCGGATATTCGGCGCGCTCGGGGCCTGGTCCGCCATGCCGGGCGCCGAGCTCGAAAGCACCCTCGCAGCGCTCCTGGAGGAGCCGCCCGACGCCGAAACCGTATCCCGGGCGCGCGCCCTTTTCCTTCGAACGCTCGATGCGCCCGGCGGGATGAAGATCCAGACCATCCACGCCTTCTGCCAGTCCGTGCTCGGACGCTTCCCGCTCGAAGCGCGCATCAACCCGCATTTCAGCGTGATGGACGAGCGCACCGAAGGGGAGACCCTGCGCCGCGCCCGCGACGCGGTGATCGTCGAGGCCGGCCGCGATCCCGATTCCCCGCTCGCCCGGGCGTTCGTCACCGTCGCGGCGCGGGGCGGGGAAAGCGGGTTCGACACTCTGATGGCCGCGCTCGCGAGCGGCCGCGACAAGGTGGCCGCCTTGGCCGAAAGGGCGTTTCCGAACATCGAGGAGGAGACCCACCGTCATTTCGATCTCGATCCGGAAGAGACCGAGGAAACGGTCCTCGTCGACGCCAGCGCGGAGGGCGCCTTCGACCGGGAGGGGTTGCAGCGCGCGGCGGAAGCGCTGTGCCTCGGGCGGAAGACCGACATCGCCGCCGGGACGGCGATCGCCGCCTGGCTCGAGGCGCCGCGCGCGACGCCCGATGCCTTCGCCGGGTACGCGCGGGCCTTCCTGACGCAGAAAGGCGGCGTCCGGAAAAATCTCCCGACCAGCTCCGTGGCGGCGTCCGCGCCGGATGCCGTCGAAGCCTGGCGGGTGGAGGCGGAACGCGTCCAGGCGGTCCGCGAACGGCTGCTCGCCGCCGGCGCGGCCGCGGAGAGCGCGGCGCTCGCCCGGATCGGCGCTGCGCTGCTCGACTGCTACCGGGACGAGAAGGCGCGCCAGGGTCGGCTCGACTACGACGACCTGATCTCGGGCGTGCAAAGGCTGGTCGAGGACGAGGCGGCCGCGCTCTGGGTGCTCTACAAGCTCGACGGCGGGATCGACCATGTGCTGATCGACGAGGCGCAGGACACCAACCCCCGGCAATGGGCGGTGGTTCGCGCGCTGGCCGCCGATTTCTTCGCCGGCGAAGGCGCACGCGACGCCGCGCGCACGATCTTCGCCGTCGGCGACCCGAAGCAGTCGATCTACAGCTTCCAGGGCGTCGAGGCGGGCGCGTTCTCCGCCATGCGCGAGGCGTTTCGCGCCCGGGTCGAGGGCGCCGGCGCCGCATGGGAGGGCGTCGCGCTCGGCCGTTCCTTCCGCTCGACCGGCCCGGTGCTCCGTGCCGTCGACGCCGTATTCGCCGACGCCGAGGCGAGACGGGGGTTGGGGGAAAGGCCGGTGGCCCACACGGTCGGCCGGACCGGGCAGGCGGGGCTGGTGACGCTCTGGCCGCCCGCCCGGCCGAGCGAGACCGAAGACGCCGATCCCTGGCAGCCGGTCGCGGAGCCGTTTTCCCACCAGACCGCGGCCTACCGCCTCGCCGAGGCGATCGCGGAGACCGTCGGGGGATGGATCTCGTCGGGCGAGCGGCTGGAAAGCCGGGACCGGGCGATGACCGCGGGCGACATCATCGTCCTGGTCCGCCACCGCGGCGAATTCGTCGACCACCTGGTCCGCGCGCTGAAGCAACGCTCCATCGGCGTCGCCGGGGTCGACCGGCTGGTGCTGTCGACCCAGCTCGCGGCGATGGATCTCCTCGCGCTCGCCGAGGCGGCGCTCATGGTCGAAGACGACCTGACGCTCGCCACGGTGCTGAAGGGGCCGCTGATCGGGCTCGACGAGGCCGCGCTGTTCGAGCTCGCCCACGGCCGCGGCGCGCGGACGCTCGCCGCCGAGCTGGCGCGCCGGGGCGGCGAAACGCGCTTCCGCCGAGCCCGTTCGGTGCTCGACGAAGTCCTCGGGATGGCCGACTTCGTGCCGCCCTATGAGTTCTTCAGCCGCATCCTCGGCCCGATGGGCGGGCGGAAACGGATCGTCGCCCGCCTCGGCCCCGACGCGGAGGACCCGATCGACGAGTTCCTCGCGCTCGCCCTCGACTACGAGCGCGAGCACACCCCGTCGCTCCAGGGCTTCGTCTCCTGGTTCCGCGACGCCCGGGCGGAGGTCAAGCGCGACCTCGAACAGGCCGCCCGGGACCAGGTCCGGGTGCTGACGGTGCACGGCGCCAAGGGCTTGCAGGCGCCGGTCGTCATCCTCGCCGACAGGATGCAGCCCCCGACCGAGCGCAACCCGGTGCTGTGGTCCGACACCGAGCCGCCGATCCTGGTCTGGAAGCGCCGGCGGGACGCGCGCGACCGGGTTTCCGAAGCGGTCGCCGCGGCGGACAGGGAGCGCGCGGAGGAAGAGTACCGCCGCCTGCTTTATGTCGCGATGACCCGGGCGGAGGACCGGCTTTACGTTGCCGGTTACACCAACCGCGACGCGGTGCCGGACGACTGCTGGTACGCCATGGTCCAACGCGCGCTGGAGCCCATAGCGGAGGCCCGTGAGATGGCCCTGGAGGCGCCGGATGAGGGCGTGGTCGTGGCGGGGCGGGGACTCGTCGTCGAAGACAGGCAGGCCGCGCCGCCCGACCGTGTGCTGGAGGCCGGCGAGCGGGCTCCGGAAGAACCGCCCCTTCCCGATTGGGCGAAGCGCCCGGCGCCGGAGGAAGCGCCGGCCGGGCGGTCGCTCAGCCCTTCCCGGCTGGACGAGGACGAGACACCCGCGCGCTCGCCCGGCGGGGACGGCAACGCATTCCGGCGCGGGCGGATCGTCCACGATGTCCTGCAACGCATCCCGGCGCCGCCGTCCGGGGATCTGCGCCCCGCCGTCGAGGCCCATCTCGCCCGCCCGGCGTTCGGACTGTCGGCCGGAGAGCAGCGCGAAATAGCGGACGAAATCGAGGGTTTGCTCGCCGATCCGGCGGCCTCCGCCGTCTTCGCGCCGGGTTCGATGGCCGAGGTGCCGGTGACCGGCCGCATCGCCGGACGGCCCTGTTCGGGGTGGATCGACAGGCTGGTCGTCGGCGAGGACGCCGTGCGCCTGGTCGAGTTCAAGACCGACCGCGACCCGCCCGGCGCGCCCCCGGACATCCCGCCCGCCTATCTCCGCCAGCTCGCCGCCTACCGGGCGTTGCTGGCGGAAATCTATCCGGGCAGGCGGATCGACTGCACCCTGATCTGGACCGTCGGACCGGTCGCGATGGCGGTCCCCGGGGCGCTGCTCGACGCCGCCCTGTCTTGACCGGCGGGGTGCCGCCGCCTACTTAAGAGGGGCCGCGCAATTCCGTGCGGGCGGGGGTATTCGATGGCGACCAAGGCGGTTTCAGACGATTCTTTCGACACCGATGTCCTCCAGGCCAACGAGCCGGTGGTGGTGGATTTCTGGGCCGAATGGTGCGGCCCGTGCAAGCAGATCGGACCCTATCTCGAGGAGATTTCGAACGAGATGGGCGACGAGCTCACGGTCGCCAAGATCAATATCGACGACAACCCGATGACCCCGTCGAAATTCGGCGTGCGCGGCATCCCGACCCTGATGATCTTCAAGGAGGGAGAGCTCGCCGCGACCAAGGTCGGCGCCCTGCCCAAGTCCAAGATCATCGAATGGATCCGCTCCGCCCTCTGAGGCGGGCCGCGCGGCGGGTCAGCCGTCTCCCGACCTGAGCACGAACATCCGGTCGCAATAGGGGCATTCGACCCGGCCGTCATTGGCGAGGCTGAGGAACACCTTCGGATGGCCCAGCGGACCGCCGCCGTCGCAGGCGATCTCGCGGGTCTCGACCTCGACGATCTCCGGGGGCTCGATCGGTTCTGACATGGGCGGACGCGTCCGGCTGCGAAAAGTGCCGGATGATAGCGCGCCCGTGCGGCGGATCAATCGGGCGCGCCCGCCGGCCCGTCAGAACCGCAGCCGGGCCGACGCGATGGCCGCGCCCTCGGACAGCGCCTTGAGCTTGGCCCACATGATGCTGCGGTGGACCCGCCCGGCGAGCGGGCTCTGGCAGAAGCCGCAATCGGTCCCGGCCATCACGTGCTCCCCGCCCACCAGATCGGCGTAGCGCAGCAACCGCTCGGCGACCAGCTCCGGATGCTCGACCACGTTCGTCGAATGGGCGATCAGGCCGGGCATCAATCGCCGCCCCTCGGCGGGCTTCGCCGTCTTCCAGACCTGCCACTCGTGCTCGTGGCGCGGGTTGGCGGCCTCGAAGGCATAGGCGCCGGCATTCACCTTGAGCACGATGTCGACGATGTCCTTCATCGGCACGTCGAACATGTGCGGGCCGTTCCAGCTGCCCCAGCAGATGTGATAGCGCGTGCGGTCCAGCGGCAGCCCTTCCAGCGCGCGGTTGAGCGCGGCGATGCGGAGTTCCGCCCAGTCGCGGTATTCCGCGAGCGTCATCGGCGGCACCAGCCTCTCGTACATGAAGGGCAGGAAGGCGTCGTCGATCTGCAGATGAAGCCCGGCATCGACGATGGCCGCGTATTCCTCGTGGAGCGCGTCGGCGAGCGCGAACAGGAGGCTCTCCTCGTCGCCGTAATGCTCGTCGCGCGCGTTGGGGAGCGCGCTCGCCGGCGCCACTACCGGCAGGAAACCCTCGACGTCGCCGGCCGCCGCCAGAGCGGATTTCAGGTTCGCGATATCGCGCTGCAATTCGGCCTGGCCGCCATAGGAGATCGGCCCGGTCACCACCGGGCGCATCGGCGCGAGCGCGTTGGCCAGTACCCTTCCGTCGTATTCGCCGTAGAACTCGGGGAACGCCTCGCGGTCG
Source organism: Defluviicoccus sp. (assembly GCA_022823775.1). GTDB lineage: Bacteria > Pseudomonadota > Alphaproteobacteria > MPNO01 > MPNO01 > MPNO01. The sequence continues at coordinate 11,670 of JAJEHI010000015.1, read as the reverse complement.
CGCCCGCCGATGGAATGGCTCATCGGGTCGGCGGCCTCCTCAGGCGTCATCGGCTGCCGTTCGACCCCGTGCAGCCGGTTCTGGACGTAGAACGCCCAGTTGATCGACTTGCCGTACTCGCCGTCGCTCACGATGTCGATCCCCGCCTCGACCTGAAGCCGCACCGCTTCGGCGACGGACTCGGTGAGACAGGTGTCGAAGGCGTCCGGGTCGTACGCCTCGCCCCGCTGTTCCTTCTCCAGGAACTCGATCAGCGCCGGCGGTCTCACCAGGCTTCCGATATGGCTTACCGGGATCCGCCCTTCCTGTGTCGCCATGGTTTCTCCTTCGGTTGCGGCCGGTCCGGCGGGGCGCACGACGCCCCGCCCCCGGGCCTCCTACGGTGCGCGCTTCACGCGTTTCCACAAGGCGTCCGCGAAGCGCCGTAACTCTTCCGGCCAGGGGCCGGTCGCGTACAGCTTCTCCCGCACCCGCGGAGGCGGGTAGACGGCGGGATCGCCCGCCAGCGCGGGATCGAGATGTTTCGCCGACGCCGCGTTGGCGTTGGCGTAGAAGACGCGGTTGGAGGCGCGGGCGATGACCTCCGGCCTCATAAGGTAGTCGATAAACCGGTGCGCGTTGCCCGGATTGGGCGCGTCCGCCGGGATGGCCATCATGTCGAACCACATGAGCGCGCCCTCCTCCGGAATCGCGTACTCGACGTTCACGCCCTTCCCGGCGGCGCCGGCCCGCTCGCGTGCCTGCAGCATGTCGCCCGACCAGCCCATCGCGAGGCAGATCTCGCCTCTCGCCAACGCCTCGATCTGGGCCGAGTTGTGGAAGCGGCGGATATGGGGACGGATCGCTCTCAACACCGGTTCGGCTCTCGCGACGACGCCGGTGTCGAGGCTGTTCGGATCCTCGCCGAGATAGTTGAGCACGGCCGGGATCACCTCGTCCGGTTCGTCCAGCAGCCAGACGCCGCAATCGGCGAATTTCGAGACGGTCCCGGGGTCGAACAGCATGCGCCAGGAGCGCACGGGCGCGCCCGGATCGCGGGCCAGGATCGAGGCCGTGTTGAAGCCAATTCCCGTGGTGCCCCACATGTAGGGCACGGCATGACGGTTCCCCGGATCCCAGCGCCGCGCCCGCGCCGCGATCGCGGGGTCCATGTTCCCGAGATTGGAGAGCAGCGCCCTGTCCAGGGGGCGGAACAGGCCCGCCCGGATCTGGCGGGCGAGGAAAGCGCCGCTCGGCACCACGACGTCGTAATCGCCGTTCCCGGCCAGCAGCCGGTCTTCCAGGGTGCGGTTGGAATCGAAGGTCTCGTATACCACGCCGATCCCGGTCTCCGCCTCGAAGTCCGTCAGGATTCCCGGGTCGATATAGTCGGACCAGTTGTAGACCCTGACCTTCGGCGCCTCCGCCACGGCGGCCCCGGCGATCGAGGCGGACACGAGGAGGACGAGAGAGACTCTCCTGACGCTTGCGATCATCCGCTCGCCCTCCAGACCGTTCCGGACATCGATACCTGTCTCATGCGAGACGCGCCACGGCAAACCGAACCTCGCCGGTTCGCCGCCCAAATTGCTTCGCCGCCCGCTTCCCGCTATGGTCGGCGTTCGTTGCGGACCACCCGCGCGGCGCCCGTAGCTCAGCGGATAGAGCGCTGGCCTCCGAAGCCAGAGGTCGCACGTTCGAATCGTGCCGGGCGCGCCACCTCGGGTTGCGGTGGAACAGGCACCCGAGGCCCCGAGGAGATTCTCGACCGACCCTCCGCGACGGATCGAATTTAGAACCCACCCGCAACCCTAAATTCCGGTCGCTTGTCGCCCCCGCCGTTTGTCGCTTAAGATCGCGGCGACCGAGGGTCCAAACGGGAGGCACAGGATGATCTCATTGAACAAGCGCGGGCTGCTGGCCGGCGCCGCCGCTCTCGGAGCGGCCGCGTTGATCGCCGCCGCGCCGGCGAAGGCCGCCGAGCCGATCAAGATCGGGTTCTCGATGGCGCTCACCGGCGGGCTCGCCGGCGCCGGCAAGTCGGCCCTGATCGCGATGCAGATCTGGGAGAAGGACACCAACGCGGCCGGCGGGCTGCTCGGCCGCCAAGTCAAGCTGATCTATTACGACGATCAGACCAACCCGGCCACTGTGCCCGGCATCTACACCAAGCTGCTCGACGTCGACAAGGTCGACCTCGTGGTATCGGGCTACGGCACCAACCTGATCGCGCCGGCGATGCCGATCATGATGCAGCGCAACCTGACCTTCATCGCGCTGTTCGGTCTCGCGGTGAACGACAAGTTCAACTACGACCGCTATTTCCAGATCCTGCCGGCCGGACCGAAGCCGATCACCGACTGGTCGCGCGGCTTCTTCGAGCTGGCAATGGCGCAGGATCCCAAGCCGAAGACGATCGCGCTGGTCGGCGCCGATGCCGAGTTCGCGAAGAACGCGGTCAAGGGCGCGCGCATCCACGCCAAGAATTACGGTCTCAAGATCGTCTATGACGGCAGCTATCATCCGAAGACCGCCGACTTCACGCCGATCGTCCGCGCCATCCAGGCGCGCAAGCCGGACGTGGTCTATGTCGGCTCCTACCCGCCGGACTCGGTCGGCATGGTCAAGGCGGCGACCGAGATGGGGCTGAAAACCAAGCTGTTCGGCGGCGGCATGGTGGGGCTGCAATATGCGACCATCATGACGGCGCTGGGGCCGAAGCTTAACGGCATCGTCAACTACGATTTCTGGGTGCCGGAGCCCACGCTGAACTTCAAGGGCGTCGAGGCGTTCCTCAAGAAGTACCAGACCGAGGCCAAGGGCAAGGGCGTCGACCCGCTCGGCTACTATCTGCCGACCTACGCGCACGCCTATCTCGAGATCCTCGGCCAGGCCGTGAAGGCGACCAACAGCCTCGATCACGGCAAGCTCGCCGAGCACATGCGCAAGACCACCTACGACACCGTGGTCGGCAAGGTGAAGTTCGCCCCGAACGGCGAATGGGCCAAGACCCGGACGCTGATGGTCCAGTACCAGGGCATCGAGGACAACAAGCTCGATACCTTCGCCAAGGCCGGGACGCGCGTCGTCCTTTACCCCAAGGAGTGGGTGTCGGGTAAGCTCCGCTACCCCTATACCGAAGCCAGGTAGCGTCTAGCGGCCGCGGCGGGCATCGATCCCGTCGCGGCCGCGACACCGGTTTCCGCGTCGCAGGGGGGGCGGACCTCAAGTGTTCACGTTCGACCTGTTCTGGAACGCGCTCGTCGCGGGCGCGCTCCTCGGGGGGTTTTACGCGGCGGTTAGCCTCGGGCTGTCGATCACCTTCGGCCAGCTCGACATCGTCAACATCGCCCACCCCGCCTTCGTCATCCTCGGCGCCTATATCGCCTATATGGGCAACGAGTGGTGGGGGTTCGATCCCATCCTCACCGGGCTGGTCGCGGCGCCGGTCTTCTACGCGATCGGGGTCGGGGTTTACCGCTTCTACTACGAAGCCTTCGAGCGACGAGACGACGAGGCGCTGCGCGGCCTCGCCTTTTTCTTCGGCGTCATGTTCATCGTCGAGGTCGTGCTGATCATGGCCTACGGCGTCGACTTCCGCTCGGTCCAGGCGCCCTATATCGGCGGCAACTGGGAGATCGGGACGATCGGCATCCCGACCCGGATGTTCGTGCCCTGCATGGTCTCGATCGCGATGTTCGCCGCCGTCTACACCTATCTCGCCCGCACCTTCACCGGGCGCGCCATTCTCGCCGTTTCGCAGGACCGGCTCGCGCTCGAGCTGATGGCCGCCGATCCGGTGCGGGTCAAGCAGGTCGGGTTCGGACTGGGCATCGGCACCGCGGCGATCGCCGGCGCGCTGCTGATCATCATCATCCCGATCGAGCCCTCGGTCGGGCGGCTCTATATCGGCCAGGTCTTCGCCATCGTGGTGCTGGGCGGGCTCGGCTCGATTTCGGGAACGCTGGTGGCGGCGCTGATCCTCGGCGTCGCCGAGAGCCTGGTGTCGACCTTCTACGGGCCGTCATGGGCGCCCGCGGTCGCTTTCTCCGTCCTCCTGATCGCCCTTGCGGTGCGTCCGCAGGGCCTGTTCGGGCGCTGATTCGTGGCGGGAATGACACGCTTCTGGATCGGCGCCGGGGCGGTGATCGCCATCGGGTTGCTGCTCGCGGTCACCGACATCATCGCCAACAGCTTCTGGTTCTTCGCCGCCTACGTGGTGCTGCAGTACGTGGTGCTGGCCACCGCGTGGAACATCATGGGCGGCTATATGGGCTATGTGAACTTCGGCAGCGCCGGGTTCTTCGCCATCGGCGCCTATACCGCCATCGTCCTCTACAACCTGGTCAAGGCGCCGCTCCTGGTGATGATCCCGCTCTCCGGCATCGTCTGCGGCCTGATGGGGCTCGGCATGGGCTACCTCACGCTCAGATTGCGCGGGGTCTATTTCGCCATCGGCACGCTGGCGCTCGCCGTCGTGCTCGAGACCCTGATGGTCAACTGGGACTATGTCGGCGGCGCGACAGGCGCTTACGTCATCCGCCCGCGCACGCTGGAGCCCTTCGGCGATTACGTGAAGTTCCTGACCTTCGTGATGCTGGTGCTTGCCGTTATCGCGGTGGCGGCCGCCCGCTGGATCGAGCGCGCCAAGTTCGGGCGCGGACTCCACGCGATCCGCGACGACGAGATCGCCGCCGAATGCGCCGGCATCCCCACGCTCAGGCTCAAGCTGATCGCGACCACCCTGTCCGGCTTCCTGATGGGCATCGCAGGGGCGCCGTTCCCGCTCTATGTCGGCTTCGTCGAGCCCGCGTCGGCCTTCAACCTCGCCTATGCGGTCAACGCCATCGCCATGCCGATGATCGGCGGGACGACGATGTGGGCGGGGCCGGTGATCGGCGCGCTGCTGCTCGGCACGGCGCAACAGATCGCCAACGTCACCATCTCGTCTGAGCTCAACCTGCTGATCGTGGGTCTCGTCCTGGTGCTGTTCGTGACCCTCGCGCCGGAAGGGATCGTCGGTCTGGTGCGCAAGTATTTCGGACGCGGACGATGACGGGCGAGACCATCCTCGCGGTCGAGGACCTGACGATGCGTTTCGGCGGGTTCGTCGCGCTCGATTCCGTCAACGCCGAGGTCTATGAGGGCGAAAGGCTCGGGTTGATCGGACCGAACGGCTCCGGCAAGACGACGATGATCAACTGCATCTCCGGGGCGCTCGGCAACTATACCGGGACGGTCCGGTTCCGGGGCCGCGACCTCGGCAGCCTGAAGCCGCACCGGCGCACCCGGCTCGGCATCGCCCGCAGCTTCCAGATCCCGCGCCCGTTCCGCAGCCAGACCGTGCGCGAGAACCTCGCCATCACCATCGAATACGCGACGGGCGCGAGCGGCGCGGAGCGGGACGACCGGGCGGAAGAGGTCCTCCAGTCCATGGGTCTCGGCCCGCGCGCCGACGCGATCTCCGCCGGGCTCACCCAGATCGAGATGCGCAAGCTCGAACTCGCGCGCGCGCTCGCCGCCCGTCCGCAGCTTCTGATCTCGGACGAGGCGATGGCCGGACTGTCCTCCAACGAGGTCGACGAGCTGCTCGAAATCCTGTTCCGTCTCAACGAGAGCGGGGTGACCATCATCATGATCGAGCACATCATGCGCGCGGTGATGCGGTTCTCGCAGCGCATCGTGGTGCTGGATGCAGGGAAGAAGATCGCCGACGGCGAGCCCGACGCCGTCGTCGCCGATCCCGCCGTCGAGAGGGCGTATCTTGGCGATTGAACTGACCGTCGAGGGGGTGGAGGCCGGCTACGGCACGGTGCGGGTGCTGCACGGCGTCTCGCTCAACGTGCGCGAGGGCGAGACCGTGGCGCTGCTGGGCACCAACGGCAACGGCAAATCGACCCTGCTGAAATGCATCATGGGGATCGTCCGGCCCGAGAGCGGGCGGATCGATGTCGAGATCGACGGCGAGAAGATCGATCTCGTCGGGCTCGCCCCGCGCGAGGTGGTCGAGCGCGGCATCGGCTTGGTGCCCGAAGGGCGGCGGCTGTTCCCGCGCCTGACGGTCGAGGAAAACCTGACCCTCGGCGCCTTCCGGGGCGCGGCGCGGGCGCTGCTGTCGGACAATCTCGCCTTCTGTTTCGAGGCCTTTCCCGTACTCGCCCAGCGCCGGCGCCAGCTCGCGGGCTCCATGAGCGGCGGGGAGCAGCAGATGCTCGCCATCGCGCGCGCCCTGATGTCGTCCCCCAGGCTGCTGCTGGTCGACGAACCCTCGGTCGGCCTGGCGCCGATCCTGGTCAGCCGGATGATCGCCAAGATCAAGGAACTCAAGGACGAGCACGGGCTCACCGTGCTGATGGCCGAGCAGAACTTCAACCAGGCGATCAAGATCGCCGATCGCGGCTACGTCATCGTCCACGGAGAGATGGCGCTCGCCGGCGAGAGCGCCGACGCGCTGCGCGAGAACGAACTCGTCAAGCAGTACTATCTCGGCACCGACCTCTAGGGCGTGTCCGTTTTTCATGGAACCGTCGAAGCACGCCCTTCGATACGCGGCTTCGCCGCTACTCAGGGTGAGGGATGGGGTGCGGGCGGAAATAAATCCCCCTCATCCCGAGTAGGCGCGAAGCGCCGTATCGAGGGACGCCACGCCGCCCCCGGTCCCATCTAAAACGGATAGGCTCTAGGTTTCGTCGATCGCGCGGCGCACCGCGTCCGAATCTTCCTTCTTGTCGATCCGGGGGCGCTGGGTCTTGGCGTAGGTGTGCTTCTCGACCAGCTTGCCGTCGCGGAAATGGAGGAGGTCGAGTCCGCGCCAGCCGCCCGCGCGATCGCCGCTCTCCAGGGTGAGCAGCCAGCTGATCATGGCCTTGCCGGTCTCCACGTCGAGGAACATGTCCTCCGTGTGGAACCTCATCCTGCCGTACCTGCCTTCGAATTGCGGCTCGAACGCGGCACGGATCGCTTCCTTGCCGACATGGCGTTCGCCATGGAACTCGTCATAGATCGCGTCGTCGGCGAAGTAGGCCATCACCTCGTCGATGTTCTCCCGGTTGAAGGCCTCGGTGAAGTCCTCGACCCAGGCCTCGAGCTCTTTCCTGTCCACCGCCATCTCGTCCTCCCGCGGGCTAGCGCCCCGTCGTCAGCACCATCTTCCCCTTCACCCCGTGCTCCTGGAACATCGGGATCACCGACTGGAAATCTTCCAGCGCGTGTACGCCGGTTACCTGGGGGTTGACCTCGCCACGCTCGCACATCGCCATGATCTCGGCCACGGCATCGGTCATCAGATCGGGACGATGGCGGAAATGGAGGTCCAGCGCGACGCCCATCATGGTCAGGTTGCGCACGTTGAAATAGCCCGCCTTCGCTTCCGGGATGCGTCCGGCGGCGAAGCCGACCGCGAGGATGCGCCCGGAAAACGCGAGCGCGCGGATCGCGGCATCGAAGAAATCGCCGCCGATCGGGTCCAGCACGATGTCAACGCCCCGCCTGTCGGTGACCGCGTAGACCTGCTCGCGGAGCCGGTCGCGCACGTTGTCGCCGGAGAGGTCGATGACGTGGTCCGCGCCATGCGCCTCGATCAGCGCGACCCGCTCGGGCGACATCGAGGTCGAGCCCGCGATGGCCGTGGCGCCCCTGGCCTTGGAGATCTCGATTGCCGCGAGCCCAACGCCGCCCGACGCGCCGAGGACCAGCACCGTATCGCCGGTCGCGAGCCGCGCGCGGACGATGAGCGCGACATAAGAGGTAAGATAGGTCGTCATCATCCCCGCGCCGGTGACGAAATCGACCTTGTCGGGAAGCGGCCAGCACCGCTCCTTCGGCACCACGCGCCGCTCGGCATAGGCGCCGAAGGTATAGACCGAAGCCACCCGGTCGCCGGGCTTTACGTGGCTGACATTGGCGCCCACGGCGGCGACCGTGCCCGCCGCGTCGCGCCCGGGCACGAAGGGGGTCTCGGGCTTGACCTGGTAGCGGCCCTGCATCATCAGCGTGTCGGGATAGTTGAGTCCGATGGCGTGGATGTCGATCAACACCTCGTCCGCCCCCGGCGCCGGATCCGCCACCTCCTCCAGCCTGTGCGTATCGAGCGGTCCGAACTCGCGTATCACCACACCACGCATGGCTCTCTCCCCCTGGGAATTCCGGCCGGGAACCTATCACCCGGCCCGGTCACGCGGAACCCTGGCCTCCGGCTTGACCGCTACGGGGCGCCTGACGACTATCGCGCCGATTTTCAGGAATACGGGGTATCCGGCATGACGCAGCGCGTGGGCGGGACGGAACCGGGCGCGGAGCACGATCTGGCGATTCCCTTCACCTCCGTGAGGGCGCTTCTCGATTCCTACAAGGCCCGCGACCCCGACCGGGTCGCGCTCGTCGACCTCGATCAGGACAGCGCGATCGCCTGGGGGGAGCTCCATGCCGAGGCGAACCGCATCGCCAATTTCCTCGCCGATCGCGGAATCGGGCGCGGCGACTATGTCGCGGTGCTGTCGGAAGAGCGGCTGGAAAAGCTGATCCTCTGGATGGGGATCTGGCGCGCCGGGGCGGCGATCTGTCCGATCAATGTCGAGATGAACATCGGCTACATCGCGCCCATCCTGCGCGGCATCGCGCCGAAGCTGACGCTGTGGCACGAGGCGATGGAAGGCGCGCGCATGACCGAAGGCGTGGACGGCGAGATCGTCCGTTTCGGGCGCTGGGAGAAGGGCCGGAAGGGCGATCCGGAGTCGGACGAGTTCTTTGCCCGGCTGGCCGCGGTGCCGGCCGAGCCCGAGCTCGACTTCGACAACGCGGCCGACGACATCGGCAGCATCTACTGCACCTCGGGTACGACCGACACGCCCAAGCTCTTCGTCTGCGACATGCTGGGGCATTGGCTGTTCGGGCTTTCGACGATCGATTTCCTCGGCCTGACCGAGGACGACCGGACGCTGGAGTACCGGTCCTTCGGCTGGAACTCGGCCCAGGGCGCGAGCCTGCTGCCGTGGATGCAGACCGGATGCACGCTGCATTTCGCGCGCCGCTTCTCGCACAGCCGCTTCTTCGACTGGGTGAGGGACAACCGGATCACCTTCTCGATCGGTATCCCGACGGTCATCAACATGCTGCTCGACGACCCGGTGGAGATCGACCGGGAGGAGATCGCCTCGCTCAGGTTCATGAGCTCCAGCACGGCTCCGCTCGCGCCCGAGCGCTGGCAGCAGTTCGAGGACCGCTACGGGATCAGGCTTCTCCAGTTCTATGGCTGTTCCGAGGGCGGCTGGGTGTGCGGCAACCGTCACTACTACAACCGCAAGGGAACCGTCGGCCCGCCCGCCAAGCACCAGGAATTCCTCATCCTCGACGAGGACGGCAACCGTTGCCCGCCTGGCGTCGAGGGCGAGGTCACGCTGGGCGGTCCGCAATGCGTGGTCGCCTCGATGTCGGTCGACGGAGAGCGCGAGGAACTCAGGGGCCGGCGCATCCCTCTCGGCGATCTCGCGGTGATGGACGAAGACGGCTTCATCACCGTGACCGGCCGCCTCAAGGACCTGATTATCCGCGGCGGCGTCAACATCTCTCCCGCCGAGATCGACAACGTGCTTCTCCGCCATCCCAAGGTGCACGAGGCCGCCGCCGTCGGCGTGCCTCACCCGATCTATGGCGAGGAGGTCGTCTGCTATGTCGTCGGCCGCACCGGCCAGACTCTGACCGCCGCCGAGATCGCCGAGCATTGCCGGACCGGCCTGCCGGAGTACCGGGTGCCGAAGGAGATCCACTTCGTCGACGCCCTGCCCAAGAACGACCGGGGCAAGGTGCGCCGGCCGGACCTCCGCGCTATGTGGGAGGAAGCGCAGGCTCGCTAGACCGGATTCTTGCCGATCCTCATCCGCTCGTGTGTTTTCGTTATGGCATCCGTTGATCGATTGTTTCGCGGAAAACAGTGGTTTTCTTTGCAATTCCTGCCAAAGGCCGTAGATTTGCCCCGGAATCCGGGCCGCGGCCCGGGTTGCTTCTTGCATGAGAGCAAGGCGCGTGGCGGCGGGATGGGCCCGCCGCTCGTGGACGCCGCCGACTAACGCGGCAACACACCGCTCCGATCGCCGACAAACGCGGTCATACGGAGACGCCAAGAGGAGACCTCATGAGCACCGCCAAGAAAGAAGCGCTCGGCGCGCCCGTCGACGCGATCAACGATTTGCGCAATTCGCTGGAATGGCTCAGATCCGAGGGCGACCTGATCGAGACCGACAAGGAGGTCGATCCCGATCTGGAACTCACCGCGATCCAGAAGCAGATGGATGGCGGCTGCCCGATCCTGTTCAACAACGTCAAGGGCAAGCCCAATCACCGCCTCGTCACCAACCTGTTCGGTGACATCGAGGTGATCAACAAGATGTTCGGCTGGACCGACAACACCCACCGCACGCGCAGGCTCGCGCACGCGCTGTCGCACCCGCTCCCGCCGGAGATCGTTCCCCAGGACCGGGCGCCCTGCCAGCAGCACGTCATCGAGAACCCGGCCGACGTCAACGAGCACATGGTGCCGATCCGCCACACCACCTACGAGCCCGAGCTCACCGTCGGTTCCGGCAACCGCGTGGTGACCGGCGAGTATTTCGACGGCGGTTCCGACCTCGGCTACAACCGGATGAATTTCCGCTGGGGCAATGTCGGCACGTTCCAGATCTCGCCCGGCTCGCATATGTGGCAGGTCGTTTCCAAGCACTACAAGGACGACAAGCCGGTGCCGATCACGATGTGCTTCGGCGTGCCGCCGTCCTGCACGCTGCTCGCCGGCGCGGGCTTCGACTACGTGATCCTGCCGCAGGGCTGCGACGAGATCGGCATCGCGGGCGCGGTGCAGGGCTCTCCGGTCCGGATGGTCAAGGCGCGCACCGTCGATGCGCTGGCGCTCGCCGATTGCGAGCTGGTGCTCGAAGGCTACGTCAACCCGCGCGACCGCCGCTACGAGACCGCGGAGGCCGAGGAGGCCGGCGTCCAGGGGCGGTTCCACTTCCACCCGGAATGGGCCGGCTACATGGGCAAGGCCTACAAGGCGCCGACCTTCCACGTCACCGGCGTCACCATGCGCGACCCGGCGACCAAGCCGATCATCTTCGCGCTCGGCGTCCACACGCTCGACGACCACAATATCGACACCACGGTGCGCGAATCCGCGATGTTCGAGCTGTGCGAGCGCATGCAGCCCGGCATCATCCAGGACTGCGTGATCCCCTACTGCATGACCGACTGGGGCGGCGCGATCATCCAGGTCAAGAAGCGCAACCGGATCGACGAGGGCTGGCAGCGCAACTTCATGTCGGCGATCCTGTCGACCTCGCAGGGCTCGCGCCTCTGCATCGCGGTCTCCGAGGACACCGACCCCTACGACATGGACGACGTGATGTGGTGCCTGACCACGAGGGTCAACCCGCATACCGACATCCTCAACCCGATCCCGGGCGGGCGCGGGCAGACCTTCATGCCGGCCGAGCGCATGACGGCGGGCGACCGCGAATGGACGGCGTCCAACACGCGGTTCGAGGGCGGCATGGGGATCGACGCCACGGTGCCGTTCGGCTTCGAGAGCGACTTCCTCCGGCCGGTCTACCCGATCGAGAAGGTCGATCTGGACGACTTCTTCACCGGCGACCAGATCGCCAACGCGAAGGGCCGCATGAAAGGCTGGGTCCACTCGCTCGC
>JAJEHI010000092.1 GCA_022823775.1 Defluviicoccus sp. | reverse complement strand
TCGCGCAAATCGAGGTCGTCGAGCATCACCGGCCGCGTGCCGAGCACGAACAGCCCGGACGAGGCGTTGTCGGCGACGGTATCGACGATGTTTATGTTCCACCCGGCGATGCGCGAGCCGACGACCTCGATCGCCGGGAGGGCGTAGGCGACGGCGTCGATCACATCGACCAGCGTGAGCTGCTTCCGGTCGAGCGCGGAATGAAGCACCAGCGCCACCTCGGCCTCGCAGCGCGGCTGGAGCACGGCGCCGGCGGCGATCTCATCGCCGTCGACGACGCACATGTCGGCGAACAGCATGCCGTAATCCGGCTGATCGACGCCGAGCTGCTGCTGCACAGCCTTCGCCGTCAGCCCGATCTTGCGTCCGACGATGCGGCGGCCCTCCTTCACCCAGTGCTCGGTGTTGGTCTGCTGCACGCGATAGGCGGCATCGACATCGCCCTCGGGCAGGTCGTTGCGCACCGGCTCGATTGGCTCGCCGTCCTTCCAGGCCTTGCGGATATCGGCCGCCGCCTTCGCGATCGCGTCTTGGCTCATTCTGAGTTCCCTACAGCTTTACGCAGATGTTCTTTTGTTCGGAGTAAAAGTTGAGTGCGTGCTGGCCGCCCTCGCGTCCGATTCCGCTCAGCCCCATGCCGCCGAACGGGGTGCGGAGGTCGCGGAGGAACCAGCAATTGACCCAGTTGATCCCGGCCTCCATCGCCTGGCTGACCCGGTGCCCGCGCGAAAGGTCGGTGGTCCAGACCACCGAGGCGAGCCCGTACTCGGTGTCGTTGGCCATCGCCACCGCCTCGTCCTCGTCGTCGAACGGGGTTACGTGGCAGACCGGCCCGAAGATCTCTTCCTTCTGGACCCGCGATTCCTCGCCGAGGCCGGTGAAGATCGTGGGCTCGATGAAGGCGCCCTCGTCGCGCTCGTCGCCGAAGGAGGGGATGCCGCCGCCGGTGACGACCTCCGCGCCGAGCTCGCTTGCGAGCGCGTAATAGGAGTTCACCTTGTCGCGGTGCGCGTGCGAAATCAGCGGGCCCATCTGGGTGTCCGCGTCCTCCGGCCGGCCGATGACCATGGCCTCGCCGCGCGCCTTCAGGGTGTCCACGAACCGCTCGTAGATCGGGCGCTCGACATAGACCCGCTCCGAGCTCAGGCAGACCTGGCCGGTATTGGCGAAGACCGACCGCGCGGTGCCGTCGATCGCGGCGTCGAAATCGGCATCGGCGAAGATTATCGCCGGGTTCTTGCCGCCGAGCTCGAAGGAGAGCGCCTTAATGTTGGCAGATGCGGCTTTCATGATCTCGCGCCCGGTCGCGGTCTCGCCGGTGAAGGTGACCGCGTGGATGCCCTCATGCGTGGTGATTAACTCCCCCGCCGAATCGGGGCCGAAGCCGTGCACCACGTTGAACGCGCCGTCGGGCACGCCGACCGACTTCATCACCTCGGCGAGCAGGGTGGCCGTGGTGGGGGTCTCCTCGGAAGGCTTCAGGATCACCGCGTTGCCCGACGCCATCGCGGGCGCCAGCTTCCAGGTCGAGAGCAGCAGCGGCAGGTTCCAGGGCGAGATCACGCCTACCACGCCGTGCGGCTGCCGGACGGAGTAGTTCACCGCGCCGCGCCCGTCCGGCGTCTCCTGCATATAGGCCTCGGTGCCCACCGATTTGATGAGATCGGCGAAGATCCGGAAATTCGCCGCTCCGCGCGGGATGTCGAGATGGCTCGCGAGCGACTTTGGCTTTCCGGTGTCGGCGCATTCGGCATCGACGAACTCGTCGAACCGGGCCTCGATCCCGTCGGCGACGGCATAGAGCAGGTTGCAGCGCTGCTCGGTGGTCTGCCGGCCCCATTCGCCGTAATAGGCATCGCGCGCGGCGTCCACGGCGCGGTCGACGATGGCCCGGTCGGCCTCGTGCACCAGCGAGATCAGCGTGCCGTCGACCGGCGTCACGTTCTCGAACGTGTTGCCCGAGGCGACGAACTCGCCGCCCACGAAATTCCTCAACTCGCGCAGATTGCCCTTGCCCTCGGCCACCGCGTTTCTCCTTAGCCCCGATCCGCGCCGCACAATAGCCGCAACCGCCCGGTCCCGAAACAAGGCCCGGGCATCTCCCACGCTCCTGCTTTCGGCGCAGGACAAAGTTGCCGAGACTGCCTATATGCGTCAAAGTAACCGACCGTTCCTCGACGCAACAGGCGCGCCGCAAACACCATGGCCACGACCGCTATCGACACCCTCCGCTTTTCCCGCAAGCTCAAGCAGGCCGGACTACCGGACGAGCAAGCCGAGGCCATGGCGGCGGCGCTCGGAGAAGAGTTGACGGCGCATCTCGCCACGAAGGCCGATCTTCGTTTGCTGCAATGGATGGTCGGGTTCAACCTCGCTTTCTCCGCCGCCATTCTCTGGCGCATGCTCGATTCCGCCTGACGCTGCGCGGGGTTTCGTGAAAAAGGGCGCCAGCCGATCGCCCGTCGGGTTGTCTGTATAAGCCCCTGTCGAAGGGCGCTATTCGATCTCGAAGACCGCCTCGATCTCGATCGGGAAGCCGCGCGGGAGCTCGGCGACGCCGACGGCGGTGCGGGCGTGGGCTTCGGGGAAGAGGTCGTAGAGGAGGTCGGACGCGCCGTCGATCGCCGCGAACTGGCGCTCGAAGCCGGGGGACGAGTTGACGTAGCCGTTGATCTTGATCACGCGCCGGATACGGTCGAGCGAACCGAGATGCCGTTCGACCGAGGCGAGGATGTTGAGGGCGGTCTTTCTCGCCGTGTCGTAGGCCTCCGCTTCGGAGACTTCGGCGTCGACCTTGCCCCGCATGGCGGCGCCAAGCTCCGCCGGCGGCGGGTGGCCGGATACGAAGAGGAGGTTGCCGGTCTCGACGCAGCCGGTGCGGTTGGCGGACGGGTAGGCGAAGGGCTCGGGGAGCTCCAGCCCCATCTCCGCCAGCCTGGCCTCGATGCGCCCGGTCATGCGATCGGCGGGGGCGTGCCGTCGGGCAGCGGACGGACGCGGCAAAGGAGGCCTCGCGTGTCGGCCGAACCGGTCACGGGATCCCACGGCCCTCCGTACGACATCGCGGCGTTGATGTTGACCGAAAAGGCGCCGAAGTCCGGGCCCGGCGCCTCCGGCAGCCACCAGCCCATGCCGGTGCGCACCACGCCGGGCGCGGTCTCCTCGGTGACGGAGACACGGAGCTTGCATGCACCGTCGGTGTCCGGCGTTTCGACCTCCACCCAGTCGTCGGTCGCGAGGTCGAGGGCCGAGGCGGTCTCGGGATGGACCTGGAGGCGGGGGTAGGGCGAGACCTTGCGCGCCCAGGCCTGGTCGCGGTAGCGCGAGTGGTGATAGGCCTTCTCGCGCGCCCCGGTGAGAAGGATCAGCGGATAGTCCCGGCGCAGCGCCGGCGCAGCGCTCTCCGCCCGGGGCGGCACGAAATCGGGCAGCGGGTCCAGGTCGAGCCGGGCGAGGGTCTCCGAATAGAGCTCGATCCTGCCGGTCGGCGTGCGGAACCCCGCCTCCTCGAAGTTTCCCAGCCTGTAGGGGAAGAGCGCGTAGCCCTTTTCCTCCAGCTCGTCGAAGGAAACCTCGTTGTCGCCGAGCAGGAATGCGTTGAACTCCCGCTTGGTTCGCCATGGCAGAAACTTCCTTGCAGCGATACCGCGCGCCTCCAGCCGGTCGGCGAGGCCGGTCGCGATCTCGAAATCCGACCGCGCCCCGCCCCGGGCGGCGGCGACCGGACGCGTATAGCTGATACAGGGTCCGGACAGGTCGAGCGAGATCTCCTCCTCCTCCAGCCCGGTGGTCTTGGGGAGTACGATGTCCGCGAGCGCGGCGGTCGGCGTCATCGAGTGGCTGACCGCGCAGAGGAAGTCGAGCGAGCGCAGCGCCTCGACGGTCTTTTTCGTATCGGGGTAGGTGACGGCGATATTGACCCCGCTGAGATACATCGCGCGCACCGGGTAGGGCTTGCCGGTCAGGATCGCCTCGATGGCGGTCGGGTTGTGGCAGGCGGTCTGCCAGCCCTCCGGCCCGGCCCAGAGCGGGAACTCTTCGCGGCCGATGGTCTCCGCCTCGACCTCCGGGGGCAGGCGGAAGGCGGGGTCGTGCAGGAGCTCGATATAGTTTCGGAAACCCCTCGGCCGCTTGACCCGGATGTTGCCGCCCACCCGGTCGAGGTTGCCGGAGATCGCCACCAGGGCGTGGAACGCGCGGAAGGTCTGGACGCCGGCCGAGAATGCGTCGATCCCGTGCCCGCTGACGAAGGTGGACGGCCCGTCGGCATACATGCGCGCGGCCCGGACGATGTCGTCGGCCGGAACGCCGGAGAGCCGGGCGGCCTCGGCGGGCGCGTAGCGCGCGGCGCGCTCCTTCAGCGCGTCGAATCCGTGACACCAGCGCGCGACGAAATCCGCGTCGTGAAGCCCCTCGGCGATCGTCACGTTCACCATGCCGAGCGCGACCGCCGCGTCGGTTCCGGGACGCGGGCGGAGCCAGAGATCGGCGTTCCTCGCCGCCGGGGTGCGCGCCGGATCGATGACGACGGTCCGTGCGCCGTTCGCCCTGGCGCGCTTGAGCGCCTGCCACTGCGCGGCATCGGCGGCGGACGGGTTGCGCCCGACGATCAGCGCGCAGCGCGTGTTGTCGATGTCCTCGCCGCCGACCGCCGCGAGCCCGGTCAGCTTGTCGCTCAGCGCGCGGCAGCCGCCGCACAGGTCCTGGTTCATCAGCCAGTTGGGCGAGCCCAGCGCGCGCATCAGCAGCGCGACCATCGCGCCCCGGCTGAAATAGGCCGAGGACACCGCGCCGATCAGCGAGAGGGGCCCGTGCTCCTCGCGGACTTCGAGCAGGCGGTCCGCGATAGCGTCGAGCGCCGTGTCCCAGCCGATCTCCTCCCATTCGCCCGCGCCGCGCTCGCCGCGCCGACGCATCGGGCGGATCAGCCGGTCGGGGTGCGAGGTGAGCTCCGGCATTCCCCTTATGCCCTTGACGCAGAACGCGCCTTTCGAGCCCGGATGGTCGGGGTTCGGGCCCACCTTCGCGACAGCGCCGTCCTCGAGCGTCACCAGCGCGCCGCAGCGCGTGCTGCACTCCCAGCAGGTCGTCGGAACGAGCATGGGCATTCCCCGGTGGCGATGCCGGGGACAGGTTAGCAGAAACCCGCGCCCGATTTATCCCCTTCCTGCTTCGACATGTTGTGGCAACCCGAATTCCCGCCACTACATCTTGGCGATTCGCCGTGCCGGTCCTACCTTGCGGATCGTCGTCCGATGGACCGTAACGGATCGAGATGCTGCGCCACGTCGTAACCGTCCGCGACTTCACCCCGAGCTTTCTCGAATCCGTATTCCGATCCGCCGCCGCCTCCAAGAGCCAGCACGCCGGCCGGGGCCGGGGCGCGCGGGTGCGCTGGTCGCCGCACTGGAACGCGCTGCGCGACCATGTGATGATCTCGCTGTTCTACGAGGCCTCTACCCGGACCCGCCATTCCTTCGAGGCGGCGATGGCGCGGCTCGGCGGCAAGGTCATCACCACCGAGAACGCGGCCGAGTTCTCTTCCGCGATCAAGGGCGAGACGCTCGAGGACTCGATCCGGATCGAGAGCGGTTACGGCGACGTGATCGTGCTGCGCCACAAGGAGAAGGGGGCGGCGGCGCGCGCGGCGGCGGTAAGCGACGTGCCGGTGATCAACGCGGGCGACGGCGACGGGGAACACCCGACGCAGGCGCTGCTCGACCTCTTCACGATCGCCGAGCGGTTTCCGGGGCGGCGCGACCTCCGCGTCACCTTCGTGGGCGATCTGCTCAAGGGCCGGACGGTGCATTCGCTCGCCTGGCTCGCGGCGATGCTGGAGGGCACGTCCTCCGGATTTGCCGGACGGGTGAATTTCGTTGCCCCCGAATTCATGCAGATCCCGGAACCGGTCGAGGGGCTGGTGCGGAACAGCGGCCTTCCGGTCGCGATGCATGACGGGCTGAGCCCGTCGCTCATCGCGGACTCCGACGTGATCTACATGACCCGGACCCAGAGCGAGCGTCACGATGTCGAAATCGGCGGCGACTCGTACGCCCTGACGGAATCGCTCGCGGAATCGCTGCGGGCCGACGCCATCGTTCTGCACCCGCTGCCGCGCAACCGCGAGCTCCCGGAGGCGATCGACCGCCTGCCGCAGGCGGGCTACTTCGAGCAGGCGCGGAACGGGCTGTTCGTCCGCATGGCGGTGCTGCTCTGGGTGTTCGGCGAGCTCGCCCCGCCGACCGCCGCGCCGGGGGACGTGAGCAAGGAGCGCGCCTATGCGTGACCGCACGCCGCAGTGGAGGACCGACCGTGGATGACCTGAAGTTGATGAACGCGGCGGGGATGTGCAAGACGCTCGACGATGTCGGGAGGTTCTGCGCCGCCCCGATTACGGAGGTGAACCTGGGCTCCGTGACCGCGCTGCCGCGCAAGGGCAATTCGGGCAACACGTTCTGGATCGACGACGCGACCGGCGGTTCGCTCAACGCTCTCGGCCTGCCCAATCCCGGGCTCGAGTGGTACCGAATGGAGATGCCGGGGATCGCCGAGCGCGTGCACGCGTCGGGCAAGCGCCTCCGGGTCAGCGTCGCCGGTTTCTCGGTCGAGGACTACCGGGTCCTGATCGACGGGCTCTCGGGGTTCGACATAGACACTATCGAGATCAATCTGAGCTGCCCGAACGTGTGGGACGGGGCGGACCAGAAACCGGTCTTCGCCCTCGATCCCGACCTCACCGAGAGGATTTGCCGGCAAGCGGGCGACATCGCTCCCCGGCGCATTGCGCTCGCGGTCAAGCTTGCGCCGTCGGACCCGATGCTTCTCAAGCGTCTCGCGGGGATCATGGTAGAGGCCGGGCGGGTCGGCGAGGTCGTCGCGATAAACACCATTCCCAACGCATTCGCCTTCGACGGTGGCGGTCGTCAGGCGATGGGCGGCAACGGGCTCGCCGGGCTCGGCGGGCGCCCGCTCAAGCCGGTCGCGCTCGGCCACGTAAAGCAGCTTCGCACGCTCTTGCCCGCGCGCATCTCGATCGTCGGGGTGGGCGGCGTGTTCGAGGGCCGAGACGTGTTCGACTACATCAACGCAGGCGCCGCCGGCGTACAGGTGGGCACCGCGTGTTACGCGTACGGCGCGGGCGTCTTCCAGGACATCGTCGCGGGCTTCCTCGACGCCGCGGCGTAGCGCATTTTCCGCCCTCCCCCAGCCCCTCCCGCAAGCGGGAGGGGAGAAGGTAAACAGGAGGCGGCGGCGAGCGAGTCCCCTCTCCCCCGCGGGGAGAGGGTCAGGGTGAGGGAAACCGCGCTTTACGCTATCGACTGGGAGCCCTTGCCGAACTCGGCATAGGCCTCGATGCCGAGTTCGACCTGGTCGAGCCCCAGGCGCTCGCCTTCCTCGTCGATCCGAAGACCCATCGCGGCGCGGATCGCGAACCAGACGATAGCCGATACGACCGTCACGAACGCGCCCACGGCGACGACGCCGACCAGCTGCACCAGGAAATCGCCCGAGCCGAAGATCCCGACCGCGAGCGTCCCCCAGATGCCGGCGACCAGGTGGGCGGAGATCGCGCCCACGACGTCGTCGATCCTGAGCTTGTCGAGCAGCGGCACGGCGAACACCACCAGCACGCCGCCGATCCCGCCGACGACGATCGCCATCAGATGGTTCTGAAGGTCCGGCCCCGCGGTGATCGCCACCAGCCCGCCGATCGCGCCGTTGAGCGTGAGCGTCAGGTCGATCTTCCTGTAGAGCAGTTGGGTCAGCGCCATCGCGGCCACGACGCCCGCGGCCGCGGCGAGGTTGGTGTTGACGAAGACGATCGACATCGCGGCCGCGTCGAGCGCGGAGCCGAGCGCGAGCTGCGAGCCGCCGTTGAAACCGAACCATCCCAGCCACAGGACGAAGGTGCCGAGCGTCGCCAGCGGAATGTTGGCGCCGGGCAACGGGTTGATCCGCCCGTCCGACCCGTATTTCCCTTTTCGCGCGCCCAGGATCAGGGCGCCCGCGAGCGCCGCCCAGCCGCCGGTCGAATGCACGATGGTGGACCCGGCGAAGTCCGAGAAACCCATCTCGGCGAGCCAGCCGGAACCCCATGTCCAGGCCCCGATCACCGGGTAGATCGCGCCGGTGAGCACGACCACGAAGACCAGGAAGGGCCAGACCTTGATCCGCTCGGCCAGCGCGCCGGAGACGATCGAGGCCGCCGTGGCGACGAACACCATCTGGAAGAACCAGTCGGACATGGAGGAATAACCGGCTTCCGCCTTCATCAACGCGGCCAGCGCGGCATCCGCGCCCTTGTCGTCGGCGTTGATCAGGGCGAGCTCCAGATCGCTCGGGTTGTACAAGAGCTCAAGCGAGCCGATCGCCCCGCCGTCGACGCCGGTGTACATCAGGTCGTAGCCGATCAGGTAGAACATCAGCCCGGCGATCGAGTAGAGCGCGATGTTCTTGAGGCAGATCGCGGCCGTGTTCCTGGCCCGCACCAGCCCGGATTCGAGCATCGCGAAGCCGGCCGCCATGAACATCACCAGCGCGCCGCAGACCAGGAAGGAAAAGCTGTTGAACACATAGGCGGCCTCGGCCGACACGGCGGCTTCGGCCGGGGAGGCGAGCAATGTGCCCGCGAAGACACCGGCGCCCCACAGGGGAAGGTTCAATTTCATCTTCGGTCTCCGGATAGAGAGCTGGACGCCGACCTCCAGGGTTCGGTCCGGGCGCCGCCGCGCGGGCAATCTAGCCATGGCGCGTGTCGCAATCCGCTGTTACTTTTTCACCGGAGCGATGCACGAAATCGAACAGATACGAGGCTGGGACGCGTGAGGCACCTGACGCCCCTGCGCTACGTGGAGGAAGTCGCCAGGGCCGGTTCGATCCGGCGCGCCGCCGATACGCTCGCGATCACCGCCTCCGCGCTCAACCGGCGGATCCTCTCCCTGGAGGAGGAGCTGGGCGTGCCGATCTTCGAGCGGTTGCCGCGCGGCGTGCGGCTCAACACCGCCGGCGAAATCCTGCTGCACCATATCCGTAACCAGATTTCCGACATGGCGCGGGTGCGCTCTCAGATCGCCGACCTGTCGGGCGTCCGGCGCGGCCATGTCTCGATCGCCTGCGCCCAGGCGGTGATGCCGTATTTCCTGCCCCGCCAGATCGAGTCCTATCGCAGCGAACACGCGGCGGTGACGTTCAACGTCCTGGTACGCGACCGCGAGGCCGCGGAGCGCGCGCTGGCCGATTACTCCGCCGACATCGCCCTGGTGTTCGAGCCCTCCCGTTCCGCCGAATTCCAGACCGTCATGACGATCCGACAGCCGGTCCATTGCGTGATGGCGAAGGAGCATCCGCTGGCGGCGCAGGAGGTCGTGCGCCTCGGCGAGTGTCTCAATCACCCGCTCGCTCTGCCCGCCGCGCCGGACGGGTTGCGCTTCCAGCTGCAAAGCGTCGCGTCGACGGCGGGCGCTCATCTCGCGCCGGCGATCGAATCGGACAGCTACGAGTTCCTGCTCAACTGCGCGGCCGCGGGAGACATGATCTCGTTCCAGATTCCGGTCGGAATCCCCGACGGTTCGGAGCGGCCGGACCTCGCGAGCCGGCCGGTCGACCCCCGTGACATCCCGCCCAGCCTGCTTCATATGGGACAGCTCAGGGGCCGCGTGCTTCCGATCGCCGCCGCGCGGTTCGCCGACCGGCTCGCCGGCGTCTTCGCCGCGGAGTTCGACAGCGGTTGACGGCAGCAGCGGTTCCGCCCGCGCGGGATATGATCTAGTGTCGCGATCGAGAAGTTCGAGTGTATCGGCGAGGTGCCTCCATCACGTCATGCCCGGACTTGTTCCGGGTATCCACGTCCCTCCGCCGGCGCTCCCGCTCCCGCGCATGGCACGTTCCCCGGCGCGTGGATGCCCGGAACGAGTCCGGGCATGACGACGGGAGGTAGACAGGACCCAATTCCGGAGTTTGAGATGAACCGAACCGAAGGCCCGTTGTCGGGGGTGCGGGTGGTCGACCTGACGCGCGTGCTGGCCGGACCCTATTGCACCCAGATCCTGGGCGATCTCGGCGCCGACGTGATCAAGATCGAGCGTCCCGGGACCGGCGACGACACGCGCAAGTTCGCACCGCCCTTCCTCAAGGACGCCGACGGCAACGACACCGCGGAAAGCGCCTATTTCATGAGCGCCAACCGCAACAAGCGCTCGCTCGCGCTCGACATTTCTAAACCGGAGGGCCAGGCGGTCGTCCGCCGGCTCGCCGCCGACGCCGACGCCTTGGTGGAGAACTTCAAGACCGGAAACCTGGCCCGATACGGCCTCGGCTACGACGACCTGAAGGAGGCGAACCCGCGCCTCGTCTACTGTTCGATCACCGGATTCGGTCAGACCGGCCCGTACGCGGAGCGTCCGGGCTACGACTTCCTGGTCCAGGCGATGGGCGGGATAATGTCGATCACCGGCGAGCCCGACGGCGAGCCGCAGAAGGTGGGCGTTCCCATCGCCGACATCATGTCCGGGATGTTCGCCGCCGTCGCGGTGAACGCCGCGCTGCGCCACGCCGCGCTCACCGGCGAAGGCCAGTATATCGACATCGGCATGCTCGACACCCAGGTCGCGTGGCTGGTCAACGCCGGCATGAACTACCTCTATTCCGGCGATCTCGGGCGGCTCGGCAACGCCCATCCGAACATCGTGCCCTACCAGGTGTTCGCGACCGCCGACGGCTACATCGTGGTCGCGATCGGCAATGACGGACAGTTCCGCCGATTCTGCGAAATGGTCGGACGGGTCGACCTTGCGGAGGATGCCCGGTTCGCGACCAATGACGGGCGTGTGCGCAACCGCGATGCCTGCATCGCCGAGCTGCGGCCGCTCTTTGCCGCGCGCTCCAGCGCGGAGTGGCTATCGTCTCTGGAGGCCGAGGGGATCGGCTGCGGGCCGATCAACCGGCTCGACCAGGTGTTCGACGATCCACACGTCAAGGCGCGCGGGATGGTGGCCGAAGTGCCGCACCCGGCAATCGGCGGCGCGTCCGCGAAGCTCATCTCGACCCCGCTCCGGCTGTCCGGGACGCCAGCCCGAATCCGCCTGCCACCGCCGATCCTCGGCGAACACACCGAGGAAGTACTGCGCGACGTGCTCGGCTGCGACGATGGCGAGATCGGGCGGTTGCGCGACGCCGGCGTGGTGGGGTAGCGCCTGCCACGCGTCCTTCGATACGCCCGACTCCGGCGGGCTACTCAGGATGAAGAGAGGGTTTCGGGTTGCGCACCACCCATCCTCATCCCGGGTAGCGGCGCAGCCGCGTATCGAAGGACGGCGCCATCGGCT
>JAJEHI010000051.1 GCA_022823775.1 Defluviicoccus sp. | reverse complement strand
GTAGGTCTCGCGGCGGACCAGGTTCTTCGCGAACTCGTCCTCGAAATGGGAGACCACCGAGCCTGTCACCAGCTCCTCGGCCAGCAGCGCCTCGGACCACGCCTTGACCAGAGGGAAGGAATCCAGCAGCCCGGTGTCGAGATACCGTTCGACGAACTCGAAGCGCTGGAAGAACGGCGCGTAGGCCGCGTCGACCAGGCACAGCGTCTCGCCGCTGAAGAACGGCCCGTCGTTGCCGCGCTCGCGTTCGATCGCCTCTTCGAGCCGCTGCACTCGCTTGGGAGCCTGGGCGAGGCCTTCCTCCACCTCCTCCCGCGTCTTGGTGTAGTAGACGCCGCTCAGCGCCTTGGCGAAGTCCGGCACGAAATCGGTCCAGGCGCGGTGGCGGGCACGATCGATGGGATCCTCGGGATGCAGCCGGGGCGGCACGACCTCGTCGAGGAATTCGGCGATCGCGTTCGATTCGAAGAGCGGCTGGTCCTGGACGACCAGAACCGGGACCTTGCCGTGCGGCGAAATCTCGAGGAACCAGTCGGGCTTCTCTCGGAGGTTGATGTAGGTTACGTCGAACTCGACCTGTTTGGCGCGCATCAGGATCACGGCGCGCTGCACCCAGGGTCAGGTGAACGAGCTGATCAGGTGGTATTTCTCGGTCATTCGGTACCTCCGTCCGGGGCCTGCGGCGACCCGTCGACGAAGATAGGGCGCGCGTCCCTTGCCGTCAAAACACGGGCGGCCGGTGCCTGACTTCGCGCTGGAGCGCGCGGCCGGCGGGCCCGTCGCCGGGATCGACGAGGCGGGGCGAGGACCGTGGGCGGGGCCGGTGGTGGCGGCCGCGGTGATACTCGACCCCGCGACGCTTCCCCGCTTCCTCGCGGCCGGCCTCGACGACTCCAAGACCCTGTCGCCTGCCAGGCGGCGCGAGCTGTACCGGGGTCTCATGGAGTGCGCCGAGATCGGAATCGGCGCGGCGAGCGTCCGCGAGATCGACGAACGCAACATACTGGGCGCCACCCTGAACGCGATGGGGCGCGCTCTGGACGCCCTGCCCCGCCGGCCGTCCGCGGCGCTGGTCGACGGCAACCGCGCGCCGGACGTCCCCTGCCGCGTGGAGACCGTGGTGCGGGGCGATTCGCGATCGATGTCGATCGCCGCCGCCTCCATCGTCGCCAAGGTTACGCGGGACGGGATCATGGCACGGCTCTCGGCCCGCTATCCCGGGTTCGCGTGGGAACGAAACGCGGGCTACGGCACCGCCGAGCACCGGCGGGCGCTGGAGCGGCACGGGCCGACCCCGCACCACCGGCGCAGCTTCTCCCCGATCCGCGCGATGCTGGAAGGCGGACTCGGCTAATCCGCGCCCGCAACCGGCGCGGAATGGGAAAGCGCGTGCCGAACGACCTTTTTCATCGCCGTGGGCAGGGCATGATCGCCGAGCCGTTCGACCGGAACCCAGACTCCATCGACCTCGCGCCAACCATCGCCGGCATGCCCGGCCATGACCGCCAGCTCCAGATGGAAATGGGTAAAGGTATGGCGGACCTGCCCGGGAAGAAGCCGCCAGTCCGCCTCGACCGGTGCCCGATCGAGCGCTTTCCCGTCGCGCGACCGCTCTTTCGTCCAATCGGTGGAGGGAATCTCCATCATGCCGCCGAGAAGCCCGCTCTCGGCGCGCCGGCGGAGCAGCACGGCGCCGTCGGGCCGCACCGTCCAGAACGCCGTGCCGAAGCGCGTGGGGCGCGCGGCTTTGGGGGTGCGGCGCGGCAACCGTTCCGCGATGCCGGTGGGGAACGCGGCGCAGTCTTCGGCCAGCGGGCAACGCCCGCAGCCGGGCGATCGGGGCGTGCAGACGGTCGCGCCGAGATCCATCATCGCCTGGGCATGGTCGCCCGGCCGCCGGTCGGGGGTTAGCTCACGGGCGAGACGGTAAAGGGCGGGTTTCGCGCCGGGCAACGGATCCTCCACCGCGAAGAGGCGTGCCACGACACGTTCCACATTGCCGTCCACGACCGTGGCGGGGCGGCCGAACGCGATGGCGGCGATGGCGGCGGCGGTATAGGCCCCGATGCCGGGGAGCGCGCGCAATTCCTCCTCGCCGTCGGGAAAACGGCCGCCATGGTCCGCGACCAGGATCCTCGCGCATTTGTGGAGGTTGCGTGCCCTTGCGTAGTAGCCGAGCCCCTGCCATTCGTGCAGCACCTCGTCGAGCTTCGCCCGGGCGAGGTCGGAGAGGGTGGGCCATCTCGCGAGGAACCGCCGGAAATACCCGTCGACCGCGGCGACCGTGGTTTGCTGGAGCATGATCTCGCTGAGCCAGACCCTGTACGGGTCGGGCCGCGCGCCCGGCGGCGCCCGCCAGGGCAGGTCGCGGCGGTGTCCGTCGTACCAGGCGAGCAGCTTTTCCGCCGGACTTCGCTCGCTGGCGGGTCGGTTCACGCGTCGGACCCCGTTCTGCCGGGCGCAATCCCGTTGTCGCGCCCACCGGACGAGCCTACCATGCGGCCGACGCTCGGATGCCCCTCCCGGGGGCGAACGCGCAACCAGGGAGCAGCCCTTGCCCGCGCCCCTCGGCCGCCTGATTCCGGGGATCGTCGCGGAAGCCTATACGCGCCGCGGCTTCGCCGAACCCGCGCTGCTGACCGGCTGGCGGGCCGTCGTGGGCGACGAAGCGGCGGACCGGACGATGCCGCTGAAGATCTCCTTTCCCCGGGGGTCGCGCACCGCCGGCACGCTGCACGTCCGGGTGGAAGGCGCCTACGCGACCGAACTCCAGCACAACGCGCCGCGCATCGTCGAACGGATCAACGGATTTTACGGCTACGCCGCCATCGCCCGTCTCGCGCTGCACCAGGGGCCGGTGGAGCGGACCACCGTATCGCGGCCGGTTCCGGAGCGAACCGCCGGCGAGGCCCCGGCCGTGGAGGGTATCGAGACCCCGGAATTGCGGGAGGCGCTGCGAGGGCTCGGCGCCGCGATCGGATCGGGCTCCGGATAGGCCTGCGCCGCGCGAGCCAACGCCGCCGCCGGGGCGACAAGACGCTGGACGGCAATGGCGGAAATCAACTAAATATTGTGTTAGGATACGGAGAATGTGGAATATGTGGGATAAGCTGCGTCGATTCTCGGTCCCGGCCCTCGGCGGCCTCGGCCTTCTCGCGCTGGTCCATGGCGCGGCCTGGAGCCAGGGGTCCAGGGTCGAGGTGCCGCCGCCGGAGGCGACGTTCGGCTCGGTCCCGGTGACCGCCGGGGACAATGTGCTCGGCCAGGCCGGCGCGCCGGTCACCATCGTCGAATACGCGTCCTTCACCTGCCCGCACTGCGCGCGGTTTCATTCCGACATCCTGCCGGCGCTCAAGAAGGCCTACATCGACACCGGCAAGGCCCGGCTGGTGTACCGCGACTTCCCGCTCGACCGCGCCGCGTTCGCGGCCTCGGTGGTGGCGCGCTGCGCGACCGGGGGGCGCTATTTCGGAATCGTCGACCTCCTCTTCAGGGAGCAGCCGCGCTGGGCCGGCGCGCAAGACCGGATGGCGGCGCTCCGCCGTCTCGCGACCCTCTCAGGGATCTCGAAGAAGAAGCTCGACGCCTGCCTCAAGGACGAGAAGATCCAGAATGCCGTGCTTCAGCAGAGGCTGACGGCGTCCCAGGAATTCAATGTGACCTCCACCCCGACCTTGATCGTCAACGGCGCTAAATATCACGGCGGGCTGACGCTGGAGCAGTTCCGGGCCGTGATCGACCGGACGCTGGCGGGGAAATAGCGAGGACGGACGTCGGTGGAATTCTCGCGGCTGCGCCTCACAGGGTTCAAATCCTTCGTCGACCCGACCGACATCCAAATCGATCCGGGCCTGACGGGGATCGTCGGCCCCAACGGCTGCGGCAAGTCGAACATCGTCGAAGCGCTCCGCTGGGTCATGGGCGAGAACGCGCCGCGGCAGATGCGTTCCTCGGAAATGGACGAGGTGATCTTCGCGGGCACCGCCGGCAGGCCGGCGCGCAACATGGCCGAGGTGCTGCTGACCCTCGACAACGCGGCCCGCAAGGCTCCGGCGGCCTACAACGAAGGTCCCGAGATCGACGTCACGCGCAGGATCGAGCGCGGCAGCGGCTCGCAGTTCCGGGTCAATGGCCGCGACGTGCGCGCGCGCGACGTGCAAACGCTGTTCGCGGACGCCGCTTCCGGCGCGCGCACCACGGCGATCGTCAACCAGGGACAGGTCGGAGATCTCGTCAGCGCCAAACCGGCGGAACGCCGCCGCGTGCTGGAAGACGCCGCCGGCATTACGGGCCTCCACGCCCGGCGTCACGAGGCCGAGCTTCGGCTGCGCGCGGCCGAGACCAATCTGGAAAGGCTGGAAGACGTCATCGGTGCGCTGGAAGAGCAGCACCGGGGGCTCAAGCGCCAGGCACGCCAGGCCACCCGCTACCGCAACCTGAGCGACCGCATAAGGCGCACCGAGGCCTCGTTGCTCCACCGGCGCTGGCTCGCCGTCACGCGGGCGATGGCCGAAGCGCAGGAAGCGCTGACGCTCGCCGAATCGGCCGTGGTCGAGAGCACGGCCGCCGCCGCACGCGCGACGGGCGCTCACGAGGAGGCCGCCGACGCTTTGCCGCCGCTCCGGGCCGCGGAAAGGGAGGCCGCCGAGGCGCTGCAGATGCTCCTGGTGAAGCGCGACGGTCTCGATCAGGAAGCGCGCAGGGTGGCGCAGGCGGTTCAGGCGCTCGACCTCCGCATTCGCCAGCTGGAAGGCGACGCGACGGGGGCGCGAGACCGCCGGTCGGATGCCGAGGACGCGCTCGCCCGCCTCGCCGCCGAAGCGGAAGACCTGGCCGCGCGCGAGGAGGGCCACGACACGGCGATCGCCGGGCTGGCCGGGGAGCTCGCGGACGCCAGGGAAGCCGACGCCGCCGCGGAAGCGGCGCACGCCGCCGCGATGCGCGAGCTGACGGCGGCGGAGGCGAACAGGAACGCCCTGGAGCGCAGGGTCGCCGAGGCTCTCGCACGCCGCGAACGCCTCGCCGCGCGCGAGAGACAGCTTGCCGAGGACGAGGCGAAGCACGGCCCGCTCGTCGGGTTCGAGGAGGCGCAGGCCGAAGCGGAAGCGGCGGTCGGCGCCGCGCGGGAGCAGCTCGAACGGAGCCAGGCGGCGCTGGACGTCGCCGAGGCGGAACGCGGTCGCGCCGTTGCGGACGACGACGATGCGCGTGCCGCGCTGCGCGAGGCGGAAGCGGGTTTCGAAAAGTCGAAGTCCGAGACCGACACGCTCGCCGCGTTGCTCGATCTCGGCGAATCCGATCTCTGGCCGCCGGTGATCGACACGATCGCGGTCGAGCCGGGATACGAGGTCGCGCTGGGAGCCGCCCTCGGCGACGACCTGCTCGCATCCGGCGACGAGGCCGCTCCGGCGCATTGGCGGGAGCCCGAGCCGGGTATCGAGCCGCCCCCCCTGCCGTCCGGTGTCCGGCCGCTGTCGGACTTCGTGAATACGCCGGCGTCGCTGCGCCTCAGGCTGTCCCAGATCGGTCTGGTCGCCGATCGCGAGGAAGGCGATGCGCTCGCTCCACGGCTCGTCCAGGGACAACGGCTAGTCGCCCGCACCGGAGCGCTATGGCGCTGGGACGGGTACCGCGTCGCGGCGGGAACCCCGACGGCGGCCGCCAGGCGGATGGAACAACGCAACCGGCTGGAGGATCTTCGCGAGACGCTCGGCGACCTCGAAACGTCTGTCGCTCGCGCGGCGGCCGCGGCGAACGCGGCGGGCGGGCGTCTGCGGGCGGCGGCCGCGGCGGAAGAGGCCGGACGCACCGCCCGCCGCGACGCGGAAACCGCGCTGGCCGGCGCCCGGTCGGTCGAAACGGAAGCCGCGGCGGCGCTCGCCGGGGAGCGGTCTTACCGCCGCTCCACCGAGGAGGCGCGGGCCGGCATGGCGGACGAGCTCAACGAAGCCGACAAGGCCCTGGCCACGGCCACGGACGAACTCGGCTCCCTCCCCGATTCGACGCTTCAGAACGAGGCCGTCGAGCGGACGCGCAAGGCGCTCGAGGAGGCGCGAAGCCGCGTCGCCCGCGCCGGACAGGACTACCAGCGACAGGTCGCCGAGGGCGAACAGCGGGCGCGGCGCAGGACGGCGATCGATTCGGAGCTCGCATCCTGGCGCGGTCGCGCAACGGCGGCCGACCGCGACATCGAGGGGTTCGCGGCCCGCATCGACGAGGCTGCCGGGGAGCGCGCGGCGCTGATCGAGCGGCCCGACGCCCTTGCCCGCGAACGGGATGCGCTGGCCGGCGATATCGCGGAAGCGGATCTCCGCCGCGAGCGGGCCGCCGGCGCCCTCGCGGACGCGGACGCCCGGCTCGAAGAAGCCGCGCGGACGCTGCGCTCCGCGGAAGGCTTGCTCGCCGGGAAACGCGAGGAGCGCGTGCGCCGCGAAGCCGACCTCGAGCAGGAACGTCAACGCATGGACACCGTCGCCGAACGGGTCCGGGAGCGGCTCGGCTGCTCGCCCCAAACCATTCTGGAGTCGGCGGGAATCGAACCGGACGCCGATCTGCCGGAGGCGGAAGCGCTTGAGGCGAGGCTCGAAAAGCTGAACCGCGAACGCGAGAATATTGGACCGGTCAATCTCCGCGCCGACATCGAGGCGTCCGAGCTCGACGTCCGCATCGGCGAGATGCAAGGCGAGCGAGAGGACCTGTTGGGCGCGATCGCCAAGCTGCGCCACGGCATCGCGGGCCTGAACCGGGAAGGACGCGAACGCTTGCTCGCGGCATTCGCGACGATAGACGGCCATTTCCGGACGATCTTCACCCGACTGTTCGGCGGCGGCAGCGCGCGGCTCGAACTCACCGAGGCGGAGGATCCCTTCGAATCCGGCCTTGAGGTCATGGCGAGCCCGCCCGGCAAGCGGCTGCAGTCGATGTCGCTGATGTCCGGCGGAGAACAGGCGCTGACCGCCATATCCCTGCTCTTCGCCGTGTTCCTCACCAACCCGGCGCCGGTCTGCGTGCTCGACGAGGTCGACGCGCCGCTCGACGACAACAACGTCGACCGGTTCTGCAAACTCCTGGAGGAGATCGCGCACGCGGGCGAAACCCGGTTCCTCCTCATAACCCACCACCGGCTGACCATGGCGCGGATGGACCGGCTCTACGGCGTCACGATGCCGGAACCCGGCGTGTCCCAACTCGTCTCGGTCGATCTGATGGCCGCCGAACGGCTGCGGGAGCCGGCCTAGAGGCGGAATCGACGCTCTCGGGAACCTGGGTGGAACGCTGCGGCGGCATCCGAAAATCTGTTTAACTTCAATCGGTTGTACCGGTCCGGATAGCGCTTGACAGGGTTTGGGCGTCTCCCTATCGTGCCGCCGTCGCTGGCCTTGGCGCTCCCCGCGCCCGGGGTGCGACGGTGCAAACGGTTCATGGCCGAGCGCGAGCCT
The DNA here is from genome assembly GCA_022823775.1 of Defluviicoccus sp. Taxonomy (GTDB): domain Bacteria; phylum Pseudomonadota; class Alphaproteobacteria; order MPNO01; family MPNO01; genus MPNO01. The sequence continues at coordinate 20,889 of JAJEHI010000051.1, read as the reverse complement.
CCTCAAGCCCTCAGGGACCTGGATACGCGGCTCAAGCGGCTCCGTCCGGAGGATGACGAAAGAGCGCGCGCCGACGCGGCGCGCGAGCGGGGCCGAGGGCTGAGCCTGGCGCTCAGGGTCGGCGTAGAGCTGGTCGCGGCGTTGATCGTGGGCGTCGGTATCGGACTCCTGCTCGACGGCTGGCTCGGAACCGCGCCGTGGCTGTTGATCGTGTTCTTCGTCCTCGGCGCCGCGGCCGGGATGTTGAACGTCTATCGGGCGATGTCCGGCATGGGTTCCGCCGCCGGCTACGCAGGGGAAGGGAAACGGGCCGGCGACGGCGAGTCGATCGGCACAGCACCGAAGGCAGACCGAAGTGGCAAGCGCTGACCATCACGGCCCTCTCTCGCAGTTCGAGATCAAGACCCTGCTTCCGATCCGGCTGGGCGAGGCCGACATCTCGTTTACCAACTCGTCCCTGATGATGGTGATCGCGCTGGTCCTGATCGTGCTGTTCCTGATGCTGGGCGTGCGCCGGCGCGCGCTGGTTCCGGGGCGATGGCAGTCGATCGTGGAGCTGTCGTATGAGTTCATCGTCGGTCTGCTGCGCGAGACGGTCGGCGCCGACGGCCGGCGCTACTTCCCGTTCGTCTTCACGCTGTTCATGTTCGTGCTGTTCGGCAACATGCTGGGCATGATCCCCTACAGCTTCACATTCACCAGCCACATCATCGTGACCTTCGCGCTGGCCGCGGTCGTGTTCGTCGGCGTGACGATCCTGGGCTTCGTGAAGCACGGGTTCCACTTCGTCACGTTCTTCGTTCCGCCCGGGGTTTCGGTGGCGCTTTGGCCGCTGCTGATCCCGATCGAGATCATTTCCTACCTGTCGCGGCCGATCAGCCTGTCGGTGCGGCTGTTCGCGAACATGCTCGCGGGCCATACGCTGCTCAAGGTCTTCGCGGGCTTCGTGCCCGCGCTCGGCGCGGCGGGGATACTGCCGCTCGCCTTCGTCGCCGCCCTGTCCGGGCTCGAACTGGTGATCGCGTTCCTGCAGGCCTATGTGTTCGCGATCCTCACCTGCCTCTACATCAACGACGCGCTGCATCTCCATTGAGTGAGCGCATTTTCCGAAAGAGGGGACATCATGGAGCTTGAAGCAGCCAAGGTTATCGGCGCCGGCCTCGCGGTCATCGGCGTGGTGGGGTCGGGAATCGGGATCGGCTCGATCTTCTCGTCGTTCATCTCGGCGGTGGCGCGCAACCCGGCGGCGAGGGGCGACGTCTTCCCGATGACGATGCTGGGCTTCGCCCTCGTCGAGGCCATCGCGCTCTTCGCGCTGGTGGTCGCACTGGTCATCCTGTTCGGCTAGCGGTCCGCCGACCGGCCGACCGGCGCCGCCATGCCCCAGCTCGAACAGATCGATACCTATCTCAGCCAGGTCGTCTGGCTGGTGCTGACGTTCGGTATCCTCTACCTCGTCCTGTGGCGCTCGGCCCTCCCCCGGATCTCGCAGATCCTGGTGACCCGGCAGGAGCGCATAGACGGCGACCTCCGGAAGGCGGCCGAGCTCAAGTCGGAAGCCGAAACGGTGCTTGCCGCATATGAGGAGGCGACAGCCAAGGCGCGGGCGGAAGCCCAGGCGATCCTGCGCGACAGCGCCGAGCGATTCGCCGCCGAGGCGGCGGAAAGGAACGATGCCCTGACCGCCCAGCTCGCCGAGGAAGCGGCGGCGGGAGAAGAGCGCATCGAGGCGGCGCGGGTACGGGCGATGGCGGATGTGGAGTCCGTCGCGGCCGAGCTCGCGGGGCTCGCCGCCGAACGCCTGACCGGGACGCCGGCCGACCGGGCCGCGGCCGAGATCGCCGTCGGACAGGTCATGAAGGAGCGCGGCTGATGCTGTCGACTCCGGAATTCTGGGTCGCGGTGGGCTTCGTCATACTTGTCGCCGGCGTTGCGAGGCCCGTCTGGCGCGGCTTGACCCAGGCGCTCGACGCGAGAAGCGAACGTATCGAACGGACTCTCGACGAAGCCCAGACCCTGCACGAAGAGGCGCAGCACCTGTTGGCCGAATACCAGCGCAAGCAGCGGGACGCCGCGCGCGAGGCCGAGCAGATGATCGAACAGGCGCGCAGCGAGGCCGAACGGTTGCGGGCGGAAGCGGTCGACAACCTCGAACGCGCGATCGAACGCCGGAAGGCGCTTGCCCAGGAGAAGATCGCCCAGGCCGAGACCGAGGCCGTGCGCGCGGTGCGCGAAGCGGCGGTGGACATCGCGATCGCGGCCACCGCGCGCGTGATCGGCGAGCGCCTCGGCGAGGACCGCGCGGGCGCGCTGATCGACGACGCGGTCAAGGACCTTCCCGGGCATCTCCACTGACCCGCCTTTCGGGGCGATGGCCAAGCGCGCCCTGCTTTGGCAGCATGTCGGGCACGGTCAGGCTGGCGCCCGGAACTCCGTTCCATGAACACTGCCGTCAGGAGCTACGCGGATCTGCGGGAGTTCATCGACCGGCTGGAATCCGAAGGCCGGCTTATTCGGGTCTCCGCCCCGGTCTCGACCGCGCTTGAAATGACCGAGATCCAGACCCGTCTGCTGGCCGAGCACGGCCCCGCGGTGATATTCGAGCGCCCCGTCAAGGCGGACGGCGCGCCCTCCGAAATGCCGGTTCTGGCCAACCTCTTCGGAACGGTCGAGCGCGTTGCCTGGGGGATGGGGCGCGAACCGGGGACGCTTCGCGAGCTCGGGGAACAGCTTGCCTTCCTTCGCCAGCCCGAACCCCCCGGAGGATGGCGCGAGGCGGTGCGGATGCTGCCGCTCCTGAGGACCGCGATGGCGATGCAGCCGCGCACGGTGAAACGCGCGCCCTGCCAGGAGGTCGTGCTGACCGGCGACGACATCGACCTCGGACGCCTCCCGATCCAGCGGTGCTGGCCGGGCGAACCGGCGCCGCTGATCACCTGGCCGCTGGTTGTCACCGCGGATGCGGAAGGCCGCAGCAATATCGGCATTTACCGCATGCAGGTGACGGGCCGGAACACGACCCTGATGCGCTGGCTGCGGCATCGAGGCGGCGCCCGCCACCACGCCGAGCTCGCGGGGTCGGCGGAGACCGGGGCACGGGCGCTGCCCGCCGCCGCGGTGATCGGAGCCAACCCGGCGACGATCGTCGCCGCCGTCGCGCCGGTGCCCGAGTCGATGTCGGAATACCGCTTCGCCGGCCTGCTGCGCGACCGCCGGATCGACCTGGTCGACTGCAAGACCGTGCCGCTGCGGGTGCCCGCCGACGCGGAGATCGTGCTCGAAGGGGAGGTCTCGCTCGACGAATACGGCGACGAGGGCCCATACGGCGATCACACGGGATATTACAACCCCGCCGACCGCTTTCCCGTCTTCACCGTTTCGGCGATGACGATGCGGCGCGATCCGATCTATCTGACGACGTTCACCGGGCGTCCGCCGGACGAGCCGTCCGTGCTGGGCGAAGCGCTCAACGAGGTCTTCGTTCCCCTCCTCATCCAGCAGTTTCCGGAGATCGCCGATTTCTGGCTGCCGCCGGAGGCGTGCAGCTATCGCGTCGCCGTGGTGGGGCTGAGAAAGGAATATCCGGGCCACGCGAAGCGGATCATGATGGCGGTCTGGTCCTATCTCCGGCAGTTCATGTACACCAAGTTCGTGATCGTGGTGGACGCGGAACTCGACACGAGGCGCTGGACCGACGTGGTCTGGGCGATCGCCACCAATGTCGATCCGGCGCGGGACCTCACGGTGATCGAGAACACGCCCATCGATACGCTCGATTTCGCGTCTTCGGAACCGGGGCTCGGCGCCAAGCTGGGCATCGACGCCACGACCAAGATACCCCCCGAGACCGCCCGCCCCTGGGGACGCCCGATCCGGATGGATGAAGACGTAATCGCGGAGGTCACGCGCAAATGGTCGGAGTACGGGCTGCCCGGCTCCGGCGATCCCATATGGCGTTGACCCCAACCCGTACTCTCGCGAAACCGGAGCCCGGAATGACCGCCGTTTCGAATCCCCTCGATCTTCTTGCCGACCTCCTCGCCGCCGCCCGGAAGGCGGGCGCCGACAGCGCGGACACGGTCTACTTCGAAGCGGCGTCGCTCGAGGTCGCGCAACGTCTCGGCAAGTCGGAGAAGCTCGAACGGTCGGAGAGCCGGGACCTCGGGCTCCGGGTGATGGCGGGACAGCGGCAGGCGATCGTGTCGACCACCGATTTCACCCGGGAGTCGCTCGATTCGCTGGTCGAACGCGCGATGGCGATGGCGCGGGCGGCGCCGGAGGATCCCTATTGCGGGATCGCCGACCCCGATCAGATCGCGACCGACGTGGAGACTCTCGACATCTGCGACCCCGAAGAGCCCTCGACCGAGAGCCTGGTCGCCCGCGCCGCCGAGGCAGAGGACGCGGCGCGCGCGGTCCAGGGGGTTACCAATTCGGAAGGCGCCGAAGCGGGGTGGAGCCGCGCGACCGTCGCGCTCGCCGCGACCAACGGCTTCGCCCAGCGCTATGCCACGTCATCGCAAAGCGTCGCCGCGTCGGTCCTCGCCGGCCAAGGCACGGCGATGGAGCGGGATTACGACTTTCACACCGCCGTCTATGGCGGCGACCTGCGCACCCCGGAGGAGATCGGCCGCAACGCGGGCGAGCGCGCCGTCAAACGGCTCGGCGCGCGCAAGGTCGAGACGGCCCAGGTTCCGGTGGTCTACGACCGCCGTGTCGCGGGCGGGCTGCTGCGCCATCTCGCGGGCGCGATCGGCGGCCCCGCGGTTGCCCGCGGCACGTCCTTCCTCAAGGATCGGCTGGGGGAACGGGTCTTCCCGGAAGGGATCGACATCGTCGACGACCCGCATCGCCCGCGCGGTCTGCGGTCCAAGCCCTTCGATGCCGAAGGCGTGGCCAACGCCCGGCGCCTGGTGGTCGAGGACGGGGTTCTCCGGACCTGGATTCTCGATCTGGCGTCGGCGCGCCAGCTCGGGCTGGAAACCACGGGCCACGCGTCGCGCGGTACCGCCTCGCCGCCCTCGCCCGCCGTGTCCAACCTGTGGATGCAGCCGGGCGCCCTCTCCCCCGCCGCGCTGATCGGCGAGATCGAAAGCGGATTCTACGTGACCGAGCTGATCGGCATGGGGGTGAACGCGGTCACCGGCGACTACAGCCGGGGGGCGACGGGGTACTGGATCGAGAACGGGGAGATCGCCTACCCGGTGAGCGAGGTCACGGTCGCAGGCAACCTGAAGGACATGTTCGCGAACCTGACGCCGGCGGACGATCTGGAATTCCGGTCGGGGATCGACACGCCGACGATCCGCGTCGACGGAATGACGATAGCGGGCATCTGAAACCCGCGCGAGCGTTCATCGTGCTAGACTCCGGGCGTCATCGTCGCTGGACCGCGCATGTCTAGTCCGCACAGCAAGGGCCTGTCCGCCGGGGTCGCCGTCCGGTCGAGCACCAGGGTGCTCGTGCGCCGGCTGCTGCGGGAACGGCTGCGAGGATATTTCGTCCCGATCGCGGGCGCGCTCCTGTGCATGGCCGCGATCGCGGCGGGGAACGCCGGCATCATCTGGCTGATGCAGCCGGCGCTCGACGACGTCTTCATCGCAGGCAACGAAGAGCTGCTCTACCCGATTTCGCTGGCAATCCTGGCGATGTCGGTGCTGATCGGCAGCGCCTTCTACGGCCAGGCGGTCCTCATGGCCTGGGTAGGGCAACGTGTCGTCGCCGACTTCCGGCGCGACATGTACGCGAAGCTGATGTCGGCCGATCTCGGCTTCTTCGTCAATACCGACACCGGCAACCTGATCTCGCGCTTTACCAGCGACACATCGATGCTGAGCGTGAGCCTGATCCGCGCGATGACGGGGTTCGTCAAGGACACGCTGCTGCTGATCGGCCTGGTCGGATTGATGTTCTACCAGGAATGGCTTCTGGCCCTGATCGCCGTCTTCATCTTTCCCTGCGTGATTTGGCCTATCGTCTCCATCGGCCGGAGGATAAGACGCGCCGCCTCCGTCACGCAGGCCCGAATGGCCGATCTCACGATCCGCCTCGACGAGAGCTTTCCCGCGGCCCGGCTCATCAAGGCCTTTCGCATGGAGCGGAACGAGATCGACCGTGCGAATTCGGCGATCTCGCAGGTCTTCAAGCGCTCTTACCGGGCGGCGCGGATTTCGGCGATTACCCGGCCGGTGATGGAGACGCTCGGCGGGACGGTGATCGCGACGGTTATCCTCGTGGGCGGCAGCCTGGTGATCGAGGGAACCACCACGCCGGGTACGTTCGGGTCCTTCATCATCGCGCTGGTTCGCGCCTATCAGCCGCTGAAGGCGCTGGCATCGCTCAACAATCTGTTGCAGGAGGGGCTGGCGTCGACGCAGCGCGTGTTCGCTGTGCTCGATATCGAGCCCGATATCGTCGACGCGCGGAACGCGAAGCCGCTTTCGGTCCCGGGCGGGGAAATTCGCTTCGAAAAGGTCCGGTTTTGCTACAACCCGGGCGTTCCGGCCGTGGCGGACGTCGATCTGATCGCGCCGGCGGGGGCGACGATCGCGCTGGTCGGCCCGTCGGGCGCCGGCAAGTCGACGCTCCTCAACCTGATTCCGCGTTTCTACGATGTCGACGAGGGAACCATAAGCGTCGACGGGCAGGACATACGCCAGGTCACGCTCGCTTCGCTCCGCGACTCCATCGCGCTGGTGAGCCAGGAAGTGACCCTGTTCAACGACACGATCCGCGACAACATCGCCTATGGCCGTCAGGACGCGACGATGGAAGAGATCGTGGCGGCGGCGAAGAACGCGGGGGCGCACGACTTCATCGAGGCCCTTCCGAACGGGTACGACACCCCCGCCGGCGAGTTGGGGGAACGGCTTTCGGGCGGCCAGCGTCAGCGGATTTCCATCGCGCGGGCGATGCTCAAGGATGCGCCCATCCTGCTGCTCGACGAGGCGACATCCTCGCTCGACACCGAATCCGAACGCGCGGTCCAGGCGGCGCTCGACCGTCTCAAAAAGGGCCGCACGACGATCGTGATCGCCCATCGCCTGTCCACGGTGATCGGCTCGGATTTGATCTATGTCATCGAGCACGGCCGAATTATCGAGTCCGGCCCCCATGCCGAGCTGATCGCGGCCGGCGGTGCCTACGCGCGGCAATATGCGCTCCAGTTCGTCGATATCGAGAACGCCCCGGAATCCGGACTGGCCGCGGCATCCGACGCCGCGGAGTAAGCGGTCGGCCGGACCGGCAGGATGACCGCTTCGGATCGCCGCGGGCCCGGCCTGACGCTCCACCTCTACCGCGCGGCCTCGACGGCGGGCGGTGGCGTTCTGCGGCGCTATCTCGATCGCAGGGCCCGCATCGGCAAGGAAGACCCGGAGCGCGTGGGCGAACGGTTCGGCATCGCCTCCCGCGCGCGTCCGCCGGGACCCCTGCTCTGGCTCCACGCGGCAAGCGTCGGGGAATCGATCTCGTTCCTGCCCCTGGTCGAGACGATCGGGGAGCGGTGGCCGCGGATCGGCCAGCTGATCACCACGGGGACGGTGTCCTCCGCGCGTCTGATGGCCGACCGCCTGCCCGACGGCGCCATCCACCAGTTCGCCCCGGTCGACCGTCCGGGCTGGGTGGGCGCGTTTCTCGACCATTGGCGCCCCGATCTGGCGATTCGGATCGAATCCGAACTCTGGCCGGCAACGATCGACGCGGTGGACGCGCGCTCGATACCGGCGCTTCTGATCAACGGACGCATGTCGCCGCGGTCGTTCCGCAACTGGCGTCGGCTGCCCGGGCTCGCCCGCCGTCTGCTGCGGACCTTCGCGCTCTGCCTCGCCCAGACCGAGGACGACGCGGCGAGATTTCGATCTCTGGGCGCGCGCGACGTCCGTTGCCTGGGCAACCTCAAGTTCGCGGCGCCCGGACTGCCTTGCGACGCCGAGGCGCTCGATTTGCTGGCGAAGCGGTGGGCGGGCCGCCCGGTCTGGCTGGGTGCGAGCACCCACGAGGGAGAAGAGGTGCGCCTCGCCGCCGCCCACGCCGCGATTCGGACCCGCGTGCCGGACGCGCTCCTGGTCGTGGTCCCGCGCCATCCCGAGCGCGGACCCGAAATCGCGTCGACGCTTCGGGACGAGGGACACGGGGTCGCGCTGCGCTCGGCCAAGGAGGTCCCCGATACGGAGATCTACGTCGCGGACGGTCTCGGCGAGCTCGGCATGTTCTACCGTCTGGCGGGGGTGGGGTTCGTCGGCGGCTCTCTCGTTCCCCATGGAGGGCAGAACCTGCTGGAACCGGCGCGGCTGGACTGCGCCATTCTGCATGGCCCCCACATGGCGAACTTCGAGGAGATCGCCCGCGAGATGGTCGAGGCGGGAGGCAGTATCCAGGTCGAAACCGACGAAGCTCTGGGAAACACCGTCGCCTCCTTGATGATCGACGAATCGATGCGGTCCCGAAGCTGCGAATCGGCGGCCGCGGTAGCGCAGGGCAAGGCACGCATTCTCGACGCCGTCGTGGACGAGATCGCCCCCTATCTGGACAAGGCCGCGCAAGGTGCGGACGCCTGAATTCTGGCAACGCGACGGCTTCGTCGCCCGCGCGCTCGGCCCTCTCTCCCGGGTGTACGGCGCCGTGGCCGCATCGAGGCGCGGAGCGGCGGAAACCGTTACGCCCCCCATACCGGTGGTCTGTGTCGGCAACCTCGTGGCGGGCGGCGCCGGCAAGACGCCCGTGGCGCTCGCCCTCGGCGAGAGGCTTGCCGGGCGCGGTCATGCGGTCCACTTCCTCTCGCGCGGTTACGGCGGACGGGAAAAGGGGCCGCTCCTGGTCGACCCGGAACGCCATGGCGCGGCGGACGTGGGCGACGAGCCGCTCCTGCTCGCGCGCATCGCTCCCACCTGGGTGTCAGCCGACCGGCCGGCCGGCGCCGCCGCGGCGGCCGATGCCGGTGCGGCGGTGGCGGTCATGGACGACGGCCATCAGAACGCATCCATCGACAAGGCCTATTCCATCGTCGTCATCGACGGCGCCTACGGCTTCGGCAACGGCAGGCTCCTGCCGGCGGGGCCCCTGCGCGAACCGGCCGCAACCGGCCTTGCCCGCGCCGACGCGGTAATCGCGGTCGGTCCGGACGAGGCGGGGATAGCGGAGATGCTGCCTGACCGGATCATGCCGCTCAAGGCCGATTTCGTTCCACGGCCCGACAGCGCGGACATCGCCGGCCGGCGGGTCGTGGCCTTCGCCGGCATCGCCCGGCCGGAAAAGTTCTTCCGGACTCTGTCGAAGCTCGGGTGCGAAATCGAGGCGGCGAAGGGGTTCCCGGATCATCGCCGCTTCAGGGAGGCCGAGATTTCCATCCTGGTCCGCACGGCGAACGCCGCCGGTGCCATCCCGGTCACCACCGCCAAGGATTCCGTCAGGCTCCCGTCCGCTTTCCGGGACACGGTCCGGGTGCTCCACGTCGTGCTGGAATGGGCGGACGAGGCCGCCGCGGATACCCTCGTCGCGGAGATCGAGGACCGGGCGCGGCTTCGAGGCGGGGGCCCGTAAGGAACCGGGCGAGCCAAGGCGCTCCTACAACAGCGTCCCTTGCGCGTCGTCGCGGCCGCCCTTTTTTCTCCGGGCCGCGCGCCGGGGGGGCGGATTCTCCATGCCGTCGAGGCGGGCGCCCAGACGCGCGTCGGAAAACTGAATCTCTATCGCGCTCCCCGGCGTGGCTTCCGAGGCGCGCGCCACGGGATCGCCGGACGCGTCGCGAACCACCGCGAACCCGCGCTCCAGCACCCGCTCGTAGGAAAGGCTGTCGAGCAACGCGGCGAGCGCTTCGACGCGCTCGGCCAACACGCCTTCCCGCCGGCGGACCGATTCGGTCATGCGCCGGGCCGCGTCGATGGCGGTAAAACGCGACGCGGCGTTTTCCATCCGGGTTTCGACCGCGTTCGAAAGCCGTTCGCCGAAACCGCCGACGCGCTCGCCCGCGCGCGCCACCCGATCCGCCGGGCTACGGATGCCGGCGGCGGCCCGTTCGACGCTGGCGCCGCGCGCGGCGAGCAGGTTGGCGAGGCCGTTGCGCAGCCGGTCGCTATGGTCGTCGACCGCCTGGTTGGCCTGTTCCAACAGGCGTTCGGGTCTGGGAAGCCCGCGGGCGAATCCCTCGACGGCGCGCGCGCCGTCGCGCAGCGCGCGGTCGATCGCGGCACCCGTCCGCCGTTCGATGTCGAGGATCTGGGTCCGGAGGTCGGCGCGCACGGGAACCGCCATTTCCGCCGCCGCGGTGGGGGTCGGCGCGCGGCGGTCGGCGGCGAAGTCGATCAGCGTCGTATCCGTCTCGTGCCCGATGGCGGAGATCAGGGGGATTTCCGAAGCCGCCGCGGCCCTGACCACCGATTCCTCGTTGAAGGTCCAGAGGTCTTCCAGACTGCCGCCGCCGCGGGCCACGATCAGCACGTCCGGTCGTGGAACCGGACCGCCGGCGGTCAGCCCGTTGAAGCCCGCGATCGCTTCGGCGACGCGAACGTCCGCCCCTTCCCCCTGGACCGGCACGGGCCACAGGATCACGCGCCGCGGGAAGCGGTCGGCGAGCCGGTGCAGGATGTCGCGAATCACCGCGCCGGTCGGAGAGGTGACGACACCGATGACGTCCGGCAGGAAGGGAATGTCCTTCTTGCGCTCTTCTTCGAACAGGCCCTCGGCCGCGAGCCGCTTGCGCCGGTCCTCGAGCAGCTTGAGAAGGGCGCCCTCCCCCGCGAGCTCGACCGATTCGACGACGATCTGATAACGCGAGCTGCGCGGATAGGACGAGATGCGGCCGGTGCAGACGACCTCCATGCCCTCTTCGAGCTGGAGCCCCAGCCGGCCCACCGTGCCGCGCCAGCAGACGCCGTCGAGCGCCGCCGAATCGTCCTTCAGCGTGAAATAGAGATGCCCGGAGCCGTGATAGTTGGGCCGCCCCACCTCGCCCCGCACGCGCACATGCTCGAAATTTCCCTCGAGCGTGCGCTTCACCGCCTGCGAAATTTCGCTGACCGAATATTCGCCGACGTTGCGTTCGGCCGCCGCCAACGGGGGCATCTCCGCCATCGGGGCATTCTATGATAATGCTGGCGCGGGTTGCACGGGGAGCATGGGCGATGCGGGTGCTGGTGGTCGGCGGAGGAGGACGCGAGCATGCGCTGTGCTGGACGATCGCCGCTTCTCCCCTGATCGAAGCACTGTTCTGCGCCCCGGGAAACGCCGGAATCGCCAGGGATGCCGTATGCGTCCCCATCGCCGCGGACGACATCGGCGGCATGCTCCGATTCGTGCGCGACGAGCGGATCGACTTCGTCGTCGTCGGGCCCGAGGCGCCGCTCGTCGCTGGACTGGTGGACCGCCTGGAAGACGCGGGCGTCAAGGCGTTCGGCCCCACCGCCGCGGCGGCGCGGCTGGAGGGCTCCAAGGCTTTCACCAAGGATCTGTGCGCGCGCCACGGCATTCCGACGGCGGCGTACGGCCGGTTTACCGATCTGCGCGCGGCGGAGGCCTTCATCGAAGCCCGGCCGCTCCCCATCGTCGTCAAGGCGGACGGGCTCGCCGCCGGCAAGGGGGTCACGATCGCGGAGACGCTCGAAGAGGCGCGCGCGGCGGCTCGGGAAATGCTGGCGGAACGACGCTTCGGCACCGCCGGCGAGGAGATCGTGATCGAGGAATTCCTCGCGGGCGAGGAGGCGAGCTTCTTCGCCCTGGTCGACGGGGAGACCGCGCTTCCGCTCGCCGCCGCGCAGGACCACAAGCGAGTCGGAGACGGGGACACCGGACCGAACACGGGCGGTATGGGAGCATATTCCCCTGCCCCCGTCGTCACCGACGAAGTCGCCGAACGAATCATGGCGCGCATCGTCCGCCCGACCGTCTCGGCAATGAAGGCGGAGGGCGCGCCGTTCAGGGGCGTGCTCTACGCCGGGCTGATGATCGAGGACGGCGAGCCCAGACTGCTGGAATACAACGTCCGCTTCGGCGACCCCGAATGCCAGGCGCTGATGGTCCGGCTCGCGTCCGACCTGTTGCCGGCGCTGGTCGCGAGCGCCGACGGCGTACTCGACATGTTCGATCTCCGCTGGCACGACGACGCGGCGCTGACCGTGGTGATGGCGACGAAGGGCTATCCCGGCGCCTATCGGAAGGGCAGCGCCATCCGCGGCCTCGAAGGCCTGTCGGCGAGCGAGGACGTGAACGTGTTTCACGCCGGCACGAAAGAAGAGGACGGCACGATCCGGGCGGTTGGCGGGCGAGTGTTGGGCATTACCGCGCGCGCGCCTACCATCGCGGCGGCACAACGACTCGCCTATCGCGCGGTCGATCGGATCGATTGGCCCGAAGGTTTCTGCCGCCGGGACATCGGCGCGCGCGCCATCGATTGAGGAGCAAGACATGCGGGCAAATCCGATTCGCCAGATCTGGGCCGAGGGCAAGTGGGTGCTCAACGCCTGGTGCGCCATCCCCAGCCCCTTCGCGGCGGAGGTGATGGCCAATCTGGGCTGGGATTCGGTCACCGTCGACATGCAGCACGGGGTGAACGACTACCAGTCGGCGGTCGGCATGTTCCAGGCGATCTCGACCACCCGGGCGGCGCCGATGGCCCGGGTGCCGTGGAACGACCCGGCGATCGTCATGAAGATGCTGGACGCCGGCGCCTACGGGCTGATCTGCCCGCTGGTCAACTCGGCCGAGGAGGCGGAGCGTTTCGCCAAGGCCTGCCGCTACCCGCCGCGCGGCTACCGCAGCTCCGGTCCCATCCGGGCGCTGATCTACGGGGGCGCGGACTATTTCGACCACGCCGACGACACGATCGTCACCTTCGCGATGATCGAGACCACGGACGCGCTCGCGAACCTCGACGGAATCCTCGCGGTGGAGGAGATCGACGCGGTCTATATCGGCCCGTCCGACCTCTCGCTCTCCCTCGGTTGCAAACCGGGGCTCGACCGGACCGAGCCGGTGGTGGTGGACGCCATCGAGACCATCCTCGCCGCCGCCAAACGGCACGGAAAACGCGCCGGCATCCAGTGCAACGACACCGGATACGCGCGGCGCATGATCGAATCGGGCTTCGACCTCGTGACGGTGATGAGCGACCAGCGTCTGCTCGCCGCCGCCGGCAACAAGGTCGTCGCCGACATGCGGGAGGGAGGGGCGTAGCGAAGATGATGATATACAGTCCTGCTTCGCCGCATCGATTGGGGGCGGTTCCATGAGATGGCACGACCATATCCACAGCGATCCGTCCGTCCTGTTGGGAAAGCCGGTGATTCGCGGAACCCGGCTATCCGTCGAGTTCCTGCTGGGTCTTCTGGCGGAGGGCTGGACCGAACAGGACATTCTGCGGAGTTATCCGCAGCTTTCGCGGGAAGCATTGCGAGCGGTGTTCGCCTTCGCGGCGGAATGTACGCGGGACGAGCTTGTCCACGATGTCAGCGACGGGGCAACGGGTTGAAGTTGCTCGCGAATGAGAACATACCGCTGGATAGCGTGCGAAGTTTGCGGGATGTAGGGCACGATGTCCTCTCGATCAGTGAGCGGTCTCCGGGAATCTCGGACGAAGAGGTCGTTCAAATCGCTCGCACCGAAAACCGGATAATCGTCACCTTCGATCGGGATTACGGAAAACTGATTTTTCGTCGAGGATCGCCGGCCCCGGCGGGCGTCTTGTACTTGCGCTTTCCTCCGGAGGGTCCGCGCGAGGTGGCCATGTACGTTTCTCGACTGATCGAGGAGGGTATCGACTTGGAAGGCCGTTTCACGACGGCGAACCGTGGAAGAGTGCGACAGACCATGCTCGACCGTCTTTCGCAAGGCGGTCCCGCTTGAGCGTTGGCGAGTTTAGGCAAGTAGGGAGCGGAGCGGTGACAGCGGACCGGATTAGCGCATTCGAGAGCATCTGGGCGGATCTGCAGGGGGTTCCCTTCGATCAGGGCTATGTCGATGTCGGAGGGATCGCGACCCGCTATCTCCACGCGGGAAGCGCCGGCAAGCCGGGCCTCGTCTTCCTCCACGGGACCGGGGGGCACGCCGAGGCCTACGTCCGCAACCTGGCCGCGCACGCGCCCCACTTCGACACCTACGCGATCGACATGCTGGGCCACGGCTATACCGGCAAGCCCGACTACGACTACGAGATCCCGCGCTATATCGACCATCTGGCGGGGTTTCTCGACGCGGTGGGCCTCGACAGGGTCTCGCTCTCCGGCGAATCGCTCGGCGGATGGGTCGCGGGCGCCTTCGCCGTCGCCCACCCGGACCGGATCGACAAGCTGGTGCTCAACACCGCCGGGGCCGACATGGTGAATCCGAAGGCGCTCGCGGCGCTTCGCGCCTCGACGGCGGCCGCGGTGGAGGACCCGAGCTGGGAGCGCGTGCGCACACGGCTCGAATGGCTGATGCACGACAATTCCGACGTCCATGACGACCTCGTCGCGAGCCGGCAGGCGATCTATTCCCGCCCCGAGATGAAGTCGGGCGTCACCCGCATCCTCTGCCTCCATACCCCGGAAGCGCGCCGCCGCTTCGCCGTCAAGCCGGAGGAATGGGCGCGGATCGAGGCGCCAACGATGGTGCTCTGGACCAGTCACGACCCGACCGCGACCGTCGACGTGGGAGAGACGCTGGCCGGGATGATCCCGGGCGCCCAATTCGTCGTCATGCAGGATTGCGGGCATTGGCCCCAGTTCGAGGACGCGGACACGTTCAACCGCATCCATGTCGACTTTCTGCTTGGCCGCGACTGACCCATACCCGCTCGAGGAGAAGACCCGCCATGGCTGACCATCACGACATGCTCGGCAAGACGTTTTTCGCGATCCTGACCGAGGCGGCGCCCGACACCACGCCGGAGCGGCTGCGGGCCACCCTGCCGGCGCATCTCGATCATCAGGTGGCGCTCGAAAAGGAAGGCGTTCTGTTTGCGGCGGGCCCGCTCGACGCCGAGGACGGCTCGCGCCGCGGCCTGATCGTGATCCGGGCGAATTCTTTCGAGGACGCTCGCAGGATCGCCGATACCGACCCGTTCCACGCGCAGGGGCTGAGAACCTATACCGTCGAACAATGGACCGTGAACGAAGGGAGCTACACGGTCCGCCTCACCTATTCGGACCAGCGGCTGTCGCTCGACTGAGCGAGGCGGCAATGCGCAATTTCGAGCTGCCGGGGCGGTCGCCTGTTTACGGCACGGACGGCATGGCGGCGACCTCGCACCCGCTTGCCACGCTGACCGCCATCGAGACGCTGAAATCCGGAGGCAACGCCGTCGATGCAGCGGTCGCGGCGGCGGCGGTGCTCGCGGTGGTCGAACCGCAAATGACCGGGATCGGAGGCGACTGTTTCGTCCTCTGCGCGCCGGCGGGCGGCGAGGTCGTCGCCTATAACGGTTCCGGCCGCAGCCCGGCGGCGGCGGAAATCGGCTGGTATGTCGCCAACGGCATCCGGCGGATGCCGGCGATCGGGCCGCATACGGTCACCGTTCCGGGCGCGGTGGAGGCGTGGAACCGGCTCGTGAGCGACCGCGGCCGCAAACCGTTCGGCGATCTGCTGTCCTCCGCGATCCGGCTCGCTTCCGACGGAGCGGTCGTGCATCCCCGTGTCGCCTACGACTGGGCGGGCTGCGAGCGGCCGCTGTCGCAAACGCCCGAGACGAAGGCCATCTACCTGCGGGACGGCCGCGCCTACCGCGCCGGGGAAATCCACCGCCAGCCGGCGCTCTCGGCGACGCTGGCCGCCATCGCGGAGCGCGGACCTTCGGCGTTCTACGAGGGCGAGGCGGCGGAAAACATGGCGGCAACCCTCGTCTCCTATGGCGGGCTTCACACGGTCGACGACTTCGCCCTTCATCGCGGCGACTACGTCGAACCCATCGTCACCGCCTATCGCGGCCATGAGATCTGGGAGTGCCCGCCCAATGGCCAGGGGCTCACCGCGCTGCTGATGTTCAACATCCTCTCCGGCTTCGATCTGGAAGGGCTCGCGCCCACCGACCCGACGCGTCTTCACCTGGAGGCCGAGGCGGGGCGGCTCGCCTATCGCGACCGGGACCTTCACATCGGAGACCCGGAAAGGGCGCACATACCGGTCGAACAACTTCTCTCGGAAGCCTACGCCGCGGACCTGCGTCGGCACATCCGCCCCGACCGCGCGATGGATGCCCTGCCCCCGGCCCGGTTCCCGGCGACGTCGGACACGGTCTATCTCGCCGTCGTCGACGGGGACGGCAACGCGATCAGCTTCATCAACTCGCTGTTCGCGAAATTCGGCTCGGCGATCGCCGACGCCCGGACGGGCGTCCTGTTCCAGAACCGGGGCAGCGCGTTCCTGATCGACGCCGACCACCCCAACGCCATCGGGCCGTCCAAGCGGTCGCTCCACACGATCATGCCGGGGATGATGACGAGGGACGGCAAGGCGGCGATGCCGTTCGGCGTCATGGGCGGACATTACCAGCCATTCGGGCATGTCCATCTGGTCACCGGCCTGCTCGATTGCGGGCTCGACGTGCAACAGGCGATCGACGCCCCGCGTATCTTCCACTTCGGCGGAATGCTGGCGCTCGAGGCCGGCATTCCGCGGGAAAGCGCCGAGGCTCTCGCCGCGATGGGCCACGACGTCTGCCCGGCCGGCGCGCCGCTCGGAGGAGGCCAGGCCGTCGCGATCGACCGCGAGGGCGGCGTGCTGGTCGGCGGTTCCGATCCCCGCAAGGACGGCTGCGCTCTCGGCTACTAGGCCGGATCGTGCTACGGTTGGGACAGCGCCCGATGACAGGGAGAAACAGGCATGGCCAAGCTGCGCCATATCGCGATCGCGTGCGACGACGTCGAGGCGACCGCCAAATTCTACGAAGAGGTTTTCGAGATGAAGCGCGTGGGCGAGACCAGCGCCTCGCTCGCCGACGGAGTCTATCTCTCGGACGGCGTGATCAACCTCGCGATTCTCGATTACAAGACCGACGAGGCCGCCGGCGAAGAGCGCGGCAAGGACTATGTGGGCGTGCACCATTTCGGCTTCTGGGTCGACGATCTGGAGGACGCCGAGAAGGACATCGAAGCCAATGGCGGGACGTTCTTCCTCGATCTGCCGATCGACAAGGAATCGCTCTACTACGAGAAGAAGTACCGCGATCCGAACGGGATAATTTTCGACATTTCCCAGAACGGCTGGGTCGGAACGTCGAAATAGGAATGCGGGGGCGGCGATGAACGATGTGCGGGTGACGGCGGTCAGGAGCGTCGAACTCGGCGTCCGAGACGTCGAGGCGGCTTCCGGGTTTTACAGCGAAACCTGGCACCTCGATCCGGTAGCGGAGGACAACGGGTCGCGCTATTTCCGGGGCACCGGACCGGAACACCACATCCTCGCCCTCCACCAACGCAACGAACCTGCCCTGATCCGTATCGATCTCGCCGCGCCGGACAAGCGAAGCGTCGACAGCCTGCACGAGCGGTTGTCGTCGCTCGGATTGCCGGAGGTCGGCGCGCCGGCGGAGTTGTCCGGCCCGGGCGGCGGCTACGGTTTCGCATTCGTGGACGCCGAGGGGCGCAGGTTCGCGGTCTCGTCGGATGTCGCGACCCACGCCGACGCGGGGGACATACGGGACCGGCCGCGCAAGATCTCTCATTGCGTCCTCAACGCGCCGGACATGGAACGCTCGATCGCGCTCTTTACCGAGGGGCTCGGCTTCACGATAAGCGACCGGACCGGCCACCTCTGCTTCCTCCGCTGCAACTCGGACCACCACAGCATCGCGCTCGGCGACGGGGATGCGCCGACGCTCCACCACATCGCGTTCGAGATGGCGGACCTCGATTCGGTGATGCGCGGGGCGGGCCGGATGCGCGACGCCGGCTACCCCATCGAATGGGGTGTGGGACGCCACGGGCCGGGAGCCAACATTTTCTCCTACTTCCTCGGCCCCGACGACTACATCATCGAATACACCGCCGAGGTCGAGCAGGTCGACGACAGCTACCCGAAGCGAAGCGCCGAGTATTGGGCCGGTCTCAACCCGCCCGGCTGGACCGACCGCTGGGGTATCGCCGGACCGCCGTCGGAGCGGATGAAGGCGGCGCAAGCGAAAATCGCCTTCGCCCGGGGAGGGCCATGATGAAATTCGTCGACATCGAGACGCTGGTATTCGCCGCGCCGGACATGAAGACCGCAAGAAGGTTCTACACCGACTGGGGCCTCAAGAAGGTAAGCGACAGGCGGTCGGGCGCGATCTTCGAAACCGGGATCGGCGCCCGGCTCGACATCCGTCCCGAGGGTCATCGCTCGCTGCCGCCGCCGGCCGCGCCCGGCATGAACTTCCGCGAGGCGATCTGGGGGGTGGAGAGCCAGGACGATCTCGACGCGGTCCACGCGGAGATCGCACGCGACCGCGAGGTCACGGTCGACGATGACGGGACGATCCATTGCGTCGATCCGTACGGGATCGCGGTCGGCTTCCGCGTATGGCGGCACGAGAAGCAGGTGGACGCCGAGCGGTCGGCGGTCAACGGCCACGGCAATGTCGAGCGCCCCGACGAGCGCGCGAAGATTTACAAGCGCGCGCGGCCGATCCGGATGGGGCATATCGGTTTCCTGCTGCCGGACCTCAAGCCGGCGGAGAAGTTCTACGGCGACCGGCTCGGCTTCCCGGTCTCGGACCGCTATGCCGGCGGGCGGGGACTGTTCCTGCGCTGCGCGGCCGAAACCGACCACCATAACCTCTTCATGATCCGCAGCGGCGACGGCCGAATCGCCTTCCACCATGTCGCCTTCGAGGTGCGCGACATCCACGAAGTGTTCGGCGGCGGCATATATTTCGATCGCAAGGGCTGGGACACGGAGGTCGGACCCGGGCGCCATCCCGTGTCGTCGGCATATTTCTGGTACTTCAAGAGCCCGTGCGAGGGCGCGGTCGAATATTTTGCCGACTCCGACTACCTGACGGCCGACTGGAAACCGACCTCGTTCCGCAACAACCGCTTCTCGGAATGGCATTTGGTGGACGGCATAAACACCGGACGGAACGCGATGCCGCGCCCGTCCATGGCCGCCGACGCCGGACGATAGGGAGAACCATGTTTCTGAGGAATTGCTGGTACGCCGCGTATTGGTCGAAGGACCTCGGCCGCGGGCCCGAGGCCCGAACGATCCTCAACGAGCCCGTGGTCTTCTTCCGCAAGGAAGACGGTACGCCGGTGGCGCTCGCCGACCGCTGCTGCCACCGCGCGGCGCCGCTGTCGCGCGGGGAGTGCGTCGGCGACGAGCTGCGGTGCGGCTATCACGGCCTGCGCTACGACGATTCTGGTGCGGTCGTCGAAGTACCCGGTCAGCCGCGCGTGCCGCCGGGCGCCCGGGTCCGATGCTACCCGGTGCGCGAGAAGTGGAAGACGATCTGGATCTGGATGGGCGACCCGGAAAAGGTCGACGAGAGCGCGATTCCCGAGCTGTTCTGGCTCGACGATCCGGGCTGGGTCAGCTCGCCGGGCCGGTTTCACGTCAAGGGCAATTACCAGCTGCTGTCCGACAACCTTCTCGACCTCACCCATGTCATCTACCTGCACAAGAACACCATCGGGGGCGACCCCGCCGAGGCGACCTGGCCGACCGAGACCGAGCGGATCGAGAACGGCGTTCGCGTCGGACGCTGGATGATCGATTTCAAGACGCCGCCGCTGTTCGCCAGGGTCGGTGGGTTCGACGGCAATTGCGACCGCTGGCAGCACGTCACCTGGCTGGCGCCGTCCAACATCTATCTCGACATCGGCGCCGCGCCGACCGGGACCGGCGCGCCCGAAGGCGACCGGAGCCAGGGTTTCTCGATCTGGTCGACGCATCTGCTCACGCCGGAGACCGAGACCACCACTCACTACCACTGGGGCTATGCGCGCGATTTCCGGCTCGACGACGAGGAGTTGACGAAGACCCTCTTCGAAGGCTCGCGCGACACGTTCTATGAGGACGTCGAGATGATCGACGCACAACAGGAACGGCTCGGCGCGACCGTCCTCGACGGGCTGATCGACATCAACGCCGACTACGCGCAGCTGCAAGCGCGGCGGATGCTGGAAGAGCGCATCCGCGCGGAGGCGGCGGCGAACGCATAAAGCGCTCCTGCTGTCACCCCGGACTTGTTCCGGGGTCCAGGGAAGCCGGGCAAGAGCGGTGCCTGTGACTCTGGACCCCGGAACAAGTCCGGGGTGACAATCTGGGTATTCTCCGGCGACACGTATTCCCACCGGGCAACGGAAGAAGCGGGCGACGCCATGACGAGACCGAAGGACCTCAAGAAACGCCTTATGGAGGACCCGGAGTTCCGCGAGGAATACGCGCGGGCCGATGACGAGTTTGCGTTGATCGAGGCACTGGTTTGCGCCCGGGCGGCGGCGAAGTTGACGCAGGCGCAACTCGCCGAACGACTCGGGACCACCCAGTCCGCCATCGCGCGGCTGGAAGGCGGCAGGGTATCGCCGTCCTTCGCTACTCTGCGCCGCTACGCCGAGGCGACCGGCACGCGGCTGACCGTGGGGCTGGTGCGGGCAGACGGCTGAGGCGGATGGGCCCCGATGACCGCTGCAAATTGAGCGGCGATCCAGTTCGAATTCGAGAAACCACCCAATGCGCCGACGACCAAGCGTGCCCCGGAGCAGTGGTATTGTCTGTTGGACAAGGAGAAATGGGAGGTGCGCAAGGAAGCGCTCATCGCGCTCGCAAAGAATGTACATGATGAGTGGCGGGATATCAGGCACGGCGGGTCTACTACCTAGGGCCTGCCCGCTTTTGGAGCCGTTTTCCCATTGCCCTCGTCGTGGTCGGCGGAGGCCGAGAGCGCCATGGAGTTTCGCCGTCCTCTACTTCAGCCGCGTATGCACATCCACCAGGGCCACACCGCCG
>JAJEHI010000184.1 GCA_022823775.1 Defluviicoccus sp. | reverse complement strand
GAGGGGCCGGGGGAGGGCCGCGACCCGGTATGGTCGGAAAGCGCGGCAACACTCGCCTTCATGCCGAGCAGCCGTGAAGCGCCGTATCGAAGGGTCGGCCCGCACACTACCCGCTGCCGATCACCGCGACGCACTCGATCTCGACCAGCAGCCCGTCCTGGAGGAGCTTGGGCGAGGTCACGGCGGTCGAGGCCGGCATGTTGCCGGTGAACGCTTCCGACCGGCCCTTCGAGTATTCGGCGTAGCGGTCGATGTCGGTCAGGAAGGCCTGGATCTTGACCACGTCGTCCATCGTCGCCCCGGCCTCTTCGAGCACCTCCTTCATGTTGGCGAAGGTCTGGCGCGTTTGAACGAGCATGTCGTCCTCGCCGACGATGTTTCCGTCGGGATCCCAGGCGACGATGCCCGAGACCCAGACCGTGTCGCCGACCTTGATGGCGGAGTGGAACGGGAATTTCCTGGCCCACGGCCAGTCGACATCGATCTCTTCGCGCTTCGGCATGGCTTCCTCCGGTTTCTCTATTCCGCCGCGCTCGCCGCCGCGCCTTGGGCGGCTTCCGCGGCAACGAACCTGTCGATCAATGCGCGCGCGGCGATCAGGCCGGCGTCGGCGTTGGTCTCGACGATGGGCCGGTCGTCCCAGTTCGCCTGCTGCAGCTCCAGCACCTCCCAGTCCTGCTGGAACGCCTTCAGCACCTGGCGGAAGTGAAGCTCGGTGCGCTCCGGCGTGATCGGCTTGAGGTTACAGGCGTTCGACCAGAAATAGTGGCAGCTCGTTTCCGTCTCGGGCGTGATGAAGTTGAGGTTGCGGAAGGCGAACCCGCCCTCGGGCTCGGGATGGTCGATGGTGGCGAACCCGAACTCCTTCCCTCCGGCGGCGTCGGGCGCCGCACCGACCAGGAGGCGGACCGCACAGGGCGGGCGGAACTCGTTGATCGCCCAGCGGTCGACGATAAAGTCCTCGTCCCAGCCCAACATCATCCGGTAGGTGGGAGGCGCGGGATGGCCGACCATCCAGCGCGCAACGGTCACCGAATCCTCGCTCCGGATCGTCCGGATATTGGCGTTCTCGGCGATGGCCGAATTGCCGATCGTGGTCGCGTGCACGAAGGCGAGATGGGACTGGTCCAGCAGGTTGTCGACCACGAGGCGGTAATCGGCGGCGATGTGGAAATAGGCGCCCTTGTCGCCCCAGTCCGGGCTTACCCGCCACGGGAAGGGGATTATCAGGTCCTCGTCCGCCTCCGCCGGGTCGCCGAGCCAGACCCAGATCCAGTTGTACTTCTCGACCGCCGGGAAGACGCGCACCCGCGCGTCCGGCGGCACCGTCGTCTGTCCCGGCACGCGCACGCAGGCCCCGGTCCGGTCGAATTCGAGCCCGTGATAGTGGCAGCGCAGCCGGTCCCCTTCCGCCACGCCCTTCCTGAGCGGCATCCTGCGGTGGCAGCAGCGGTCCTCGAAGGCGACCGGCTTCCCCGCCCCGGTGCGCCAGAAGACGATGGGCTCGTTGCAGATCGTCCGCGCGAACGGGGTGCGATCGACCTCCTCGGGCTGGGCCGCGACGTACCAGCAATTCTTCAGGAACATGGGACGCCCCTCCCCGAAATGCCGCCCGGCCGTCGCCGGGGTCAGTGCTCGGTCATCAGCCGGCCGAAGCCGGGTTTCCTGTCCTCGATGCCGTTCTGTCTGAGAGCGTACCAGTAAGTCGCCGTCATCACCGCGATCACCGGCTTCCCGAGCCAGCGTTCGGCCTCGGCCGCGACATGGGCCATCGGCAGGTTGGCGCCGAACTGGACGACCGCGTCGATGTCGGGACCATCCACCTTCCGCACCGCGTCGCGCAGCTCGTCCTCGGTAATGTGCGCGATGTTGACCGGCGAGTCGCAGGCGAGGCACTCGGTGCGCACGAGGTCGAAGCCGGTCTCGTCGGCGAAGGCCTGGAGGTGACCGATGGCGACCGGGTAGTAGGGGCAGACGATGGCGATCCGCTCGATGCCGTCGCCGAAGGCGCGGAGCGCCGCGGGCAGCGCGTCGGCCGCCTGGGTGACGCCGATATCGGTGCCGGCGCGGGTCCTGATGCGTTGCTCGATCTTGCGCGCGGGCTCCAGCCCGCCGCCCCAGATGCTTTCGGCCGAAATGCCGAGGATCAGGTGGTCGGGCCGGCAGGTCATCACCCGGTCGATGGATTCTTCCAGCGCGACGTCGATGCGCCGGATCAGCTCGTCGAAATCCTCGTCCGAGTTCACCGGGTCGTCGGGGATGTGCATCCGCGAGATGTGGTTGGTCACCCCCTTGGGCGCCATCGCGTCGTAATGCGGCTGCACGATGGTGTTGGTCGAGGGCGTGACCACACCGAACTTCATCCGCCAACCCCAGGCATCGACCATCTCGTTCCTCCTCTATGCGCCGCGCAGCCGGAAGCGCTGGATCTTGCCCGACGCGGTCTTGGGCAGTTCGTCGACGAACTCGATCCAGCGCGGATATTTGAAAGGCGCGAGCCGGCCGCGGACGAAGGCGACCAGCTCAGCCTCCAGTTCGGGACCGGCACCGCCGGGCTCCTTGAGCGCGACGTAGGCCTTGGGCTTGATCAGCCCGTTTTCGTCCTCGGCGCCCACGACCGCGGCTTCCAGCACGCCCGGATGGGCGGCGAGCGCGGACTCGACCTCGAACGGGGCCACCCAGATGCCGCCGACCTTCAGCATGTCGTCGTCGCGCCCGCAGAAATAATAATAGCCGTCCGCATCCCGGTAGCAGGTATCCCCGGTGTGGAACCATCCTCCATCCCGCATGCCGCGCGCGGTGCGTTCGGGTTTGTTCCAGTAATAGGTGGCGATGCTCTCGCCCCTGACGACGAACTCGCCGGGCTCGCCGTCGGGCAGGTCCTCGCCGTCCTCGCCGACGATGCGCCCCTCGTAACCCGGAACGATGGTGCCGAGCGAGCCCGCCCTGACCCCGCCGGGCGGGTTGGCGGTGTAAAAATGCAGCGCCTCGCTGGAGCCGATGGATTCGACGATCTCGACGCCCGACCGCGCCTTCCAGTCCTCGAACACCGAGGCGGGCAGCGCCTCGCCGCCCGATGCCGCCCAGCGCAGGCTGGAGAGGTCGCCCCCGTGCCCCGCCTCCATAGCCGCGAGCTGCATCGCATAGAGGGTGGGGACGCCGAAATAGACGCTCGGTCGGAACTCCGCGATGGTGTCGAGCGTGTTCTCCGCCGTGGGCCGGCCTTCGAGATAAACCGCCGTCGCGCCGGTCCAAAGCGGGAAAGAGACCGAATTGCCCAACCCGTAGGCGAAGAACATCTTGGGCGGGGAGAACAGGACGTCGTCGGCCGCGATCCCGGCGACGGCCTCGGCATAGAGGACCGAGGTGTAGACCTGATCCTTGTGCTGATGGACCGACGCCTTGGGATCGCCGGTCGAGCCCGACGAATAGAGCCAGAAGCAGTCGGTCGCGGGCGTCGTGGGCTCGGGCGGGCACCACGGCTCGGCGGCAGCGAGCAGCGCCTCGTGCGACAGCCAGCCGGGCGCTTCCGAATCGACGCAGATGCGGTGCCGCACCGCTTCTCCCGCCTCGGCCAGCGCGGGCTCCACCTCGCCGAACATGTCGGCATGGGCCATAACCGCGCAGGCGCCCGAATCCCTCAGCATGTAGGCGTAGTCCGCCGCCCGCAGGAAATAATTGACCGGTATCGCCACCGCGCCGATCCGCGCCGCGCCGAGGAAGCCGTCGTAGAAGCCCGGCCCGTCCTTGCAGAACAGCATGACCCGGTCGCCCTGCCCGATGCCGAGCTCCCTGAAGGCGTTCGCGGTCCGGTTTACCCGTTCCGCGATCCGGGCGAAGCTCCACGAGGCGCCGCGGGCGATCAGAACCGGCTTGTCGCCCCGACCTTCATCCAGGTGGCGGTCGAGGAACGCGACCGAGACGTTGAAGGTTTCCGCGAATTCGACGCCCCGAGGTGTGCTGGACTCGTCGACGACGACGCTATGATCGCGCATGCCCCCTCCCGGCGGCGATCATAGTGAGGCGGGGCGAGAGGCGGCAAGGCTGGGCGTCCCTCGATACGGCGCTTCGCGCCTACTCGGGATGAGGAGAAGATTTTGGTCCGCCTGCCAACCACCCTCATCCTGAGTAGCGGCGAAGCCGCGTATCGAAGGACGCGTCGTCTCGTCACTCGGCCGCGGCGCGGGCGTGGCTCCCCTCGAAGGCCGGCGCGACCTCCTCGATGAACTTCTGCATCTGGTCCTTAACCATCGCGTGCGGCTTGCGCCCGACGTTGAAGTAAAGGATGACCTCGTCGATACCGTCGGATTCGACCCGCTTGAGCGTCTCGATCACCGCGTCCGCGTTGCCGATCAGGATCGACTTGTCGGAGAGCGTCTCCTTGGTCATGCCGCGCAGGATCTCGTTGATCTTCATGAAATAGTGCATGGTCGGTGGCATCTTGGACGGATCGTCGGGGAAGGCGCGCAGCACGCAATAGCGGAAATAGTCCATCATCGCCTGGCGGCCGAAATCCTCCTCCGCCGGCGTATCGGCGAGGTGGATGAAATAGCTGCACTTGGCCCGGCCGGGCGCGTTGCCTTCTTTTTCGCAGGCCTCGCGATACTGAGCGACCGCCGGGCCGAGCCCGCCGAAGATCATCGACGCCGCGAACGGCGCGTAGATGATGTTGAGCCCGCGCTTCGCCGCCATCTCCATGCTGGTCCCGGAGAAGCATGCGATATAGACCGGGATCGGCTGCTGCACCGGCTTTGGCGTGATCTCCATGTCGCGGATGTCGTAATACGTACCCTGGTGCGACCACATCCCGGGCTCGGTCCACGCCTTGAGGACGACGTCGATCCCCTCCTCGAAGATCTCCTTCGATTTCATGAAATCGGCGCCGAAGGGTTCGTACTCGGCCCGGTCGTAGCCGCGTCCCGTGGCGTAGTCGACCCGCCCGCCGCTGACCAGGTCGAGCGTGGCCCAGCACTCGGCCACGTGGATCGGGTGGTGGATGGGCAAGACGTTGACCGCCGGCGCGAGACGAATCCGCTCGGTCTCCGGGACGATGCTGGCCAGCACCAGGTCGGGGCGGGAGTTGACACCGAGCCGGTCGAAGTGATGTTCGCCGATCCAGGCCGAATGAAAGCCCAGCCGGTCGGCGAGGATCGCCTGCTCGCGGATCTCCAGAACGAAGTCGCTCGCGCTCCGCGG
>JAJEHI010000183.1 GCA_022823775.1 Defluviicoccus sp. | reverse complement strand
ATCGTTGGCCGCCCTCGGCACGGCGTCCTTGAACGGGATGTCCTGGCCGTATTGCGAGTATTCGGTGAGCGGGCCGGCGTCGAGCCGCTGCTGGTCGCGGAGCTTGACGCGGCAGAGATTGATCACCCCGTCCTGCATCGGGGCCAGGATGCGCTGGCCCCTCCCCGTGCGCTCGCGCTGGAACAGGGCGGTCACGATGCCGAGCGCGAGGTGGAGCCCGGTGCCGCTGTCGCCGATCTGGGCGCCGGTGACCATCGGCACGTTGTCGCGGAAGCCGGTGGTCGACGCCGCGCCGCCGGCGCACTGGGCGACGTTCTCGTAGACCTTGCACTCCTCGTAGGGGCCGGGGCCGAAGCCCTTGACCGAGGCCATGATCATGCGCGAGTTGAGCTCCCGCACCCGCTCCCAGCCGAAGCCCAGCCGGTCGATCGCGCCGGGCGCCAGGTTCTCGACCATCACGTCGCAGGTCCTGACCAGGCGCTCCAGCACCTCCTTGCCGGCGGGGTTCTTGCCGTTGAGCTCGATCGAGCGCTTGTTGTGGTTGAGCATGGTGAAGTAGAGGCTGTCGGCGCCCGGCTTGTCGACCAGCTGGCCGCGCGTCGGATCGCCGGTGCCGGGCCGTTCCACCTTGATCACGTCCGCCCCGAACCAGGCCAGCAGCTGGGTGCAGGTCGGCCCCGACTGGACGTGGGTGAAGTCGAGTATCTTGACGCCCTTGAGCGCTTCCATTTATCGGCCCTCCGCGATCACTTGTACATCGTCTGCGCCTTGGTCCCGGGCGCGTATTCGTTGGGATCGACCCAGACGTTGACGACGGCGCACTTGCCGGTCGCGGCGATCGCCTCGCGCGCGCGCCTGAGCGCCGGGCCGATCTCGGAGGCCTCGCGGACCTCCTCGCCATGGCCGCCGATCATGGTGCCGAAATGCGAGAACTCGACGTCGCCCAGCTTGTTGCCGATATTGCCGCGCTGCTCGCCGTATTTCGCCATCTGGCCGTAGCGGATCTGGTTCATCGCCGAGTTGTTGCCGACGATCGCGAGATAGGGCGCGCCGAAGCGCTGCGCGGTCTCCATGTCGAAGGCGGTCATGCCGAACGAGCCGTCGCCGTAGAGGCAGACGACCTCCTTCTGCGGATGCGCCAGCTTCGCCGCCATCGCGAAGCCGGTGCCGACGCCGAGCGAGCCGAGCGCGCCCGGGTCCATCCACTGGCCCGGATTCCGCGGCCGCACGGCCTGGGCGGAGATGGTGACGATGTCGCCGCCGTCGCCGATATAGATGGTGTCGTCCTCCAGGAACTCGTTGATCTCCCAGGCGAGCCGGTAGGGGTGGATCGGGCTCGCGTCGCTGGTGAACATCGGCATCAGGCGTTCGAGCTTGACGGCCTCGATCCCGCGCAGCTTCGCCATCCACTCCTGGCGCTTCTGGCGCGCGCCCTTGTCGATCCGCCCCGAGGCGGCATCCGCGACGGCGGTCAGGATCGCGCCCGGATCGCCGGCCAGCCCGAGCGAGATGTCGCGGTTCTTGCCGACCGTGGCGTAGCTCTGGTCGATCTGGATCAGGGTCGCCTCGTTCGAGATCCGCCGGCCGTAGCCCATGCGGAAGTCGAACGGCGTGCCGACGATCAGAATGACGTCCGCCTCCTTGAAGGCGTCGGACCGCGTGCGGTCGAAATGATGCGCATCGCCCTCGGGCAGCATGCCGCGGCTCGCCCCGTTCATGTAGGCCGGGATGTCGAGCGCGCGGACGAAGGCGATCGCCGCCTCGTGGCCGCCGCTCGCCCACACCTGCTGGCCGAACAGCACCGCCGGGCGCTCGGAGTCGACAAGGATGTCGGCAAGTTTTTCGATATCCGCCGGATCGCCGATCGATTTCGTGGACATCCGGTAGGCACCCGGTTCCGGGATGCGCGCCTTCTCCAGCGGAATCTCGGCATCCAGAATGTCGCGCGGGATCTCCAGGTAGGCAGGCCCGTAGGCACCGTTGAAGCATTCGCGGGCCGCCATCGCGACCATGTCGGCCACCCGCTCGGTCGAGAAGACGCCCGACGCGAACTTGGTGATCGGCGTCATCATGTCGACATGCGGCAAATCCTGGAGCGAGCCCATCCTGTGCTGGGTGAGCGAGCTCTGCCCGCCGATATGGAGGATCGGGCTCTCCGAGCGGAACGCCGTCGCCACCCCGGTCACCGCGTTGGTGCAGCCGGGCCCGGCGGTGGTCACCACGCAGCCGAGCTTCCCGGTCTGGCGCGCGTAGCCGTCGGCGGCGTGCGCGGCGGTCTGTTCGTGGCGCACGTCGACGATGCGGATCCCCTCGTCGAGGCAGCCGTCGTAGATGTCGATGATGTGCCCGCCGCAGAGGGTGAAGACGGTGTCGACCCCCTCGTTCCTGAGCGCCCGGGCGACCAGGTGCCCGCCCGAGACGATCCCCTCGTCGCGGCTCTTTTGCGCCAGCGTGTCGTGCGCCGTCGCCGACGGCTTATCGATGACCGTGCTCACCTCACCCTCCTTGCCTGCCTGAAAAATCGTCCCAGTGGGCGCGCACGTGGTCGTGCAGCCCCATCGTGTGCCTGAGCACGCGCGCGCCCGCGAGGTCGGGGTCGCGCGCGGCGATCGCCTCGACGATGCCGCGGTGGTCGGCGACCGAGCGCACCGCGCGGTCGGCCTCGTGCATGGCGCGGCTCCTGACCGCGCGGACATGGACGAACAGCCCGTCCGCGATGTCCT
Source organism: Defluviicoccus sp. (assembly GCA_022823775.1). Taxonomy (GTDB): domain Bacteria; phylum Pseudomonadota; class Alphaproteobacteria; order MPNO01; family MPNO01; genus MPNO01. The sequence goes on along the minus strand of JAJEHI010000183.1, from coordinate 3,486 downwards.
TCAGCATGGCGCAGCGCCCGGCCTCGAGGATCGCCTGGTGGAAGCGGATATTGGCCTCGGCGTATTCTTCGACCCGGGCGCGCGCGTCGCCGGCCTCGTAATCCGCGACCAGCCGCTCCAGCGCCGCGACCTCGCGGTCGGACGCGATCTCCGCCGCGCGCCTGGCCGCCATGCTCTCGAGCGCCGCCCAGACGGTGATCGTCTCGAGGATCTCGTCGCGCGTCTTGCGGACGATGAAGACGCCCTTCCTCGGCACCACCTCGACCAGCCCCTCCTGGGCGAGCCGCGCGACCGCCTCGCGCACCGGCGTCCGCGATATGCCGAGCTGGCCGGCCAGCGAGCGCTCGTCGAGCCGGAGGTCGGTCGCCTCGTCGTAGATCCGCGCATCCAGGATCGCCTGGCGCAGCTCGCCATAGACATGGTCGGTCAGGCTGAACGTCCGCCCGACCGGTTCGAGCGTCACCGCGTTGGGGGCTGTCGCTGTCTCCGCCATGTATGTGGCATACCACATGCCAGGTGCCAGGGGCAAGTCCCTGGACCGGATTCGGTCCCGGCCGCTCCGCTGATCGTTCTCCCTGTCATGCTCGGCGAAGGCCGGGCATCCACGTTTTCCTTTTCGTCGCTCCCGTTCCGCCGGCCAGATCGGAAAAACTCCTGGATCGTCGGCCTACGCCGACCATGACGGGGGAAGACAAAGGCGGAGAAGTTGCCTACAAACCGAACACCTTCCCGAGGACCCACCGCATGCGAGACACATACAACTATCTCGCCGAGATCGAACGCGACGAGGACGGTCGGTTCGTCGTTACTTTCCCCGATTTCGGATGGGGCGCCACGGACGGCGCCACGCGGGACGAAGCGCTGGACGAAGCGAAAGACCTGCTGCGGGAGCTGATCGCAACCACGATCGGAGAGGGAAAGGCCCTGCCCGAACCGTCGCGCGTCGGCACAAGGCGTCCAGGGGTGGTATCGAGGGTAAAGATCATCCTTTACCAAACCTATCAGTAGGCGGTAATTTATTACCATCCTTTCGCACGCTGTCCCATTGTTGCAGAGAGCAACGTGCGGCCCATGTTAGAGTTGAACCACAATGCCAAGGCCGAAACCATCAACAACATCCGGCACCGTCTGCAGAAACGCCGCACCTTGCCATCAAGAAGGCGGCCCTCGGGAACTTCCCCCTATCCCCTAAGTCTAAGACACCGTAGAGTTGGACGTAGTAGTTTGTGCATTTATAGGAGCTTATACAGATTACTTGACGAGCGATCGGCTGGCGCGGATCGGCAACCGGAACGTCGTCGCGCCGGGGCGGACGCGCATCTCTCGCAGCGCCCGTCACGGTCGACGCGGCGCCTTCCTCCCGGCGTAATGCCCGGACTTATGCCATTGCTGTCCGGTTTAATTCCGGCGGATGGGGCGCGAGGCTTGAGTGCAAGCGGGTTTTCGACGGTTCGCGCGAGTCGGGACACGGACTTACGAGCGCCGGCATCGCCCGTCGCCGTTACCCCCCAGCGTCATGGCCGGACTCGTTCCGGCCATCCACGTCTCACCGCATCGTGGTGCGCGCCGGGAGGGAGCCGGGCGGTGGCCCCACGTGGATGCCCGGAACAAGTCCGGGCATGACGGAAGAGCTGTAGCGGGCCTCCCCCGTCAAGTAGCCCGTATAAGCTCCCATTTATATGCCGTATATGTCTAGCGGCAACGGAGGAAATGATGAAACTAGATTACGATCTTCTGAGAGCTATCTTGCAACATATTGAGGACACTACCGATGGACAACAACGTCATACTGTGACTCCAGCAAATTATTCGGACCTTCCGATACACTGTGACTCTTTTGAATTGCTGGCCTATCATCTTGATCTCTTGTGTCAAAACGATCTGGTTGTAGGAAAAGCTACGCGTATCCCTTATCGTGGAGAACGGTTCATTACGAATGTGGACTATTTCCAACTAACTCTCTCGGGACACAGCCTACTAGAAAGCATACAAAATCAAACAATATGGAACAAAATTAAGTCTCAAGCCATGGAATTAGGCGTCAGTGGACTTAAACAAATTCCCGGATTAGCTATTTCTCTTCTTGTTACAAATCCATAGTTACATCTTATTTTCTTTTCATTTGCTCGTCAACTAGAGAGTGATCAGAAGCTTGAACAAACCACTTTACCAAATCACCATCTGCCAATGTTAAATCGCGATGCCCTAATTCCTTTCTTAAGGCTCGAAATACATGTTCGATTGACTTAAAGACATTGGCATCAGCGCCCTTCCCGGATTCTGATTCAAAATCACTCCAAGCCTTGATCACGTCACGGCCTCCCCAAATCATCAAGTCCCTCTTTATTGCTATCATACGATCGAACATCTCTCGTTCGCTCATTTGCTTATTCTTTTTTGTGTGTTTCAGAATGTCAAATATCAAACTAAAGATACCTTCGTAGGCCTTCGCCTTTTGAGCAAACTGTCTTGAAGAAATCTCTCTTTTTTGCGCAAAATAATGAGAGAATACCGCAGCTAATGTAATGCCAAAAACACCGATTAGTGCAGCTTTAATGTCCTTTTCTGCACCTACGAAAAACAAAATCAATTCATACATTAGCCATCCCGCGATTACAATCGCAAAGGTGGCCAGCAACAAACCAGCAAGCTTCTTCATTTTGTCTTCCCAAAGTCGAGCATGGAACTGGCCGAATGTTGACTGATTTGAAGCCGAATCACAAACATTATGTAGTTGTTCCCATTGTATAGCGCGATCCATTCTGTCCAATTTGCAACGGTGTTCGGCCGCGCGAAGCTTAAAGACACGTCTGCTTGATCAGGATATTGTAAATTACCTAGGGCCTGAGCAACCACTTTATTCTAGTCTTCGAATTGTCGAAGAGCGGACCTTTTGTAGTGACAACCATGGCCGGTATGTCACACTTCATCCCCCCTACCCCAGCCTCCCCTCCAACACATGCCGCTGTATCTTCCCCGACGTGCTCCGGGGCAGCTCCTCCATCGCCACGAAGTGCACCTCCTTGGGCAGCTTGTAGTTGGCGATCCTGCCCCGGCACATCCCGATCACCTCCTCCGCCGTCAGCGTCTCGTCGGTCCTTGCGGCGAACGCCACCGGCACCTCGCCCCAGCGCGCGTCCGGCTTCCGCACCACGGCGGCGTCGGCGATTCGGGGGTCGGCGAGGATGTGGCGTTCGATCTCGGCGGGGTAGATGTTCTCGCCGCCGGACTTGATCATGTATTTCACCCGGTCGACGAAATCGAGCGTGCCGTCCGGGTTGCGGCGGAACGCGTCGCCCATGTGGAACCAGCCGCCCCGGAAGGCCTCGCGGTTGGCCTCGTCGTTGCCCCAGTAGCCGGAGAACAGGCTGGGCCCCCGGATCGCGAGCTCTCCGGTCTCGCCGTCAGGCACGTCGTTGTCGTCCGCGTCGACCAGGCGGATCTCGCAGAACGCGTTCTGCGCCTTGGAAAGCGTCTCGGGCGCGG
>JAJEHI010000074.1 GCA_022823775.1 Defluviicoccus sp. | reverse complement strand
CAAGTCGACGGACCAGTTCCGCGCCTCACCGTCCGCACCGATGAACTGATCGATGGTGCCGCTGATCGCCGTAGGCTCCGCGTTGTTGGTGAAGTCGGCTTCAAGCGTCGCCCGCGCGGTGAAGTGGCCGGCGTCGTTCGTACCGCCGGTGAGGCTGAACAGCGAGTACTTGCCAGCCGCGCCGCCCACATACGTCGCTCTTCCTTCCAGGGCATCGATGACGTTGCCGATATCCGTAACCGCGCCCTTCACATCCACAAATGCGCTTGCGGTGAGAGTGCGGCCATCTGCGGACGTGTGCAACCACCAGCCGTAGGAGGAGTAAGCGGTGTCCGCTGCATCCCTCACCCGGGCGTTCGCGTTGCCGGGCCGGAAGGTCCAAGCGTCGGCGGCGCCAAGCGTGAAGCCTCTTACGGCTACCGTAGCCGTGCAACTGGTGGTCGTGCCGGTAGGATCGCAACTATAAGTGCCGGGCACGCCGTGATAGCTGCCGGGGATGCTGATCATCGTCGCGCCGCTCAGGTTTGGACTCGGCAACCTGAACGTTTCCGTGCCGGCGGTCCGGTCGACGCCCGTGAAAGCTACCCTCGCCGCGACGAAATCGGTGCCGGTTCCGCCGACGCCGTCTGCCTCGGCCGCAGTCAGGACCCCGTTCGCCAGTTGGTACTCGAAGCGGCGGTTATCGCCGGTTCCCGGTTCAGAGCTCCCGAACATCCTGCCCATCTCCGGGGCTTCGACGTTCGAATAGACGATGGCCTCGTAGGTGCCTTCGGCGGCCGGCATCGTACGCGTGTACCGGGCGCCCGACCAACCGTGATTGTCGTGCACCAACGCGTCGTCATCTTCCGTAAGCACTCGCACAAGCGCGGTCGTCGTGGCGTCGGCATCATGATCGTAGGTAATCGTGATGTCTGCGTCGTTGGTCCCAGTATACTCGGCGTCTCGGCCTCCCGCCGTTGCCGTGTCTGTATTCAACGGCGTTGTGCCGATGCCGCCAGACAGTCTCCCGGCCGCAATCCTCATGGCCCTGTCCGCGGCGTCCTGGGCGTCGTCCTCAGCGTCGTCGAAGGCCTGTTGCGCCGTCTGGATCGGCCTGGCCGCGTTGTCCGCCTCTCTCTGATAAGGAGCCTTTTCGTCGTCGGTCAGGTCCGCGCCCGCGGTAATCGCGTCGTTCAGAGCGGTGCGAGCCGTGTTGGCGGCGTCCAGCTGCGCCTGCGTGGGAGTCACGCCGGAAAGCGCCGCGAGGGCAGCCTGCAAATCATCGGAAGCATCCGACAGCGCCGTCATCTGGTTCGTCCGGCGCGTCGCGGTGTCGATCCCACCCTGTGCTTCGTCTACGGCAGTGACAGCGTTGTTCAGCTGCGTCATGTACATGGCCTTGTCGGCCTCGCTCACGTCAGCCGCGTCGGTCAACGCCTGTCGAAGCCCGGCGATGGCGGTCCGGGCGGCATCAACCGCCGCCTGGGTCGAGAGGTCGGACGTGTCGATCATGCCGGCTGCGTCCGACAGAGCCATTTTCTGTTCATCCGCGCGAGCCGCCATGTTGATCGCCATAACCCGGGCATCGACCGCTGCCTGAAGCATTTCGCCCTGTGCGGCCGTGACGTCGTCCTTCACCGCGTCGTAGGCCGCCTGGGCAGCTTCCGCCGTGGTTGCCGCCATTATGGCCGCGCTGGCCACCTCATACGGCGTCGGCTCGGGCTGGACAACCGGCGGCGTGGTATCCGCCGTATCGCTGCCTCCGCCGCCGCACGCCGCGAGGCCCAGAGTGAGCACCGCCGCAGCGCAGATCGTCATCAGTTTTCTGTGTCCTTGCATCGGATCGATGCTCCTCCATTAATTGTACGGTGATTCGGCATACCATGACAGAGCTGCGCTGGAGTGCGCTGGGCTACGTTGGAGGACTATAGTCAATTGAAAAGATTTATCTTTCGGTAGCCTCCCAGGGCTTGACCGCGCGACAGACCTACGCTCCAATGCGCCGGGGTTGAACTGCAAGTGCTTTCGTTTTTATGACGGTTTCCGGACGGATCGGAGATCGTCCAGCGGCCGTCCGGGGCCGATTTCAGGTACCGAACGGGGTCATGGGAGGGAGTGTCGGATGCCGAGACGGAGCGGGCTGAGAATCTCGAAGCGGGAGGTCGACAGGCTGTCGGTGGAAGGGCGCGACCGGGTGTTCTGGGATTCCGCCCTGCCCGGCTTTGGTGTCAGGGTCTATCCGACGGGGCGGAAGACTTACGTCGCCCAGGCCAATTCGCCGGCCGGGGTCAAACGGGTCTCATTGGGCCGCCACGGCACGGTCACCGCCGCCGACGCCCGCAAGCACGCGGTCGCCGAGATCGAGCGCATCGCGCGCGGCGGGGATGCCGAGGGGAAGGCGCCGGAGCTCACCGTGGGCGCGCTCGCCGAGCGCTACATGGAGGCCCACGTCGCCGTCAACTGCAATGCCAACACGACCAGGCTCGCCCGGGGGACGCTCGACAACCACATACTGCCGGCGCTCGGTGAAATGGCGGTCTCCGAGGTGGGCACGGCCGAGGTCGAGGCGCTGCACTATTCCCTGCGCGCGACGCCGCGGGCGGCGAACGCGATGCTCAAGGTGCTCTCCAAGATGTTCACGCTGGCCGAGGCGTGGGGGGTTGCGGCACCGCGGGGCAATCCGTGCCGCCACGTGGTCCGCTATCGCGAGGGCAAGCGGGAGCGGTTCCTCACGCCGGACGAGTACCGGCGGGTCGGCCGCGCGCTGCGCGAGCTGGAGGCGGAGGGGCGCAATGAGGCCCGGGCTGCTGCTGCTCTACGTCTCGTCATGCTGACCGGCTGCCGTGGCGGCGAGATTGTCACGTTGCACTGGGACGACATCGACCGGAAGGCGGGCGAGATTCGCATTCGCGATGGTAAGACCGGGGCCAGGATGATCGCGCTGACGCAAGAGGCGGCAGCGGTGCTTGCGAAGGTCCGCCGGGTTCGGGGCAGCCCCTGGGTGTTCCCCGCCCGGCCTCCGGACAGGCCGATGACACGGCTCCATGTTTACTGGTACCGGGTGCGCGAGCGCGCCGGGGTGGCGGACGTGCGGGTCCATGACCTGAGGCACTCCTTCGCCAGCCGTGCCCTGGCGGTTGGCGAAAGCCTGACCATGATCGGGCGTCTGCTGGGGCATTCCGACATCGCCAGCACGGCGCGCTACGCCCATCTCGCGCGCGACGCGGAGCGGGTCTCCGCGGCCCGCGTCGGCGACAGCATCGAGGCCAACATCGTGCCGGAAATCGCCGGACCGTCGGTCGACGGCAACCGGGGAGGACATTGACGATGGCGAAGCCGATCCGGCGTCCCCTGTCGAACCGCGCGGTGGACGCGCTTGAGGCGGACCGGGACAGGGTTGTGTGGGACACCGGGCTGTCCGGGTTCGGGGTCAGGGTCTATTCCTCGGGGCGCAAGGTCTATGTCGCCCAGGGCCGGGGGCCGGAGGGAACGAGGCGGGTCACCGTGGGGCGGCACGGATCGGTCTCTGCCGAGGAGGCCCGGCGCCGCGCCGAGGCGGCTCTCGCCCGCATCCGGGCCGGCAAGGAGCCCGTCCTGCCGGCCGGCGCGCGCCACGCGTCCGGGCCCACCGTGGCCGAGCTCGCCGAGCGGTATTTTCGCGAGCATGTCGCGGTGCGCTGCAAGCCCGGCACCGTCAGGCTGTACAGCCATGTGGTCGACAAGCACGTATTGCCGTCTCTCGGGCACGTTCCGATCGCGGCGCTCGGACGCGAGCAGGTGGCGGAGCTGCATTACCGTCTGAGGAAGAAGCCGGTCACCGCCAACCAGGCGGTGGGCGCGCTGTCGAGAATGTTCAACCGGGCGGAGGCCTGGGGGATGGTCCAGCCGGGCGCGAATCCGTGCCGCTTCGTGAAACCCTACAGGGAGCGCCGCCGCGAGCGCTTCCTGACCGAGGACGAGTTCCGCCGCCTCGGCCGAACCCTCGACCGGATGGAGGCGGACGGAGACCTCCCGGCCTTCGTCGCGGGCGCGATCCGCCTCCTGATGCTGACCGGCTGCCGCAGCGGCGAGATACTGCACCTCCGCTGGGACGACGTGAGGCTGGAGGAGAGCGAGATCAGGCTCCGCGACTCGAAGACCGGTCCGCGCGCGGTGTCGCTGTCGCCGGGGGCGGTGCGGGTGCTGGCCGGCATGCCGCGCGTCCCCGGCATCCCATGGGTGGTGCCGGGCCGCTCGCCCGACGCGCCGCTGCGCCATCTTACCCACCACTGGTACAAGCTGCGGAAGCGGGCCGGCCTCGACGACGTGCGGATCCACGACCTGAGACACAGCTTCGCCTCGCGCGCGCTGGCGCTCGGCGAGGACCTGACGATGATCGGCAAGCTCCTGGGGCACTCCAAGATCCAGACCACGGCCCGCTACGCCCACCTGGCGCGCGAGGGCGTCCACGAAGCCGCCGGCCGGGTCGCCGCCAGCATCGCAGCCGATCTCGACGCCGAGCCCAACTGAAGGTGCGGATTCGCGCTCCCCGCGTCGATGGCCGTCAGATCCCGTGCGCGACCGGCCGCCGCGCCATCGGAGAGCGCGAGCACGATCGTTTCGCGGTCCCCGACAGCCATCGGTTTCCCCTCGGTTAACAGGCCGCGCGGTCTTCGTTCGATCCGATCATGGGCTCGAATTCTGTCGGGAACTTGCCGATCCCGGAGAGGATCCTGACGAAGACCGCCCTCCATCGTGGCAGGATGCCGGGGAAAATCGAAGGGAGTGGAGATGTCCGGATCGGCCGACAAGCCGGTGAGCAGGCACATCCGTGCCTTGCTGGAGCAGTGGGATCGCATCGAACGGGCCGCCGCGGGCACGATGTTCACCGCCAACCAGCTGACGATCGAGCTCGCCATGGAGACGCTCGACCGAAGGGAATGGCCGAACACCGAAGCGGAATTCCATCTGCTGCGATCCGCGATGATCACCGCCCAGGCCACCATACGGGAGATGGAGAAGGACGGGCGCCACGACGAGATCGCGGCAATCGGCCGCGCGATCTCCGAAGTAGCACCAGAATTTCCCGAAGCGGCGAACCGGGAGGACCACTGATCGGGCGCGCTTGCCGCCATATCGAGCGTGCGGTTGTCGCGACGGCTGCCGCCCGGGTGTTGTTCCTGCCGGCCGCGACGAAGAAATCGTCGATTTGGCGGCTCGAATTCGTCGATCCCGGTCGATCCCAAGATCGCACTACCATGCTTTTTCGACCGACCTGCCGCCTTGGCGGCCCTTCCGTTCGACTCCGCCCCTCCCATTTCGGTCATGGCGATCGCCCCGCTCGACCGGGAGGCCGGGTTCGGCGTAGGCTGACGTCATGTTGATCGCCGCCGCCCGGTTCCGGGGGAAAGCTTCGTCCGATGTCCCGTCCTGAGTGCGGCCGGTGAGCCTGCCCGCCACGCCGCACGACGCCCTGTTCCGGGCGCTGGTCTCCAACCCGGCGCGCGCCGGCGCTCTGCTGACCGAATACCTGCCCCGGGAGGTCGCCGATCTGCTCGATCCCGGCATCCCGCCCGTGGCGGTCGAGGGGAGCTTCGTCGACGCTGACGCCGCGAGGACCCAGTGCGACGCGCTGTTCCGGGTCACGCTCCGGACCGGCCACGACGCGCGGATCTACGTGCTGCTCGAGCACAAGAGCCACATCGACGCCGACACGCCGCTCCAGATTCTGAAATACATGGTCAACATCTGGCTGCGGGAGATCGAGGACGGCACCGCCAGGGACAGGCTCCCGCCCATCATCCCGCTTGTCTTTTTTCACGGCCAGGGCCGATGGACGGCGGCACGCTCGGTAATGGAAATGATCGACGCGCCGGAGGAGTTGGCGCCTTTCCTGAGGGAGTTCGCCTATGTGCTGCACGATCTGGGCGAGATCGAGCCGCTCCGGCTGTCCCGCGCGCCCGAGGTGCTGGCCGGGCTTCTGGCGCTCCGCGTGGCGCATGCCGACGAAATCCCGGCCGATCTTCTCGACCTGATGACCGGCGGCCCGCTTGCCGGGAGCGATTTCGAGCGCCATCTTTTGAGGTATATTGTCGAGCGGATGAACCTGACGCCCGTGATGCTGGAGGCGTCGCTGCGTCGGACGAAGCCGGACCGGTGGGAGGCGCTAATGGGAACGGTTGCGGAAGCCTGGCTGGAACAGGGAAGAGCCGAGGGCATCGAGAAGGGCTTGGCCCAGGGGATCGAGGAGGGTCAGGCCGGTCTGCTACTTCACCTTCTGGAACGCCGTTTCGGTGAATTGCCCCAGTCGGTTCGCGAACGGATTCGCGGCGCTTCGGTGTCGGAGCTCGGGGCCTGGGCGGAGGCGGTGCTGGACGCGGCGAGCCTCGACGAGGTGCTGGCGGCCGGATCCCCGCGCTGAACGCGCGATCGAACATCTCCGGCGGCGAAGAGGTGCGAGCGTACGGCGACATCGAGTGCCCGAACCCGCTGGTGCTGCCGATCGGCCTGGTCGGCAGCTGGAGGAAGGAGGCGGCCCGCTTCGCGCTGGAACTCAAGCCGCCGGTGCTGGACGGACCGGACCGGGCGGAGTTCTTCGCGCACATCACGGCCGCGCATCTCGTCATCATCTACCCGCTGGTCAAACGGGACTGCGCGAGGCCGCTCGCTGTGGACCGCAGGCCCGCGCCTCCGCCAGGCGAGGTATGTGCTGGAGCGAGCCCGCGGTTACTGGACCGGGGACGCGTGCGGGGAGGCCCCGCTCGAAGAGCCGCCGGCGGAATACGCGGGACCGGTGCTGGTGCTGCGCGCGCTCCGGTCGAGAGAGAAAGTGTACCGTTTCCACGGCTCCCTGGCCGAGCTCGCCGCGTCGCTCGACGACGCCCTGCTCGATATCCCGCGCGACGAAACGGGGTCGATCGGGGAGATTTTCATCCACCGCATCGAACCTGGCCGCGACGGAACCGGGTACCCGGTTGACGAATATTACGGGGAGAACGGCATCTGGGTGCGCGGCAAACACGGCTACGCCGATCCCCGGGTTGCCGGAGGGATCGGCACCGGCAGGTATCCGTTGCTGAGCGCGTGGATCGGCGAAGCGTGCTGGGCCGAGCGCGGGATCGCGCTGGCTGACGCCGCGAGCCAGGTGGGGGCGGTCTGCGCCCGGCGCGGCCGGTTTTTCGACAAGGGCCATCCGGGATGGCGGGCGATCGGCGACGGGGCGCGTTTCCTGCACGTAACGCGGGTAGGCGCGCACGGCTTCGAAGGGTCGTGGAGCGCGCCGCCGCTCCGGCTGCGGCTTCGCTGCTGGTACGAGATCCCGATCCGGGCGGGGCGTAAATCCGTGGTGCTCCGCGAGGAGGGTCTGCGCGGCGACGAGGCGCTCGCTGGCGCGCGGCCAACCCGGATCGCGCCACGATGCCGATCGCGGTCGGGAGCGTGCCGATCGCCAGGAAACAGCCCGGGCCCATGCCGCCGCCGAAGGCGGGCTGAGGAACTCGACCGCGCGGCCCTGCCGCGTTCGGGCACGTCGACATTCGTTCGATACGGCACCGGCGAGGCAGAGGCTCCGGAGGACAGCGGTCCGGTGTTTCATTCGGGCTCCTTCGCCTTTATTCGTCTGCCGGGCCCACCGAGTTCTCATCCGGTTTCTTTATCGCGTCCTTGACGGCGGTGGTGATCGCCTCGGAGGTGGAAAAGACCGTCGAGCCCACCGTCGCGACCGCGCCGCAGCCGGAGAGGGCCGGCAGCAGCGCCAGGACGAACCATAAGGCCGGGTGCCGCGGCGCGCCCCTCTTTCCCGCCGCCCCAATTCGCCCGTACCGTCTGCAAACCGGGACAGAACGCGCGAGGCGTTTTTCAGGCTCGTGGGCATGGGGACGGGAGGTTTCGCGCATCCGGGGCGTTTCTGGGGGGCCGCGCTTCCGCCAACCCTTCGCGAAACACCGTGGCACGGCGGGCTATTCCTTGCCCGCCCCGAACGCGCCGGCGATGTGGGCGCCCGGGAAGTGGAGGTCGAACCGGCCGGTGGCGTGGCTCGGCCGCGCGTTGGTCTCCGCGCCGTCGCTGCCGTGGAACCGGCCCTGCCAGCTGCCCGTGCCGCTCGTGCCGGAACCGACCGTGCCCCCGGCCTCCCCGGCGAAGGAGCCCGATCCCGCCGTCAGCCGCGCCGAATTCAGCGTCACACGCCAGCCCGCCATGGACCGGCCCGAGCCGTCCCGGAACGAGCCGATTTCGCCCTCCACCACGCCGGCGTCCAGCGCGCCGAAGAAGTTGGCCCGCAGCACCGCCTCCGCCGTGAACTCGCCGCCGCGGGCGCCGACGATCCGCCCGGCCGAGGAATCCACCGTCGCCCACACGCCCGCCGCCGCGCCCGTATAGGTCGCGGAACCCGCCATCGCGGCGTCGACATTGCCCGAGCCGGACGCGAAGCCGGACGCACCCGCGAAGCTCTGGAAACCCCAGGCTTCGCCGGCCTCGTTCAACCACCACCCGAAATAAAGATGCTCGTAGTCCGGGATCGACACCGTCGCGCCGCTACGCGGCGCGAAGATCCACGCCCCGCCCATCGCCGTCGGCGCGCCCCGGTCATCCAGCGTCACCGTGCACGCGGTACCGGAGCAGCGGTATTCGCCCGCCCCGCCCGAGAACGTGCCGGCGAAGCCGAGACCCGCATCCGCGCCGGTTCCCTCCGCGTTGTGGGTCACCGAGCCGTTCGCCGGCGCCGCCGCGAGTGAGGTCGACCGGATGACGGGCCAATAGCCCGTTTCGATCGCCAGCCCCGACGCCGGGACCGTCTCTCCGGTCAGCCCGCTCACCTCTTTCAGCCGGTTCAGGTTCTCCGGAGCGAAGGGCAGCGCTTCGGGCGGGCCGACGTCGGAGTAGACGACAATATACTCGTCCGTCGCGCCGCGCCGGAACCGGGTTCCCGTCCAACCGGCGATCGGGCGGGGATGGTCGGGCTGCATGGCGAACGCGCCGGAGCGGGCCGCGCCGCCCCGAGGCGTTCCCGTCTCCGCCACCTCGACGCTCGCCCCGGCCGCGTCATGCGCCGCGGTCACCACCGGCGCCACCCCGTGCAGCGTATCGTCGAACCCGCCGCCGGGGACGGTATTGCCCGCGGTCTCGATCGCCGCCCTCAGGGCCACCGCCCCGTCGATCGCCGCCCCGCCGGGCATCGAGCCGGAGCCGTTCCCGCCGCCGCCGCCACCGCCGCAGGCGGCGAGCCCGAGGGCGAGCGCCGCCGCGCCGAAGATCGTCCTTGCGTACTTCCATACAGGCATGTCAGTCCTCCCGTTGGAAACCGCCGGCGCGGGGCTCCCTCATCACCGACCCCGCGCCGGGCCGGCCGTCACGGCACGATCCCGGGCCGGACCGCGAATACAAGAACCAAGGCCGTGAAGCCGACAACGAGTACCGCGACGAAGACCAGACCGCCCAGCCATCGCCACGGCGAACGGCGAAGCCGCGCGATCTCGGCGCGGAGCCCGGCAACGTCGTCCCGCGTCGCCATGGTCTCCTCGATCCGCGCCAAATGCTCTCCGATGTCGCCCGAACGCCGCATCGGCCCTCAGAACAGCCGTACGAAGCGCAGCTCGCCCGAGATGCGCTCGTAGTCGTGGACCTGCGCGTTGGTGGTGCGTATTTCCTGCGTCACGGAGACCTGCGGGCTGAAGCCCTGGACGGTGAGTGCCCGGTTGTGCGCGAACAGGCGGAGCGTGCGGGTGAGGTCGTGGCGTTCCCCACCGTCCTCGACGAAGGGGAACCAGCCGGCCTCCCAGTCGGTCCAGCGGAGCGAGCCCGAGCCGCCGACGGTGAATCCCCAGGGCAGCGCCGCGAGCACGCCGATCCGACCCCAGCGGCGGGTATTGCGCCAGCGCTCGGTCTCCGGCCGTTCTCGTCCCCACCCCATCGCCGCATCGAAGCGCAGCGTGGGCGAGGCAACCCACTGGGTGCCGAGCGAGACGTCGGTGATCGGCCCGTCGCGGCCCTCCTCGCTGTCGTAGCGGCGTTCCAGCCGCGCGAGGCGCGCGTTCAGCGTGGTCCTCAGGGTGAGCCGGTGTTTTCCTTCGATCCGCCCGCCGATATCGTAATGCGAGGGCTCCTCCAGCGCCTTCCCGGTCCACTGGTGCAGCCCGGTGGCGAGCAGGCTGACCTCGCTCCCCCGACCGATCAGCCAGCGCGGCCCGACATGGCCCGAGACCGTCATCTGGTCGAACCGGCTCTCGCGGTATTCCTTGCGCGCGATGTCGCCGCCGGCGCGGAGCCGCCACCGGTTCGCCCCGGGGTCGGGCGCCGGGCGGCCCAGCGGCAGCTGATACTCCCCGCCCAGCCAGGCCGAGAGTCCGATGCCCGAAGTGGTGAGCTCTGCCTGGTCCCGGCGGAACGGCAGGAGCTCGCCGCCGAAGGGGATGTAGACGATCCGCTCGTCCGAGCCCGCGCCGATATTGGTGTCCGGCGCGAGAGCCGCGCCAACGCGAAGACTCCAGCGCTTGCGCGCGCGGATCGCGTTAAGGAACCGGTTAACGTTGAGCACCACCCCGGCCGGCGGTTTGCCGGCCAGCACCATCTCGAAATGGCGCTGGGCCAGCCGGTCCTCCTCCTTGAGGAAGAAGGCGCGGGCGAGCTCGAGCCGGACCCGGACGAGTTCTGGGCGCTGGACCAGGATGGCGCGGAACGCGGCGATCGCCTTGTCGAGCAGCTCGTCGCGCTTCTCGGGTTCGGCGCGCGTGGATTGCTCCATGGCGAGCATGCCCAGCCGGAAGCGGGCGGCGGTTTGATCCTGGGCGAGCGCGGGGCCGCACAGGGAGAGGGCTATCACGATGACCGAGAGAATGCGCATGATCGCTCCAAAGAAAACCCCGACCCACTCGGGGCCGGGGCCGATGGATTACGCTGTGGGTTCCCCGGCCTCGGCATTCAATCGGACCGAGGTTTGCGGGAACCCGGAGCGAAGCGGGAGGAGCCTCGGAAACCCTACGCTCGTCCCGTTCCGGGAAGCGCTGCTACCTGTGCGCCCCGAAGCCTCCGATCACCGCGGCCCTGGGGCCGGTATCGGAAGGGTCATACTCGGCCTGGAACGTTCCGGCGATCCCGTGCGGCTGGTAGGTTACGGTCCCGGTGGTCGGGAGATTGGCGTAGAATTGCGCCTCCCATTCTCCACTGTCATCGGGAATGCCGTCGATCGTCCAGGTGACGTCATCAGCCTCTGTCCGCGCGACGGTGCCGCCGGTGATGGCTCCCCGCTTAAGAGCCAGCGACCAACTCGGATCGTTGCTGAACCCAGTTATCGTTCCGGCGACCGTATTGGCATCGAAGTCCGCCTGAAGCGTTGCCGAGGCAGTGAAACTGCCGATTCCGGAATCTCCTGTGTCCGGCTCGTAAACTGCGTACCGTCCGGCGGCAGGGCCTGTATAGGTCGCCGACCCGGTGGCCGCGGACAGGTCGGATACGGCATTCGTCCCGCCGTGCTTTGCCTGGAAGGCCCAAATGTTGGTCGGATGGGCCGGATCTTGATGTTCTACGGTCTGCTGGGCCCACCATCCGAACCACATGTACTGACCGTCGGGAACCACGATTTGCACCGTTCCGCTCGATGGAATGAAGTCCCAATCGCCACCGAACTCGAACGATTCTCCTCTGTTCTGCACGGTGCAGGTCGCGTCAGCACTTGCACCGTTGCAGCGAAACGTGCCGCTTGCTCCCTGCAATTGGCCGCTCGTCGTATAGGCATACCGCTCGGGGAACCGACTCACGTCGCGGAATCCGGTTCCCACCCTGTATTGATTGTACTGCTGTCTCGTGATGGACGGAGTAAAAGCTGCCAATTCGTCGTCGGAGATTGTTCCATTTCCATCGGTATCGGTGGGGCCGGTGCCGTAGTCCGTCTCGGTAATCCCTCTGTCGACAAGGCTGAATGGCTGGGCAGGCCCGCTATTCCGAGGGAAAGAGCCTGAAGTGGCGATGCGGCTATGGTTATCGTCGCCTCCGGCAGCATTCATGACGTTGACCCACCCGATGACATCTCCGGTACCATCGATGACGGTGGTGGTGCCCGTAGGACCAACATCCGAGCCCGTGTTGAGCGGACTGGTCCTGAAGGCACTTCTCGTCGACGCCTCCACATCCGAGTAGACTTCGACCGTGTGCCGCAGCGCCTCTCGGCTGGCCGTGTGCGCGGTGATCGACCAACGGCCCGATCCGCTCGTCGAAGTTGTGAACGGTGGGGTAGGCGTGGTCACGGGCGCTGGCGCACCGTGCTTGATGTCGCCGACAGCGAGGGTGGCGGTACTACCAATAGTCTTAGTGCCCGATATTGCTACCCTCGCGAGCTCCGTAGCATCCGCCTTCCGGCGCTCCTCGGCCTCGGCCGCAAGCCGCTGGCGCTCCGCTTCGGCGGCCAGGCGCTGCTCTTCGGCCTCCTGCTCGGCTTCTTCGGCCGCTTGGCGGGCAGTCTCGGCCTCGGCGGCTTCGCGCTCCGCCTGCTCTCGCGCAGCCTCTTCCGCTTGGCGCTTCCGCTCTGCTTCGGCGGCCTCCGCCTCCGCCGCCTCACGCGCCTCCTCCGCGGCTGCAAGGTCGGCCTCGAGTTGATCTATCGTGGCCTGGTCGCTACCGCCGCCGCACGCCGCCGCGCCGATCAGGACGAAGCCCAGAAGAACAGCCGTCGTCAATCTCGCTCGCATATCTATCATTCCTCGCAGGAGACAAAAAAAGCGGCGCCCAGCCCGTTGCCGGACCGGGCGCCGTGGTACTCATGGCACTTCAGATGGACGGAACGTGTTACTTGGCGTCGTCGTTTCTGCCGCCGAAGGCGCCGCGGAACGCACCGGCTTCGCCGCCGTCGAAGTCGAAGACGCCAGCGGCCTCCGTTCCGGCCGGCCCGTAGATGGCGCCGCTGAACTCACCCACGAAGGCACCGGAAGCATCCAGGTCGGTGTGGTCTCTGTCCACTTTCGCCGTCATGCCTGAGAACCCGTTGCCGTCGAGCGTGCCTGTCAGCGTGGCGAGCCCGGTGAGCGCACCGGTGAACTTCTTCGTGTCGAAGTCCGCGGTCAGCGCCGCTGGGCCATTCTCAAGATTGATGGCACCCGTGCCTGCTACGGTGTTTTGCCTCTGCACCGTAGCGACCCAGTCACCGGTGTAGGATACGGTGCCGATGCCCAGCCTGCCGGTCACGCCGGAGCCCGAGAAATTCTGCACGAAACCGATGCCGAGGTCAGCGTACTTCTGCGAGCCATCCTTAGCCGCCGCGCCGAGGCCAGCCCATACCCCGAAGTGGATGTGGCTGTAGGGGTCCGCAACAGGTATGGAAGCCCTCACCGGGATCGATTCGGGCGTCTCATCGGTATCGGTGCCACCGACGGCAACCTGATCATCGTTGGCTGGCCCGTGACCATCGGGCGCTGCCGGAGCCAAGGTGTCGACGGGCTGGTAGGTAACTGTCGTCGTTGTCCCCGCTATCGTCCGTGTGGTTTCAACCACATGGATCGTGTTGCCGGTGGTGTCCTCATACGAGAACAGCTCCTTTGGCTTTGTCGTCGCCCCGACTGAGTCCGTATGGTCGAGACTATCCGCAACGTCGCCAGTGTTGCCCTCGGCAGCTTCGTAGTGCATCCCAAGAGACTTGAGCGTGATAAACGTGTCATCGGTGGCATCGTCCGGAGTGCCCGTGCCAGCAGTCTGAAGCCGGCCGTCGTCTGTTACGGGACCCGTCACCGCTGTGCCGGCATCATTGACGACATACACCCTCGCCATCACCGTAGAGAAACGGCTGTGGAACACCGTCAGGCGGGCCGTGTCGTCGGACGTGTCGACCGACTTGGCAATCTTGAGGTTCCTGGCGTCTACGGCCTGCCGGTACGGTGTGTTAGAGGCTTCAACATATGCCTGCCCCTCTACCGCACCCAACGAGCGGGGCACATTCCCGATGAAGCCGGTGATCCTGTCGCCGGCCGGATTCGTCGTGGTGTCTGCATCCGCGTCGACGGAACTATCGCCGACGCTCTTCACGGTGCCGTCGACATGGAGTTCCGTCATCGCGGCTGCGATCGCCGCCTCGGCCATGCTGGCCGCCACCGCCTCGGCTGCCTCGGCCTCTTCCTGGGCCGCCACCGCCATGCGCCAAGCAGCTTCTCCTGCCGCGCCGTCCGCCGCCGCCGCCGCCGCGGCGGAAGCAGTTGCGGCAGCGCTCGCCGCCGCCTCGGCCTCGTTGGCCGCTGCATGGGCTGCCATAGCAGCCTCACGGCCTCCCATATCGGCGGCATTCGAGTCGGCGCCGGTCTGCAGGGTCGCGAGGGTCGCCGTCGCCTCCGCGGCACTGGTGGCCGACGCCGACGCATTGGTCGACGCTGTCATCGCCGCCGCCGCTGCGGCGGCGGCCGCGGCCTGCGTGTCTTCAAGGTCGGTCGGGCCGGGAGCGGGCTCCGGATCCGGCATCGTCACCGGCGCTTGGGCCGTGTCGTCATCGCCCCCTCCGCCGCACGCAACGAGGCCCAGCGAGAGCACCGCCGCGCAGCAAATCGTCATCAGTTTTCTGTGTCCTTGCATCGCTTAGATGCTCCTCCGTTAAATTTCTATTCATTGGATATATTACGACAGAGCTGCACCGGCGTGCGCTGAACTAAACTGGATAACTATAATATGTTGATAATATGTACTTATATATGGTCCTCCAAGGCTTAACCCCGCGCCAGAGCTTAGCTCGATACACTCGAATTTAACCATTCGTGCTTTCGTTTTTATGACGGTTACTGGACGGTCCGATACCGTCAAGCGGCAAATCGGAGGCGTTTTTCGGTCGCCCGATCGGGCGTGAATGGAGGGAGGGTCGGATGCCGAAGCGGTGCAGGCTGAAGATCAACAAACGGGAGGTCGACAGGCTGTCGGTCGAGGATCGCGACCGGGTGTTCTGGGATTCCGCCCTGCCCGGCTTCGGCGTCAGGGTCTATCCGACGGGGCGGAAGATCTACCTCGCCCAGGCCAGTTCGCCGACCGGGGTCAAACGGGTCTCATTGGGCCGCCACGGGACGGTCACCGCCGGCGACGTCCGTAAGCGCGCGGTCGCCGCGATCGAGCGCATTGCGCGCGGCGGGGACGCCGGGGGGAAGGCGCCGGAGCTCACCGTGGCCGCGCTCGCCGAGCGCTACATGGAGGCCCATGTCGCGGTCAATTGCAATGCCAACACGACCAGGTCCGCCCGCGGGACCTGACGATGATCGGCAAGCTGCTCGGGCACTCCAAGATCCAGACCACGGCGCGCTACGCCCATCTGGCGCGCGAGGGCGTCCACGAAGCCGCCGGCCGGGTCGCCGCCAGCATCGCGGCCGACTTCGACTCCGAACCCGACTGAAGGCTCGGCGAAAGCCCGGATTCGCGATCCTCGCGTCGTTGGCCGTCAGCGACCCCTCTATATGCCGCCACCGAGCCCTATATATAAGGTATCCCGCGGGCGGACGCGGCGAGCGCCCGGCGGGCAATACTATTCCGTCTTTACGCCAACCATGGACCGAGAACGATGGCCAGGCCCGTATCCGACTTCGTCAGCCACGTCAGGGAAGCCTTCGAGGACTACCGGGCGGAGATAGAGGCATCGAACCTGGCGGCGGCGAGCAAGGCGACCTACCTGCGGCACGCCGAGACCTTCGTTCGCTGGGTCGAAGGCGACTTCCAGCCCGGCGCGCGGGTGCCGGAAGATCGCAGGGGCGGTTCGAGGTAAGGATCGAGAACCCCGCCGGTGACGGCCGGCGTCGTCACGAAAGCCGTCGATCCCATGTCCGGTCGGGAACCCGCCGGGGAAGATCGCCGCGCCCGCCGCCGGTCGAATATCCACGCAGTCCCGCGTCGGAGGGTCGACGCCCGGCTCGATCCGGAAAATCGAGGCGGGCCGGCCCGAGTCGCATGCGGTTCGATGCCTCCGGACCGGCCCTCCGAAGCGGCAAAACCGTCATAAAAACGAAAGCACTTGCATCTGTTTTGGCGTCCTGGCGGGCCCTGGGTTGACGATTCGCGTCGAAGCCGAATCGGAAACCTGTGTCGATTCGCGGAAAAGAGTTGCCTCCGCGCAACAGGTCCCGGACGGCGCTGCGGCCCCGGGGCGCGATGTCGCACCCCGCATTTCGATCGTGGCGGGCGACACCGGCCCCGCAACCCGGCGGCGCCGCCGAACCGCCGGTGGGCGCGCCGGGACCCGGCTCTCCGTCCCGTCCCGCGAACCGCCAGACAGGCGCCGTATTGCCACCAGGATCAAGCCAACGAATGCCTAATGCATTGATAACAAGGTACAATGTGGGTCCGGAAGGGCCGTCGCACGGCTTTTCCACCGGTTCCGCCCCTCCGCGCGTGGGCGATCCGAGGGAATGGCCCGGCATTCGCGGACATTCGGACCAGCGTAGGCATTAGCCCGTGCCCACCCTGGGGTATTGCGCTTCCTCCCGACCTGTGGGCAAAATCTTTTCGGGCAAGGGCTTACCGCTATTGACGGCTTGCCGAGTCGGAAATAGGCTTGCCCATGCACTTGAGAGAGTGTAGAGAATCTTTGCGGGGTCTCCGTCGCGAGGCCGCTTCAAATGGTATACAAGGAGGAGCATCTCTCCGATGCAAGGATACAGAAAACTGACTATGATCTGCTGCGCGGCGGTGCTCACACTGGGCCTCGCGGCATGCGGCGGCGGCGGCAGCGATACCGCCGATACGCCTCCCCCACCTCCGCCCCCGTCGCCGTATGAGATGGCGGTAGCCAACATCGCTATGGCCGAGACGGCGGAAGCGGCGCAGGCGGCCTACGACGCGGTCAAGGACGACGTGACCGCCTCCGAGGGCGACAGACTGCAGGCTGCAGTCGACGCACGGGCGATGGTGCTGGCGACAATGGCCCGCGCAGGGATGCAACAGGCCGCGCTGATGACGGCCGCCGGCATGATCGACACGTCCGACCTGTCGACCCAGGATCTGGTAGACGCCGCCCGGACGGCCATCGCGGGGCTTCGCCAGGCGATCGCCGATGCGGTCGACGTCGACGACACGTCGATGTACCAGACGATGCTGGACAACGCCGTGGATGCCGTGGATACGGCGCAGGGCGGGATCGACACCGCGACGCGCCGGACGAACCAGATGGCGGCGCTGTCGGGTGCTTCCGACACGCTCCAGGCTGCCCTCGCGGCGCTTTCCGGCGTGACTCCCACGCAGGCGCTTCTGGATGCCGCCAACGCGGCCCGCACCGCTCTGAACGACGCGATTGCGGACGGCGCGGACCTGACGGACGCGGAGAAGGCCACGTATGTGCGAGAGGCGGCCAATGCGGCGGCGCCGATCAGCACCGCTCAGATGGCCTTCGACGATGACGCGGACGCGGCGGAGAGGGACAGAATCGCGGCCATGGCCGTGACGGCGAGCAAGCTGTACGCGGGGATCGGCGCGACTCCGTTGGCCGGGCATGCGGTAACGGTCGACGCCGCCTCCGGGGCTTGGAGCGTGGACCCCGCTGACGTGGGCACGACCCCCCTGACGATCCAAGCGTTGACGGCGGACGAGGATACGATGGTCGCCGCCAACCATGGCTGGGCAGGCACGCGGCACACGGCCTCCGGCGATGGCGTTACCGGCACCTACGAGGCGGTCGTCTACTCGCACCCCGATGATCCGACAGTGACAGAGGGGGCGGCGTTCAACGCAGGAACCACCAATGGTGGGTACGACCTGAGCACCGATGCAGCCACCATGGGAGAACTTACCGCCCTTCTAGCGGCCTCCGGCGAAGCCGGTGTTGGAAGGGTCGCCAGCCCGAGCTTCGACCAGTCCGCTGGCGAAAAGACGTTCGAGTTGGGCGACAACATGATGCGCGTGGTGATCGCGGGCAGCTACCATGGTGTGCCCGGCACGTACTACTGCACACCCGCAGCCAGCGACGCCTGCGGGGCGACCGTGGCCGACATGGGCTTCGTCCTCGGCGGCGGGATGTGGACGTTCAAGCCGACCAACCCCACAATGAAGCTCATGGATACGAGCGCGGACGACACCAACTATGCTTCCTACGGCTGGTGGCTCCACACGGCAGAGAACGGCGACCTGACCGCAAGCGCGTTCGATGTCTACAGGGGCACGGACCCGGACATGGTCGGGATTGCCGACCTGCGAGGCTCGGCGACCTACACGGGCGGCGCGGCCGGCAAGTACTCGCTCCGGAGCGACACCGGCGGCATGAACGACGCCGGCCACTTCACCGCGGACGTGACGCTGGAAGCCACCTTTGCCGACACTCACTCGATCTCGGGCACCGTCGACAACTTCACCGGTGCGGACGGCGAGTCGCGTGATTGGTCGGTTGCGTTGGGCAAGTCGGTCATCGCCGACACCGGAGGCATTACGGGCGGTCTTGCCGCCGACGGGTCTCCCGACGGCACCAACACCGGGGATCAGATGACGACGTGGACCATCGGCGGCGTTGCCGGTGCGGCCTCTGGCCAGTGGTCCGGTGATCTCCGCGAACAGGGCGACGACGGCGTGCCTGCCATCGCCACCGGCACGTTCTCCTCGACCTACGGCGCCAGCGGCAACGACGGCCGCATGGTCGGGGCCTTCGGCGCGAACGCGCAGTAGACGAACCGGGACGGGGTCACGTTCCCTTGGGAACGTGACCTCGATCCCCGGAGTTGCGTAACGAGGGTGGCGCAGGAAAGCGCCACCCTCTTTTTCTTTCGCCCCTGTCCATCGAGGTCCGCTTCATGTCCGCTGTTTCTCTCTGCCGCGCGCTCGCGCTCGCGGCCTG
>JAJEHI010000115.1 GCA_022823775.1 Defluviicoccus sp. | reverse complement strand
TTCCAGCGGATCATCCCGTAGGCATCGTCGCGCAGTATCAGAACCACGAGATCGAGGCCGAGGCGCACGGCCGTCTCCAGCTCCTGGCTGTTCATCATGAACCCGCCGTCGCCGCAGACCGCCATCACCCGGCGATCCGGGTAGAGCATTGACGTCATCATCGCCGACGGCAGCCCGGCCCCCATGGTCGCGAGCGCATTGTCGAGCAGAACGGTGTTCGACTGCCGTGCCGGATAGTTCCGCGCGAACCAAATCTTGTAGGTGCCGTTATCCAGCGCGACGATGCCGTCGGGCGGCATGACGTGGCGCACGTCGGCGACGATGCGCTGGGGCAACAGCGGAAACGACTCGTCGTCGGCGCGCTCGCCGATATGCGCCAGCACCTCGTTCCGTACCCGCATGAAGTAGTCGAAATCGTGCCCGGGCTGCGGCTCCAGCCGTTCGGCAAGGCTCTGAAATGTCGACGCGATATCGCCGACCAGCTCAAGCTGCGGGAAATAGACCTCGTCGACCTCGCTCGGGCTGAAATTGACGTGGATGACCCGTTTGCCTCCGTGCTCCATGAAGAAGGGCGGCTTTTCGACGACGTCGTGGCCGGCATTGATCACCAGGTCCGCGCGATCGATCGCGCAATGGACATAATCGCCGTCCGACAGGGCGGCCGTGCCGACATGGAGGTCGTCATACCGGCCGATGACCCCCTTTCCCATCTGGGTGTCGAAATAGGGAATCCGCGTCTTGCCGACGAACGCCTCGAGCGCCGCGATGATACGCTTGCGGTTGGCGCCGGCGCCGACCAGCAGCAGCGGGAACCTGGCCGAGCGGATCATCTCGACGGCCCGGTCGAGAGCCAGCGGATCGCAGTGCGGCCGCCGCGTGGTCGTCGGGGGGAACAGGGGCCGGGCGTCGACCGGTTCGGCGGCGATGTCCTCGGGCAATTCGATATGCACCGCGCCCGGCCTCTCCTCCTCGGCCAGCCGGAACGCCTCCCGGATGACGCTCGGGATCGTGTTGCCGTTGACGATCTGCTTGGCGAACTTGGTGATCGGGCGCATCATCGACACCACGTCGACGATCTGGAACCGGCCCTGCTTGCTGGACTTTATCGGCTTCTGGCCGGTGATCATCGTCATCGGCATGGCGCCGAGCTGGGCGTAGGCCGCCGCGGTGACCAGATTGGTGGCGCCCGGTCCCAGGGTCGACAGACAGACGCCGGCCTTGCCGGTCAGCCTACCGTAAGTGGCGGCCATGAAGCCCGCCGATTGCTCGTGCCGGGTCAATACCAGCTCGATACTGGACGTGCGCAGCGAATCGAGGAAATCGAGATTCTCTTCCCCGGGCACGCCGAAGACGTATTCGACGCCTTCGTTTTCCAGCGCCCTGACCATCAGGTCGGACGCCCGCATCCGCGCGTCGGTCGCTTCGGAGGCCGCGGGTTCGACGGTGCTCATCGCATGTTCCTCGGGAATTGGGGGGCTTGCCTATGAGGTATCCCGGGACGCGTATTCGGGATAGGTCTCGGGGACCGGGTACCGCTCGTCGAGAGGCACCGACTTGCCGTCTCCCGAGGCGATCCGGCAGTGATAGCTCTTGAGCGCGCGCGGATGGGAGACCCCGCAGGAATGGCTGATGATCCCGGTGCCGTAGCGCAGTTTCTCGACGAAGTTCCTGACCCGCACCGATTTGGTTTCCGGATCGAGCCCGCGCTGCAGCCGGCGGTCGTGGGTGGTGATCCCGGTGGGACAGGTGTTCCTGTTGCACTTGAGCGATTGAATGCAGCCGAGCGCGAACATGAACCCGCGCGCCGACACCACGAAGTCGGCGCCGACGCAATAGGCCCATGCGACTTCGGCCGGCGTGATCAGCTTGCCCGACGCGATCACCCTGATGCGCTCGCGCAACCCGTAGCGCACGAGAATGTCGACAACGACCGGAAGCGCCTCCTTAATAGGCATTCCGACATTGTCCATCAGCGGCATCGGTGCCGCCCCGGTGCCGCCGTCGCCCGAATCGACCGTGATGAAATCGGGCGCGGACTCGATGCCGCGCGCGTGAATTTCGCGGCGCATGCTCTCGAGCCACCCGTAGGCGCCGACCACGGTCTTGAAGCCGACCGGCTTTCCGGTGACGTCCCGGATGCGGCCGATCGCGTCCAGCAGGTCGGGGACCGAATCGATATCGAGATGGCGGTTGGGAGAGATCGAATCGGCGTGCGCCGGGATGCCGCGGATCCCGGCGATCTCCTCGGTGACCTTGGCGGCCGGCAGGATGCCGCCCTTGCCCGGCTTGGCGCCCTGGCTGAGCTTGATCTCGAACATCCTGACCTGATCGTGACCGGCGAGTTCGCGCAGACGGTCCTCGCTGAGATTGCCGTCGGCGTCGCGCACGCCGTATTTCGCGGTTCCGATCTGGAATACCAGGTCGCAGCCGCCCTCGAGATGATACGGCGCCAACCCGCCCTCGCCGGTATTGAGCCAGCACCCGGCGAGCGCGGCGCCCTTCGACAAGGCCTCGACCGCGGGCTGCGATATCGCGCCGAAGCTCATGCCCGAAACGTTGATCAGCGACTGGGCCACATAGGGCTGTCTGGCGTAGGGGCCGATGGTCAACGCGGGCGCGGGCTCGCTGTCCTCGTCGATTTTCGGAAACGGGCAGTTGACGAAAATGACGGTTCCCGCCGGCAATAGCGATTTCGTCGAGCCGAAGGCGATCGTGTTGTCGACTCCGCGCGAGGATTTGTAGACCCAGTCGCGCTCGGCCCGGTTGAACGGCATTTCGTCGCGGTCCATGGCGAAAAAGTACTGCCGGAAATACTCGCCGAGCGTGGTGAAGAGGCGGCGGAACCGGCCGATGACGGGATAGTTGCGCCGCACCGCGTCCGCGGTTTGCGTAACGTCGATGACGAACATCACCGCGACGATCAGAAAGACGACGACGGCGGCGAATACGAACAGGGTCGTCAGGACGTTGATGCTGGTCATCGTGAAATCGGCGAACAGCGACATTTCCCAACCCTCCCGCGTCGAAATCCGGGGCGACGCTCGAGCCCGGTCCTGTCGACGGGCTCCTCATATGCCGTTCGAGCATAGCTCAAGCGGTTCGCCGCACAATGCGTTCGCGAGACCGGAAACCGTCCGCCGGCGGGGCGGGATCGCCGATTATTCGATGGCGAAGAGCGAAATCCGGACGGAAGAGCGCAGCCGCGCCCCGGTGCCGACGAACAGCATCCGGTTGACCCACGCGTATGCGGCATCGCCGGTCTCCAGCCGCGCCTGGGTGCGCATGTAGTAGCTGTCGGGCGGCACGTCTTCGCCGGCCGCGAGGCGTTCGACGATTTCGGCCGGCCCGTGGCGGAAACCGTAATTGATCACCTCGATCAGCGCTCCGTCTTCGGTTTCCATGGCGTAGCGGGTGTCGAGCTCGGCGGTCCCGTCGGCGAAGATCGTCTGCCAGTCCGCCCCGAGGTTAAGGATGCGGCCCGAGATGCCGGGACCCGTGACCCGTCCGCCGACGATCGGAACGATCCGCCGCCTTCCGGCCCGTCCCGCCCCCATCTCGCGGATCGGGCCCAGCTCGGCGGCGATGTCGCAGAAATGTCGGAGGCCGGGTGCGGTGGTCATCGCGTCGCCTTTCCAAAGGATTACCGGGACCGCGGAAGCCGGATCGCGGCCGCGTCCGCGTCGTCGTAGAGGCGCTCGACGAGACCGGAGCGCCGCGCGGTCACCGTCCTGACGTTGAGGCTTCCCTTGGGCGTGATCTCGCCGGCGCCGACCGAGGGCGGCTCGGCCAGCACGATCGCCCGGGCGATCCGCATCGACGATCCGGTCGCCTCCGCCGCGAGCCCCTCCAGGACGGCGCGGAGTTCGGCGGCGTAGGCCTGGTCCCGGACCGCGCCGTCGGAGTCGGGCGCGCTCGCCCGGCAGCGGCCCGGGGTCGGAAATACCAGCAATCCGACTTCGGCCCGGCCTTCGCCCACCACGACGACATCCTGGACCAGCCCCGAGAGCGCGGCGAGCGCCTCGACCCTCAGAACGCTCGCGCGGACCCAGGTGCCGGTGATCAGCTTGAAGTCTTCGGTGAGCCGGCCGTCGAACGCCAGCCCGCGCGAGTCGTCACGCGGGTCGACGAAGCGGACCGCGTCTCCGGTGACGAAGAACCCTTCCCCGTCGAAACTCGCGGCGGTCCGCTCCGGATCCTCGAAATACCCGTCGATAACATTCGGGCCGTCGACCCTGAGCTCGTAACGATCGCCGTCGAGGGGGATCAGCTTCGCCGTCAATTCGGGGACCGGCACGCCGACCGTCCCCGATGCGGCGCCCCTCTGGTGGTAGAGGATCGCGCAGGGCGCGGTTTCGGTCATGCCCCAGCCGGAGATCATCAGGGGCACCTCGCCGCTCTCCGCCGCCGCCATCTCCTCGATCGCGGTCCAGACATCGGCGGGGAGCGACGCGCCGGCGTAGAAGAACATGTCGAGATCGCGGAAATAGCCGCGGCGCAACTCGGCATCCGCGCGCATCGCCCGTACGGTGAGCGCGTGCGCGATCGGCAAGTCGATGGCCAGCGTCCCCGGGTGCATCCGCAGGTTCTCGAGCGTGCGCTCGAACTGCTTGCCGACCGGCTTCCCGTCGTCGAGATAGAGGCTGCCGCCGTTCGCCAGCATCATGTTGAAATCCGAGTTGCCGGCGAACACGTGGTTCCATGGCGGCCAGCTCAGGATCTTGTGCGGCTTGCGGCCGAGCAGGGGAAGGCAGGCGAGATACTGCGCCTGGTTCACGGTCAGCATCCGCTGGGTCTGGGGCACGCCCTTGGGATCCGAGGTGGACCCGGAGGTGAAGAGGATTTTTGCCAGCGTGTCCGGGCCGACCCGGGCGAACGCGGCGTCGACATCCGCCGCGGCGTCGCCCTCCAGGATGTCGGCGAACGCGGCGATGCCGTTGCCGGCCGCCCGGCTCGCGACCTTCCGCGCGCCGTCGAAAACATCGAGCGCCAGCGCCTCCCCATAGGCCTCCGCGTCGGCGGCATAAACCATCGCCGGGCGCACCTTGCCGGCGCAATAGCGCAATCTCGGCCAGGCCTCGGGCAGGAGCGAATATTGCTCGGCCAGCGGCACCAGCGGCGCGCCGACGGTCTGGGCCGCGAGCGCGAGGATCGCGTGGTCCACCGAGGGTCCGGACAGCACGACGATCGGGCTGCCATAACCGATCCCCCGCGCAAGAAGCCCTTCCGCGGCGGCGCGCGCCAGCCGGGCCATTTCCGCGTAGGCGACCTCCCGCCAGCCGTCCCCGCTCCTCTCCGCGACGAAGACGCGTTCGGGCGCCTCCCCGGCCCAGCGGTACAGCCAGTCCAGCGTGGTCCGGGCGACCGGACCGAGCTCGAGGCCCGAGCGCAGGATTATCGTCCCGTCGGGACGTTCTTCCCGGCGGACCCGGTGGGGCACGATTTCCAGGGTTTCGGCCAAGGTCGGGTTCCTTTCGGCCGGAATTTACTCCGCAATCGCCGGAAGGGAACCGCTGCCATCCGGTTTAGATTTTCGCTGCGCGCTCCAGGCTCCACCGTCATGCCCGGACCTGTTCCGGGCACCCATGTGGGACCGCCGCCCGGTTCCCTCCCGGCGCGCACCGCGATGCGACAAGACGTGGATGGCCGGAACGAGTCCGGCCATGACGGCGGGGGGGGGTGACGGCGACGGGCGATGCCGACGCACCGAAATCCGTGTCCCGATTCGCGCGAACCGTCGGACACCCGCCGGCACTCCAGCCTCGCGCCCCGTCCGCTGGAATCAAACCGGACAGCGGTGGAAGGGAACCGTCGCCCCCCGCGCGCGGGCGTGCGGGCCGTTCGGCGTGACACGAAGGCGTTGACGCGAAGCCTCTCGCGGTCGAGAAACCGCGCATGCGGGCGTAAGGAAAGGATGCACGGGATGACGAGTTCGGGAGTTCGGGGGCCTGGGCCGGACGCTGTCTTCGCCGCCGGGCTGGAGGACGGGGAGTTCAGGATCCAGCGCTGCGGGAGCTGCGGGGCGCACATCCACTACCCGCGCGCCCTGTGCCCCGAGTGCGGCTCGGCGGACCTGGCGGCGGTGCGGGCCTCGGGCCGGGGAACCGTCTACGCCACCTCGGTGGTCCGCGTTCGGCCCGAGCACGGGGAGAATTACAACATCGCGCTGGTCGATCTGGCCGAGGGACCCCGCATGATGACCCGGGTGGTCGATATCGCGCCGGAAGACGTCCGGATCGGCGATGCGGTAACCGCGTTCGTGGGCGAGATCGAGGGGGACAAAGTCGTCCTGTTCCGACCGGCCGCGGCGGCCTCCGCCGGGGACGCAAGATGACCGGCGGCCTCCGGGGCGCGGCGGCGATCGTCGGGATCGGGCTCACCGAGTTCGGAGCGCTCCCCGGCCGTTCGCGGATGGAGATCATGGCCGAGGCCGTCCGATGCGCGCTCGACGATGCCGGCATCGGCAAGGAGCGCATCGACGGCGTGTTCGGCGCCGACTTCACCGACTCGCTGATCGGTCTCACGATGGCGGAATATCTGGGGCTGAATCCGACGGTGATCGACGGCACCAACATCGGCGGCTCGTCCTACGTCAATTTCATGCAGTCGGCGGCGCTGGCCCTGCACGCGGGGCTGTGCGAGGTCGCGCTGATCGCCTATGGCAGCGACGCCCGCAGCGCGGGCCGCGCCGGCAGGGGGCCGGGACCGGTGCCCTACGAAACCGTCTACAGGCCGCGCCAGCCGATCGCCGCATACGCGCT
Source organism: Defluviicoccus sp. (assembly GCA_022823775.1). GTDB lineage: Bacteria > Pseudomonadota > Alphaproteobacteria > MPNO01 > MPNO01 > MPNO01. Next base: position 10,168 of record JAJEHI010000115.1, on the reverse strand, counting down.
CGCGGCCTCGCGGCACATGCACGAATACGGCACGACGCGGGAACAGCTCGCCGAGGTCGCGGTGGCGGCGCGGCGCTGGGCTGCGCTGAACCCGGCCGCCTTCATGCGCGGCCCGTTGACCGTCGACGAGGTGCTGGGGTCGCGCATGGTCGTCGATCCGTTCACGGTGCGCGATTGCTGCCTGGTGACCGACGCCGGAGCGGCGCTGATCATGGTGAAGGCGGACCGCGCCCGCGACTTCCCGAGGGCGCCCGCCTATCTCCTCGGCATCGGCACGGCGACCACCCACGGCCAGATCGCCTGCATGCCGGATCTCACGGTGACCGCGGTGGCGGAGTCGGCGCCACGGGCGCTCGCAATGGCCGGCATCGGACTCGACGACGTCGACGTGGTCGAGCTCTACGATGCCTTCACGATCAACACGATCCTCTTTCTCGAGGATCTCGGATTCTGCGCCAAGGGCGAGGGCGGCGCTTTCGTCGAGGACGGCCGGATCGCGCCCGGCGGCGCATTGCCGGTCAACACCAACGGGGGCGGGCTGAGCTGCGTCCATCCCGGCATGTACGGCATGTTCCTGACGATCGAGGCCGTGGAGCAGTTGCGGGGACAGGCGGGCGACCGGCAGGTCGAGGGCGCCGAGATCGCGCTCTGCAACGGCAATGGCGGATTGCTGTCGAGCCAGGTGACCGCCGTGCTCGGCACCGGGGCGGCGCTATGAGGGACGGGCTCAAGTTGCGGGAAATGCGGAAAGGGATCGCGGGATGACCATGGCAAGCATCGGCGACGCCGTGAGGCGGGACGAGGATTACAGGCTGCTCAGGGGCCGGGGCCGCTATCTCGACGACGTGAACGCGGCGAACCAGGCGCGCGCCTGCGTCCTGCGCTCCCCCCACGCACACGCGGAAATAGGCGCGATCGACCTCGAAGCGGCGCTGGCGGCGCCCGGCGTGCTGGCGATTCTGACGGCGAAGGATCTGGCCGCCCGGGGGCTCGGAACCGTGAGGGCGGCGGTGCCGACCCGGCGCGCGGACGGCTCGCCCGGTTTCAAGACGCCGCAGCCGCTGCTGGCGGGGGACCGCGTGCGGATGGTGGGCCAGGCGGTCGCCTTCGTCGTCGCCGAGACCGCGGAACAGGCAAGGGACGCCGCGGAATCGATCGCCGTCGACTACACCCCCCTGCCCGCCCTGGTCACGGCGGACGATGCGCTAGCGCCCGGCGCGCCGGCGGTGTGGGACGACAATCCCGGCAACGAGGCGTTCACCCACGAGGTCGGCGATGCCGCCGCCGCGGCGGCGGGTTTCGCGAGGGCGGCCCACGTCGTGCGCCACCGGGTCTGCGTCAACCGGGTGACCGGGAACCCGATGGAGCCGCGCGGCTGCCTCGCCCACTATGACGAGTACGAGGACCGCTACACGCTCCGCGCCACCATCCAGTCGGCGCACGGCATCCGCGCGATACTGGCCGAGCAGATCTTCGATCTGCCGCAGGGCCGGTTTCGCGTGGTCTGCGACAATATGGGCGGCGGGTTCGGCACGCGGGGCGGCTGCCTGCCGGAATATGCGCTTTCGCTCTGGGCATCGGAGGTCGTCGGGCGGCCGGTCAAGTGGGTGGCGGAACGCTCCGAGGGCCTGCTCACCGACGAGCAGGCGCGCGGCGGGTTCGTCGATGCGGAGCTCGCGCTGGATGCCGAATACCGGTTTCTCGCGCTGCGCACCCACACCAAGGTTCCGATCGGCGCCTACTACACCTCGGACCGCAATTTCGGATCGACCGTCACGGGCCTCGGCGGCCTCGCCGGCGTCTACCGGACGCCGGCCATCCACGCGAAGGTCACCGGCGCCTTCACCAACACCATGACCAACGCTCAGTATCGCGGCGGCGCCAAGCCGGAGCCGTGCCACGTCATCGAGGTGGTGGTCGACCGTGCCGCCTGCGAGCTTGGCGTGGACCCGGCGCGGCTCCGCACGATCAACACGCTGACCCCCGGAGAGCTCCCCCACACGACGTGTCTCGGCGCCCGCTACGATTGCGGCGAATTTCCCGCCAACCAGGCCCGCGCGCTGGAGACCGGCGACTACGGGACCTTCGCGGCGCGCCGGGAAAGCGCGCTGAAGCAAGGAAAGCTGCGCGGCATCGGCATGTCCCAGACGATCTCCGGCGTCGCCATGACCAACTACGAGCACGCCGAGATCCGCTTCGACTCGGGCGGCGGGATCACCCTCCTGTGCGGGGCGATGGATCACGGCCAGGGCCACGGGACGACCTTCCGCCAGATCCTCGCCGACCGGCTGGGTATCGACATGGACGATATCCGCTACCGCTACGGCGATACCGAGGTGGTGACCGCCGGGGTCGGAACCTTCAATGCCCGCTGCGCGGCGCTGGCCGGTTCCGCCGTCGTCGAAGCGGCCGACAAGATCGTCGAGAAGGGCAAGCGGATCGCGGCGCATATGCTGGAGGTGCCGGAGGTCGACATAGAATTCTCCGACGGCCGTTTCGGCGTGGTCGGCACCGACAAGTCGGTCGACATCGGCGAGATCGCGCGGGCCGCCTTCCAGAAGCCGAGACTGCCGGGCGATATCGAGCCCGGGCTCTACGAACGGGGCGATTTCGGAAGCGACGACGGGCCGGTCTACCCCAACGGGTTCCACCTCGCCGAGGTCGAAATCGACCGCGAGACCGGGCGCGTCCGCCTGGTGCGCTACAACTGCGTCGACGATGCCGGCACCGTCCTCAACCCGCTCCTTTTCGACGCCCAGGTGCATGGCGGCATCGTCCAGGGCGCGGGACAGATTCTGATGGAGGACGTCAACTACGACGAGAACGGCCAGCTGTTGACCGCGTCGTTCATGGATTACGCCATGCCCCGGGCCGACGATTTCTGCGATTTCGAGCTCGCCGCCAACGAGGTGCCGACGAAGCGGAACCCGCTCGGCGTCAAGGGGGTGGGCGAGGCCGGCACGGTGGGCGCCATGCCGTCGATCATGAACGCCGTCAACGACGCGCTGCACCGCATCGGCGCGCCGCCGGTCGAAATGCCGGCGACGGCGGAGAAAGTGTGGCGCGCGATCCGGGCGGCGGACGGTTAGTGCCTCCGGCCGAGAGTCTCCCCCCTGACCCCGGCCCTCTCCCCCGCCGGGGGAGAGGGGGTTTCGCTTGCCGCCGCCTCTTCCTCGCCTTCTCCCCTCCCGCTTGCGGGAGGGGCCGGAGGAGGGCGACCCAATAACCTCCAGCCGGCAGGCCGGCCCTCAGCTCCACAGCCGTTCGCTGGCGAGCCTGGCGCCCTCGACCAGGGCGCCGAGCTTGGCCCACTGGACGGTGGGGTGGACGCGGCGGTGGAACGGGCCCTGAGCGAAGCCGCAATCGGTCGAGCCGATGACGTTCTCCCGCCCGACCAGCTCCGCGAGCCGCACGATGCGCTCGGCGACCAGCTCGGGATGCTCGACTACGTTGGTGGCGTGGCTGATAACGCCCGGGATCAGCACCTTGCCGTCGGGCAGCTTCACGTCCTTCCAGACGGCCCATTCGTGCTCATGGCGCGGGTTCGCCATTTCCAGCACATAGGCGCCGGCGTTGACGCTGAGGATGAGATCGACGATCTCCCGGATCGGGACGTCGCTGGTGTGCGGGCCGGGCCAGCTCCCCCAGCAGACGTGGTAGCGCACGCGTTCGGGCGGGATTCCCTCCAGCGCGCGGTTGAGCGCCTCCATGTGCAATCCGAGCCACTCGCGGAAGTCCCGCATGGTCGCGGGCGGAACCATCCGGTCGTAAGTGACGGCCGCGCGCGCGTCGTCGACCTGGACCAGAAGACCGGCATCGGAAATGGTCTTGTACTCGACCCGCATGGCGTCCGCGATGGCGAAAACCAGCGCCTCGTCGCTCTCGTAGTGCTCGTTCCGGCGGTCGGGAATGACGCTGGCCGGGGCGGCCACGGGCAGAAACCCCTCGGCGACATCGACGCCGGCGAGCGCGGCCTTGAAATTATCGATGTCGCGCCGGAGGGCGTCCTGCCCGGTATAGGCGATCGGCGCGACGCAGACCGACTCGTACCGCTGGCCGCCGCCTCCGTCGAAGCGCCCCTGCGCCCGGTCGTGGGCGTCGAGCTCGGCGTAGAACTCGGGGAAACGCACCCGGTCGAGGCCGCGGGCGAACGGATCGGCGCCGCCGGACGCCACCGGACGCCGCTCGAACCCGTCCAGCCGCTCGAGCACGTATTGCGACCAGCTGATCGACTTGCCGAACTCGCCGTCGCTGATCACGTCGATCCCGGTGTCTGCCTGACGCCGCGCGATGTCGGCTACCGATTCCGTCAGCACCTTGCGGTGATAGGCCTCGTCGACCGCCACGCCGTTCTGCTTCGCGGCCAGGACGTCCTGTATCGCCTTCGGCCGGATCAGGCTCCCGACATGGGTGGTGAGAATGCGGTCTTCGCTCCTTTTCATCCCGATCTGTTCCCGTTGGACGCCGCGTGGGGCGAATGGAGAGGCGCGTTTCCTAGCGCCGGGACAGTACCACGACCGGAATCTCCCGGGTGGCGGCGGCCTTGGCCCGGTAGTCGTCGTAAGGCGGGTAAAGCCGGGCCATCATATTCCAGAGGCGCTCGCGACGGTCCCCGCTTGCCGTCCGCGCGGTCGCGGGGAAGGTCTCGGCCTCGACCTGGACTTCCACCTCGGGGTTCGCGTCGAGGTTCAGATACCAGTAAGGATGGACGGGCCGCCCGCCCTGGGAACCGATGACGACGTAATCCTCGCCGTCGCGGCCGTAGATCAGCGGCGTGGTGCGCGCCTCGCCCGATTTCCGCCCGGTCGTGCTCAGCAGCAGGCAGGGAAAATTCCCGGTTCCGTCATGTCCCTTCCAGATATGTCCGTCGGCCCCGCCGGTCTCGCGGTATCGCCTGACATGCTCCACCGCCCAATCCACTCGTGCCATGCCGGTCGCGCTCCCCTGTGCTGTCCCGTGGACCGGCATTATCCGCCGATATCCGCGCCGGGTCAGCCCCGCGCCCAGGGAAGCTCCGCCAGATCGACGTTGCCGCCGGTGAGGACGACGCCGACCCGCTTGCCGGCGAAGATGCCCCGGTTCTTCAGGATCGCGGCGACGGGGACGGCGCTCGACGGCTCGATCACGATCTTCATACGCTCCCACACCAGCCGCATCGCATCGACGATCTCGCGCTCGGAGACGGTGAGGATGTCGGCGACGTGCCTCGAGACGAAATGCCAGGTCAGCTCCTTCAGCGGCGCCCTGAGGCCGTCGGCCACCGTCTCGGGGGCGTCGTCGGCGACGATCCGCCCGGCGCGCAGGCTGCGCGCCGCGTCGTCGGCCTGCTCGGGTTCCGCGGCGTAGATCTTCGTCCCCGGCGCGGCGTTGGCGAGCGTGAGGCAGGTTCCCGACACCATCCCGCCGCCGCCGATCGGCGCGATCGCGGCGTCGAGGGTCTCCGCCTGCGCGAGCAGCTCGCGCGAGCAGGTGGCCTGGCCGGCGATCACCCGGGGGTCGTCATAGGGGTGTACGATATCGGCGCCGGTCTCGTGGCGCACCCTGGCCAACGCCGCTTCGCGGGCCGCGTATGACGGATCGCATTCGACGACCCGGCCGCCATAGGCCAGCACCGCCTCCTTTTTCGCCTGCACCGCGCCGTGCGGCATGACCGCGTGGCACGGGATTCCCCGCCGCCCGGCCGCGTAGGCGAGCGAGAGGGCGTGGTTGCCGGAGCTGTGGGTCGCGACGCCCTTCTCCGCCTGCCCGTCCGGCAGGCCGAAGACGGCGTTGCAGGCGCCGCGCGTCTTGAACGCCCCGCCCTTCTGGAAGTTCTCGCACTTGAAGAACAGCTCGGCTCCGGCAAGGCGGTTCAGATAGGCCGAGGTCGTCACCGGCGTCCGGTGGATGTGGGGCGCGATCCGCTCGTGCGCCTTCAGCACGTCTTCGAAGGATGGAACGAGCATCGGAGACCGGCGGCAACCCCGGGACCGGACCGCGCGGCTACCGGTTCGCCGACGACCTGGCCCGGTCGAAGAAATTGTCCCCGCCGCCGATCGCATCGGCGCTGGTGCCGACGATCAGCGGGTCGGGCTGGCCCACGATACCGGCATCCTTGCCGGTATAGGGCAGGAACGACAGGAAGTGCCTCATGCAGTTGAGCCGGGCGCGCTTCTTGTCGTCGGACTTGACGATCGTCCACGGCGCGTCGGCGGTATCGGTGTAGAAGAACATCGCCTCCTTGGCGTCGGTGTATTCGTCCCACTTGTCGATCGATGCCCGGTCGACCGGCGAGAGCTTCCACTGCTTGAGAAGATCGTTCTCGCGCGCTTCGAAGCGCCGCCTCTGCTCCTCCCGGGTGACCGAAAACCAGTACTTGAACAGCACGATGCCGCTCCGCACGAACATGCGCTCGAGCTCCGGCACCTGGCGCATGAATTCCAGATATTCCTTGCCGTTGCAGAACCCCATCACCCGCTCGACGCCGGCCCGGTTGTACCAGGAGCGGTCGAACAGGACGATCTCTCCGCCGTGCGGCAAGTGGCGGATATAGCGCTGGAAGAACCATTCGGTCCGTTCCGCTTCGGTCGGCTTGTCGAGCGCCACCACCCGGGCGCCGCGCGGGTTGAGGTGCTCGGTGAAACGCTTGATGGTCCCGCCCTTGCCCGCGGCGTCGCGCCCCTCGAACAGAAGGACGATCTTGCTCCGGGTCTCCTTCACCCAGTCCTGGACCTTCAGGAGCTCGACCTGCAGCTGGGCTTTCTGCTCTTCGTAGGCCTTGCGGGTGAGCTTCTCGTCGTAGGGATATTCGCCGGTCTCGAACATGCGCCGGATGGCGTCGCGATCGCGCTGCGGCCCGGCGGAACCGGCCCCATCGAGAACGGCTCCGGCCGGCACGCCTTCCGCCGGTGCCTCGCCGTCGGCCCTGGTCGTCATCGTCTCGTCTCCGCGGAACGGCCTCGCCCGGAAGCTTAGCCGCGCCCCGGACGAACCGCCAGCCGGTCGTTCACGGGCCGGAGTGCCGCTTCTCCAGATCGTCTAGCATGTCGTGGATGCGGGCGATGTGGGAGTCGGTGTCGTACATCCGGTAGAACAGCGCCTGGGTGCGCATCGGATCCCCGGTATAGAACTGCTCGTAGAGCCTCTGGCGTCCGGCGAAGCTGGAGAGCGAGGCGTCGAAGGCGAGGCGGAGCAGCCTGATCCGCTCGGGCGAGCTCGCGTTCGCCGACTGGAAATACATCTCGACGTTGTCGCGCAGCTCGCCCGCCACCTCGGCATAGGACGGCACGGCGACCATCCCGCCCGCGCCCAGCGTGTTCAGGATCTCGCACTGCCGGTTGTACATTTTCCAGTACATGCTCTGCCAGGTCTGGAGCGGGCGGGTGCCGGCGACCCAGGTGCCGAACTCCGTTTGGCGCGCCTCCGCCTCGGCGGCGACCCGGCAGGTGCGGGCGAACTCGGCGATGGCGATGGTCTCGGCGAGCTGCACCTGGACCGGGTTGTGGACGTCGATCTTCGATGCCCGCGCGACGGCGAGCGTCAGCGCCATCATGAACTCGGACTTCGACGTCGCACGCACCACCGACTGCATCAGCGTGTTGGGCAGCGTGTGGGATTGCGGGTTGACCAGCTGGTCGAACTCCGGGTCGCGGTAGATGAAGACGCGCTCCCACGGCACGACCACGTCGTCGAAAATCACCAGCCCGTCGGATTCGTCGTATTGCAGGGACAGAGGATGGTCGAGCAGCGTCGGCGCGTTGGTCTGCGCCACCGGCGGGCGGCAGATGAAGCGGAGCCCCGGCGTCGAGACCGGGATGGCGAAGCCGAAGGAGTACGCCGTGGTGTCGCGCATATCGTCCGACCAGCGCGACGCCGCCGGCATCACCAGAAGCTCGTCGGCGAGCGCGCAGAGCGTCGCCACCATGCGCGCGCCCCGGATCACGAACCCCGCGTCGGTCTCGCCCACGATGCGCGCGATCACCTCCGAAGTCTCCAGATGCGCCGGGCGCGAGCGGTCGACCTGCGGGTTGACCAGCACATGGGTGGTGATCAGGTCGTTCTCGCGCACGTGCCGGTGGAAGGCGCGAATATTGTCGCCGCCCTTGAACGCCTCGCGGTCGAACCGCTCGCCGGCGGCGGCGTAGGCCGAGATCATCACGTTCTTGAAGTCGGGCGACCGGCCCAGCATGCCGCAGGACTCGTCCATCCAGACCTTGATCGCGTCGTTCCGCGCGACCACCTCGTGCTTCGACCTGGGCTGGAGATGGGTCATTCCGACCGGGTCGCCGGTATCGGGCGATGCGTAGGTCATGATTTCGTGGAGGGCGGGCTCGTGCTGCATCTCCATCAGCCGCGCCATCGCCCGGGCCGCGCCGGCGAAACGGGGGTCGCCGGCGACGTCCTTCACCCGCTCCCCCTCGATCGAGATGTCGCGGCCGTCCTTGAGGGCGTCGAGGAACTGCGCTGCGGTACGGATCGGCATGGTCAGGGCCTCTCGGAAAACGGCTTGCCGAACGCGGCCTCGTATTCCGCCTCGTCCCAGTAACCGATCAGGATTCCGGGGGGTTCCACGGCGGCGGTCATCCGCTCGATGGTTTCGGGCTCCAGCGTGATCCGGCAATGGTGCCGCCGCGCCCAGGCGAACAGCGCCTCGTGCAGCCGGGCGCGGACCGCCTCGTGCCCGGGATCGCCGCTCGCCCCGAGATCGCGTAGCTCGTCGGGATCGGCCTCCAGGTCGAACAGCATCGGGCGGAACCCTTCGGCGTGGATGTATTTCCACCGCTCGTCGCGGATCATCAGGAGCCGTGCGTCCTCCTGGGCGTTGCCGATCGCCGTGCGCGCCGGCCGGGTGGCGTAGTCGTATTCCGAGATCGCGTAGCGCCGCCAGGAGTCCGGCGCCCCCGCCGCGTGCAGCAGGGGATCGAGCGCCCGTCCCTCGATGATGTGCGACAGGTCGCGCCCGCCGAAATAGCGCAGGAAGGTGGGGGCGAGGTCGATGCACTCGACCAGCTCGTCGCGCACCGTGCCGCGCGTCGCGTCCGCCTCGCCGCGCGGGTCGTAGACGATCAGCGGCACCTTCACCGAGGCATCGTGGAACAGATCCTTCTCGCCCATCCAGTGATCGCCGAGATAGTCGCCGTGGTCGGAGGTGAACGCGATCATCGTGTTCTCCATCAGCCCGCGCTCCTCCATCCAGGCGAACAGCCGGCCCATCTGGTCGTCGATCTGCTTGACGAGGCCCATGTAGGCCGGAATGACGCGCTCGCGGACCTCCTGGCGCGAGAAGGTCCGGCAGACGCGCGATTCGATATAGGCGCGGAAGACGGGGTGATCGGTCTCGCGCTCCTCGTCGGTGCGCACCGCGGGCAGGACATGCTCGCTTCCGTACATGTCGTGATAGGGGGCCGGCACGATATAGGGCCAGTGCGGCTTGATGTAGGAGAGGTGGCAAAGCCAGGGCGCGTCCCCCGCCTGCTCCATGAAGTCGATGGCGCGGCCGGTCATATAAGGCGTTTCGGACATCTCCTCGTCGATATTCGCCGGCAGGTTGGCGTATTTGAGCAGCCAGCCCGACCGCAGCTCGCCGTTCGCGTCGATGCCGGCGTTGGCGTGCTCCTCCCACGGGTTCGGCGCGTTCACCCCCCGCTCCCTCAGCCAGTCGTTGTAGTCGGGCTCGGGGTCGAGCGGGCCGTAGGGGTGGAGCCCGTCGTCGCGCTCGAAGGGCTCGAAGCCGCATTCCGAGATGTTTATGCCGATGGTGGAATCGGGGTCGATCCCGAGCCATTCCATGCCCCGCGTGTCGGGAATCATGTGGGTCTTGCCGACCAGCGCGGGCGTCACGCCGATGTCGCGCAGATGGTCGCCCAGCGTCGGCTCGCCGACCCGCAGCGGAAAGCCGTTCCAGGTCACCCCGTGCGAGCGGCAATAGCGCCCGGTATAGGACGACATCCGCGACGGGCCGCAGAACGGCGACTGGACGTAGGCGTTGGTAAAGCGAACCCCGCGCTCGGCCAGCCGGTCGAGATGGGGCGTATGGAGATGCGGATGGCCGTAGCAGGACAAATAGTCCCAGCGAAGCTGGTCGGCCATGATCCAAAGAACGTTGCGGGCTTCGCCCATCGTCGGGTCTCCGAATGAAGGCGGGAAGGTCGTCTCGCGGGCGGGCGGGCTCGCCCGACCCCGGCATGAC
>JAJEHI010000174.1 GCA_022823775.1 Defluviicoccus sp. | reverse complement strand
CGTATCGGGGAATACGGTTGAGGCCCGCGACGACGCGGGCGGGCGCCTGGGCGCGACCCGTAGGGCGGCGCTGTCCGGCCGACAGAGTGCGTCAAGGCGCTCTGATGTCCTTCGTCAAGCACGAGTTCGAGCGGAGGGATCAGGCCCCGAGCGGCGCCTGGTTCTCGCAAGATGTACGCACAGCGGTGGGGACGCGGCCCGGAACGTTGGTGAACAAGCTCTGATGCGCGGGTCGAGACCGCATGTCCGTGTCTGCGTTCGGGGCTGGTCCTCTCTTGCATCGGGCGTCGGCAATGCCGGCCACACAGCGCTGTCGGACGTTCCCCTGTCGTCGCCGCGTCCCCGCCGCTATGCGCGATGCGGGCGATCCGTTTCTTGCGGATCAGAGCGCCGCAGGCTCCATGCGCGCGATCGCCCACATGAAGCCGACCAACTCGCGGGCCACCGCAGTGACCGCGACCGTGCTGCGCTTCCCTCGTGCGCTCAGCGCGCGGTAGCGCCTGGTCAGGCGCGCCTGCGCCTTCCATGCCACCTCCTGGACCTCTTCCGGCAGGTGTCTCGTCGCGAAGTATTTCTTCTTCCCCACCGCCGCAGGATGGCGATAGGCCCATGCGCTCTCCGCCAACACGCGGCGCACCCGCGCGTTGCCGGCCCTGGTGATGCCGCCGCGCCACACGCTCTCGCCCGTCGAGCGCTCACAAGGCACCAGGCCGAGATAGGCCATCAGTCGCCGGGGATGCTCGAAGCGGCGGATGTCGCCGACCTCCACCATGAAGGTGACCGCCGTGATCAGGCCAACGCCGCGCAGCGCCTGAAGGCGGTCCACCGCCTGAGCCAGCGGCCAGTCGAGCAGGGCGTCTTCGATCGCTCCTTCCAGCCGCGCGACGCGCTCGCGACCCTGCCTCTCGGCCGCGATCATCTCGTGCAGCACGACCTTCTGGGCGGGCCACTCGAAGCTGAGCTCGTGGAGCCAGGCCATGTGCCTGGGCCCCCACGCCTTCTTACCGGGGTAGCTCTTGCCGTGACGCAGCAGGAAGGAGCGGATCTCCTGGCGCTTGCGGGTGCGCTCTCTCACCGCCGCCTCGCGGGCGCGCACGAGATCGCGCATCGCCTCATGGGCCTCGTCCGGCGTCCAGATCTCGGTCAGCTCGCCGGCCCGGAACAGGCGTACCAGCTTCACCGCGTCGCGGCGGTTGGTCTTCACCCGCTCACCGGGCCGGCGCGGGATCAGGGACGGTGCGATGACGGCGCAGTCGTGACTGAGCCCCTCGATCAGACGCTTCAGCCCGTAACCCGTCGGTCCGGCCTCGTAGCAGAAGCGAAGCCGCGCGCCCGGCCGCTCGAGCTTGTGCACGAAACGACGGACGGCAGCCGCATCCGAGGCGATCTCGCCGAAATACCTGACCTCGCCATCGCGGCCCCCTTGCGCCACCGCGACGGCGTGGCTGTCCTTCGACACGTCCAATCCGATGAAAACCTCGCTATAGTCGACCATGGTTCGCCCTCCTGGCTTGAGGCCCTGCTCACTGAGCAACCCTCGTTGAGATCAGCCAGTGTAGGGCGAACCGCCCCCGCACCAGCCGGCCCAGAAGGACATACGGTCTTGCCCGATACCCCGCGTCGCGCGGAAGGCGCGCGTACCCGCGCGACGCGCTGCGCGCCTCTCCTTGCCTGTCGGCCGGACAGCGCCGCGCAGACCATGACACCGGTGAGAAATGCGGGCTAGGCTTCTGCGCACCACCACCTTTCGCCTGGCCCTGGTCTATTTCGGGCTGTTCGGGGTCTCCGCGGTGGTCCTGGTCGGGTTCCTCTACTGGTCCACGGCCGGTTTCATGGCGCGCCAGACCGACGAGGCGATCGAGGCCGAGATACGCGGGCTCGCCGAGCAGTATTCGCAGTTCGGCACGATCGGCCTGGTGCGGGCGCTCAACCGCCGGACATCGCAGGCGCGGGCGAGCCGCGGGCTCTATCTCCTGACCGACGCCAGCCTCCGCCCGCTCGCCGGCAATCTGAGCGCCTGGCCCCGGGAAGAGGCCCAGCCCGACGGCTGGATCACCTTCGAGCTCGAATACGCCGACCGGCGGGGCGCCGTCGACCTCGGCCGCGCGCGCATCTTCGAGCTCACCGGCGGTCTTCGCCTGCTGGTCGGCCGCGACATCCGGGAGCGGCTGGAGATCGACGCGCGGTTCCGCGAATCCATCGGCTGGGGGATCGCCCTCGCGCTGGTGTTGAGCATCGCGGGCGGCGTGCTGGTCAGCCGGCCCATGCTGCGCCGCATCGACGCCATCAACCAGACCAGCCGGGAAATCATGGCCGGCGCGCTCGACCGCCGGATACCGGCGCGGGGAACCGACGACGAGTTCGACCGGCTGGCCGCGAACCTCAACGAGATGCTCGACCGCATCGCGCAGCTGGTCGCCAGCGTCCGCGAGGTCAGCGACAACATCGCCCACGACCTTAGGAGCCCGCTCGCCCGGTTGCGCGGCCGGCTCGAGCTGACGCTGGCCGACGAAGGCGACGAGGACGCCTACCGCCGCGCGATCGCCCGCACCATCGAGGAAGCCGACGCGCTGCTGAAGACCTTCAACTCGCTCCTGCGGATCGCGCGGCTCGAAGCCGGGGTCGAGACCGGGCAGTTCGAGACCTTCGACCTCGACGGCCTGATCGGCGACGTTGCCGATCTCTACGCGCCCCTCGCGGAAGAGCGCGGGGTCGCGCTCGATGCGGAGCCCGGCGGTGCCGGCCGGATCAGGGGAGACCGCGATCTCCTGTTCCAGGCGCTGGCCAATCTGCTCGACAACGCGATCAAGTTCTCGCCGGTCGGCGGGACCGTCGCGATCGCCGCGCGCGGGCGGGGCCAAGGGGTCGAGATCGCCGTCGCCGACGGCGGGCCGGGAATTCCCGACGCGCTGAAGGAGCGCGTGACCGAACGCTTCTTTCGCATCGAGGCGTCCCGAAACGCCCCCGGTGCGGGGCTCGGTCTCAGCCTGGTCGCGGCGGTCGCGGAACGCCACGGCGGCAGCCTCGAGCTTGGCGACAACCAACCCGGTCTCCGCGTTGCGCTCACCCTGCCGCGGGAGCCCGGCCCGGGCGCCGCCGGCGGCCTTGCCGTCCCCTCCCGGGCGGTCCATATCCGTAGTCACGGTGCCTGACAGGCCGGTCCGCCGGGGGCCCTCGGGACCCGGCGGGAAACGAATGCGCCCCGCTCGCGAAGAGGAGGCTCGCAATGACACGCATGTCGGTCTTCAACAGCCCGTTCCTGCTCGGTTTCGACCAGCTCGAACGGGTGCTCGACCGGGTCTCCAAGAGCGCGGCCGACGGCTACCCGCCCTACAATATCGAACACATCGGGGACGATGCGCTCCGCATCACCCTGGCGGTGGCCGGTTTCCGGCGCGACGATCTGGCGATCACGGTCGCCGAGTCGCAACTCACTATTCGCGGCAGGCAGTCCGATCCGGACGGGCGCGTCTATCTCCATCGCGGCATCGCGGCGCGCCAGTTTCAGCGTTCGTTCGTCCTCGCCGAGGGAATCGAGGTGACCGGCGCGGAGCTAGCCGACGGCCTGCTCCATGTCGATCTGGTCCGGCCGCCGCCGTCGAGCGGCGAGAGGACGATCGAGATCGGCACGGCCGACAACGGCGAAACGTAGGCACCCGGCGACCGGGCGCGGCAAGGTCGCGGAAAATCAGGCGGCGCGGACGCGGTTCTCGGACGTGAGGACCGTATAGAGCGCGTCGGCGTCCGCGGCGGCGCGCAGACTGTCGCGGACCGCGGGGTCGCGCATGAGCCGCGAGACCCGGGCGAGGGCCTTCAGATGGTCGGCGCTTGCCCCCTCCTGCGCCAGCAGGAGGAAGACGAGGTCGACCGGCCGGTCGTCGATCGCGTCGAAATCGACCGCGCGGTCGAGCCGGACGAACAGGCCGCAGAGCTCCTCGAGATCCGCGATCTTGCCGTGCGGGATGGCGACTCCTTCGCCGACGCCGGTGGTCCCCAGACGCTCGCGCTCCAGCAGGACGTTGAACACCGTGCGTTCGTCCAGCCCGGTCATCTCCGCCGCCCGCCGGGAGATTTCCTGGATCACCTGCTTCTTGCTCGCGGCGGGAAGGCGGTCGACCACGCCGTCGCTGGTCAGCAGGTCGCCGATTTCCATCCTAGCCGCTCCGCGGACCGGCTTCGGCCCCCTCCGCCCCGGCCGGGTCGAGCCAGCCGAGATTTCCGTCGCCGCGGCGATAGATCACGTTGAGCCCGCCATGGGCGGCGTTGCGGAAGACCACCACCGGCTGCGTCGCGAGATCGATGCGCATGACGGCTTCGCCCACCGTCATCGACTCGATTTCCGCAACCGTCTCCGCGATGACCAGCGGACCGTCGCCCTCGGTCTCGTCGTCCGACCGGTCCCCGGGGTCCGCCAGGATGACGTGCTGCGCGGTGAGCGCTTCTTCCCGCCGGGCCGAGCCCGATTTGCGATGGTGATCGCGCAGCCGGCGCTTGTTGCGCCGCAGCCGCTTCGCGATCCTCTCCATGGCGAGGTCGAAGGCGTTCTGCGCGTCTTCCGCCGCGCCGTGCCCCTGAACCTGGATGCCCCGTCCGACGTGGACCGAGATGTCCGCCCTGACCAGCGGCCCTTCCGGCTCGAAGACCACGTGCGAGTCCAGCGCGTGGTCGAAATACTTGGCGACACCGTCGTTGAGGCGGGCTTCGACGTGGCGGCGAAGCCGCTCACCCAAGTCCATGTGTCGGCCGGTGAGTCCGATTTTCAAACGCTTACGCGCCCGTCGTCCGGACGCGCTCCCTTCGGGTCTGCCACCCCGGCGCCGCTTTCCGCCGGATCTGCGCGGGCGCGGAACCTATTGTTCGGCCCGCCGCCGAGTCAAGCGCAAGCGAACCGGAGGGGGAGTCTGCATCCTTTCCCGCCGGTTCGCAACAGAACAACGGCCGCGCGCGGCGCAAGGGCTGTGCAAAACGTGTGGAAACCGCCGCCCGCGGCAAGGGCCGCTCGCGTCAGAGGCTGAACCGCTCGCCGAGATAGACGCGCCGGACCTCGTCGTTCGCGACGATCTCGGACGGCGCGCCTTCCATCAGCACGCGGCCGTCGTTGAGGATGTAGGCCCGGTCGACGATGTCGAGAGTCTCGCGGACATTGTGGTCGGTGATGAGCACCCCGATGCCGCGGTCCTTGAGATGGCCCACGAGCGCGCGGACGTCGTTCACCGCGATCGGGTCGATCCCGACGAAAGGCTCGTCGAGGAGGATGTAGCCCGGCGAGCCCGCGAGAGCGCGCGCGATTTCCACCCGCCGTCTCTCGCCGCCCGAGAGTGCCGGCGCGGGCGTGTGCCTGAGGTGGGTGATCGAGAACTCGCCGAGCAGCGCATCGAGGCGGCTCTCCCGGAGTTCCGACGCCGGCTCGGTCACGTCGAGCACCGCGCGGATATTGTTTTCCACCGTCAAGCCGCGGAAGATCGAGGCTTCCTGGGGCAGGTAACCGATACCGATCCGCGCGCGGCGATACATCGGAAGCCGGGTGATGTCCTGGCCGTCGAGCGTGACCACGCCCGAGTCCGGCTGGATCAGCCCGGTGAGGATGTAGAACGAGGTTGTCTTTCCCGCTCCGTTCGGCCCCAGCAGGCCGACGATTTCGCCGCGCTCAAGCCTGAGACTGACATCGCGCAGCACGGGGCGCTTCCGGAACCGCTTGCCCAGGGAGAAGGCCTCCAGCCCGCTCGAACGGGAGATCAGCCGGGGTCCGCCGCTCGCGTTCTCGGTCAATTCTCTGTTTTCCCCTCTCGACCGGTATCGTCCTCCGGAAGGGACACGGCCTTCGGAACGAACAGACCCTGCACCCCGCCCCTGCCGCCCCGCATCCGGCTGGTACCGGTCTTCAGATCGAGTTCCGCCGACTGGCCCCTGAGTTCGTTGCCGCCCTGGGATATCCGTACCGAACCCTCGAGCTTGAGGCGTTCGGCGGCAACGTCGAAATCCGCGCGGTCGGCGTGAAACACCTCGTTGGGCGACCTGAAGACGACACGGCCCACCGCCACCAGCCGCTTGAGCTTGTCGCTCTCCTTCTCATCCGGCTCGAAGGTCGCGGTGAGCGTTTCGGCCTCGACGGTTCGGTCTTCCCGCATGGCGACCGCGTTGCCCCGGGCAACGGCCCGGTTCCGGACCTGCGAATATTCCAGGCTTCCGGAGGCGCTGATCCGGTCCGTCCCCGACGTGAACCTCGGCTTGCCGGTCAGAACCAGCAACTGCTTGTCCACGTCGTAGGTTCCCTTGCGGCCCGTCGCGACCTGGTCGGTGCTGGCGATGCGAACGGCTCCTTCCGCGTCGATGCGCCAGATTTCGGTGCCGCCGTCCTTGCCGGTCCGGTAATGCGCGGTGATGGTTTCGGCCCGCAGGGTAACCTCGCCCTGCCGGGCCCGGGCATTGCCGCGGGCGACGAAAATCCGCTCCTTTTGCTGCCACTCGACGCTGCCGTCCACGGCGATTTCTATGGGACCGGATCCGTCCCGGAAAGGCAGGCCGCCGGTCTGCGCCGTTGCAGCCGGGGCGCCCAGCAGGACGGCGATCAGGACGAGCGGGGCGAGGCACGCGTTCACCGCCGACGTTCCTCCGCCTGCGGGAACAGGACGATACGGGCGGGGCCCGCAAACTCCAGCCGGTCCTCGTCGCGGCCGACGCGGAAACCCGACGCCTCCACGCTGGCCCACTCGGCGCTGCCGGTTACCTGCGCCGTGCTCCAGGCCACGGCCTCGCCGAAATCGATCGTCGCTTGGCTGGTCCGAAAGAGGTAGCCCGAATCGTGGTAGAAGCTGACATCGCCCTCCAGGTCCACCTGCCGGGCCTCGCGCGCGAACTTGCCGCTGGAGGCGGAAACGGCGATCCAGGCGCCGGCCCCGGTCGTGAAATCGGCTTCCGGACCGTCGAGCACGATCCTGTCCGGGTCCGCTTTCTGCTGCACGATCGATTCCGCGGCCAGGGTATAGGGGTTCCGGTTCCGATCGGTGCCGGAATAGCGGGCGTTGATCATGCGGTGGCCGCCGGCCGTTTCGGAAACGCTCAACCCCGTGGCGCCGATCTCGAACCGTTCCGGCATGTCGTACAGCTGGGACCACGAAAACAGGAGAGCGATCACGCCCGCCGCGCCGAGCGGCAGCGCGATCTTCATCACCGCCACGAAGCGGGAGTAGCCGCTTTCCATCCGCGTCGGGGCGATCGGCGCCATGCCCGGTTTCCTCAATCCACTCCGGCGCGCAGGCAGTCGTGGATGTGAAGAATACCCACGGGGCGGCCGTCCGTAACGACGAAAAGGCCGGTGATGCCGTTCTCGTTCATCACCCGCAGCGCCTGGCCGGCGAGGGCGTCGGGCGAAATGGTTCGCGGGCGCGCGGTCATTACATCGGCCGCCGTCATCTTCAGCAGCCGTTCGCCCATATTGCGCCTCAAATCGCCATCGGTGACGACCCCTACGAGCCTGTCGTCTTCATCCACCAGTCCGATGCAGCCGAAACTGTGCGACGTCATGATCAGGAGTGCTTCCGACATGACGATGTCGGGGCGGGCGAGCGGAATACGGTCGCCCTTGTGCATCAGGCGCTCCACCTTGATCAGCCGCTTGCCGAGCTGGCCGCCCGGATGGCGCAGCTTGAAATCCTCCTGCGAGAACCCGACCCGCTCGAGCAGCGCCACCGCCAGCGCATCGCCGAGCGCCACCATCATCGTCGTCGACGTGGTGGGGGCGAGGTTGAGCGGGCAGGCCTCGTCGGTGTCCGGCAGCCCGATCAGAACGTCCGCGGCGGCGGCGAGCGCGCTTCCCGCGCGGGCCGTTATCGCGACCAGCGGAATCGCGTGTCGTTTGGCGTAGGCGATGATGTCGGACAGCTCCGGCGTCTCGCCCGAGTTGGACAGCCCGAGCACCGCGTCCCGGGCGGTGATCATGCCGAGATCGCCGTGGCTCGCCTCCGCCGGATGGACGAACTGCGCGGGCGTGCCGGTCGAGGCGAGGGTGGCGGCGATCTTGCGCCCGACATGGCCGCTCTTGCCCATTCCGGTGACGATCACCCGACCCTGGCCACGCGCGCGGGACATTATCTCGACCGCTTCCGCGAAGGCGAAATCGACCGACCGCGCGAGGGCGGCGAGCCCTTCGCATTCGGTCTCCAGCACCCGGCGGGCCACGGCGATGTCCGCGGCCTCCTGCGAGCGGGCGGATCGGAATTTTTTCACCTCGGCCATCGGCGTCCCGGCACATCTACGCCCGCGCCGGTCCGCGGTCCGGCGCGAAGGACCATCCTAATCGATTTCCCCGTCCGGTGCAGCCAAACCCGCGGTATCCGCCGCGTCGGCGTCAATGAGCGAAGATGTCCACGTCGCTCCAGCCGCCGAGGTCGAGCGCGGCCCTGTGCCCGACGAAATCGAAGCAGCGCCCGGCGAGTTCCGTACGCCCTTCGCGTTCCAGCATCCCGTCCAGCGCGCTTCGGATCGCGTGCAGATGAAGAACGTCCGCCGCGGCATATCTGCATTGCGCCTCGGTCAGGGTTTCCGCTCCCCAGTCCGAAGACTGCTGCGCCTTGGAGATCTCGACGTCGAGCAACTCGGCCGCGAGATCCTTCAGCGAATGGCGGTCGGTATAGGTGCGCGCGATCCTGGACGCGATCTTGGTGCAGTAGACCGGCGCCGCGCGGACGCCGAGATAGCGCTCGAGGACGGCGATATCGAAGCGGGCGAAATGGAAGATCTTGGTGACCGCGCGGTCTTCCAGCAGCCGCGCCAGGTTGGGGGCGTCGCAGGCGCCGCCGCGGAAACGCACCAGATGGGCGTCGCCGTCGCCCGCGCTCAGCTGAACCACGCACAGCCGGTCGCGGCCCGGGTTGAGGCCCATCGTCTCGGTGTCGACCGCCGCCGCGTCGCCGAAATCGAGACCGGCGGGCAGGTCGCCCTCGTGTATCTCTATCGCCATAGGCGCAGCACCGCCGCCCCGTCCGGGAGCCCAGAAACCGGGAGCGCGCGGTCCGGTGGTGCCCAGGAGAAGACTCGAACTTCCACGACCTTGCGGTCACAGGTACCTGAAACCTGCGCGTCTACCAATTCCGCCACCTGGGCCGATAGGCGACCGGACCCCCGCTTCGCGGGTCCGTACGCCAGCCGCCGTCGGCTTGTCAACCGCTTTCGCCGCCCGGAGGAGCGACGACGCATCGATGTTGACGGGTCCGGCCGCAGCCGATATTAGCCGGCCCATCGAGGGGGGCGCGATGTCAACGCCCACAGCAACCGTGTTCGGCGGTTCCGGCTTCGTCGGCCGCTATACCGTGGGCGAGCTCGTCCGCCGGGGCTATCGCGTCCGCGTCGCCGTCAGGCGGCCGGACCGCGCGCTATTCCTGAAACCGATGGGCGATGTCGGCCAGGTCACGCCGATGGCGGCCAACATCCGCGACGATGCGTCCGTCGCAGCCGCGGTCGAAGGCGCCGACGCGGCGATCAATCTCGTCGGCGTGCTCTACGAATCCGGTCCGCAGCGTTTCCATGCGGTCCATGCCGAAGGCGCGGGACGGATCGCGCGCGCCGCGGCGGCGGCGGGCGTCGGTCGCATGGTTCATGTCTCGGCCATCGGCGCCGCGCCCGACTCGCCGGCGGGATACGCGCGGAGCAAGGCGGCGGGCGAGGAAGCGGTGCGGGACGCGTTTCCCGACGCGGTCGTGGTCCGGCCCAGCATCGTCTTCGGAATAGAGGACGACTTTCTCAATCGCTTCGCGTGGATCGCGCGCCTGGCGCCGGCGATACCGCTGATCGGCGGCGGAGGGACCAGGTTCCAGCCGGTCTATGTCGGCGACGTCGGGGCGGGGGTCGCGCGTATCGTCGAGGATCCGGGGATTTCAGGGCGGACCTACGAATTCGGCGGCCCCGAGGTGTTCAGCTTCAAGGAGCTGATGGAAGCGATGCTGAGGCATATCGGCAGGCGCCGGCTGCTTTTGCCGGTTCCGGGCTTCCTCGCCATGCTCCCGGCCGGGCTGATGGAGCTGTCGCCGTTTCCGCCGATGCTCACCCGGGACCAGGTCCGGATGCTGGAGCGGGACAACGTCGCATCCGCCGACGCGCCGGGTCTGGCGGATCTCGGCCTCGATCCCACGCCCCTCGAAGCGGTCGCTCCCGGCTATCTCGCGCGCTATCGCCGCGGCGGGCGCCCGCCAGGCCGCTAATCTAGAGGTAGACGATCCCGAGCAGGGCCCCGCCCAGGATCACCCGGTAGATCACGAAGGGCGTGAACGTCGCCCGTCTCAGCCACCCCATCATCGCCGCGATGGCGACAAGCGCCGCGACGAAGGCGATCCCGCCCGCCGCAAGGGCGTTCGATTGCAGCACCGGATCGCCCGACTCGACGAGTTCTTTGGCGGCGAAGGCGCCGGCCGCGACGATCGTCGGAATCGACATCAGCATCGAGAACCGGGCCGCGTCCCGCCGCTCGAACCCCAGCAGTCGGGCGGCCGTCATCGTAACGCCGGCGCGGCTCGCCCCCGGGATCAGCGCGAGCGCCTGCGCCAGCCCGATCGCGAACGCGGTCGACAGCCCCATGTGCTCTATCCGGCGCACCGTAAGGCCGGTACGGTCCGACAGGTGCAGAAGCAGCCCGAAGCCCAGCGTGGCCCAGGCGATGACCTCAAGGCTGTCGCGCCATTCCGTGCCGAGATATTCCGTTACAGCGAAGCCCGCCGCCACCACCGGGATCGTGGCGACCAGCAGGTAGACCGTCAGCCGGACGCCCGGATGCGCCATGCCCGACCCGATCCGGATCAGGCCGGCCAGCATCGAGAGAACGTCCCGCCAGAGATATGCGACGACGGCAAGCAGGGTGCCCGCATGGACCGCGACGTCTATCGCCAGGCCCTGGTCGGGCCAGTCGCTCAGCGCGGGGATCAGACGAAGGTGCCCCGAAGAGCTGATCGGCAGGAATTCCGTGATGCCCTGCACCACCGCGATCACGGCGAGCTGAAGCAGCGTCAAGGCCCGCCCTCCCGGTTTGCCGACTTCCCATGATAGCGGAATCGGGGTGGCGGGCCAAAGTCGGACAATTTAGTCCCATATCGGAACTAAATTTAAGCGCTCTCTCCTTGAACAGCGCAACACCAAGCCGTGGCACGAAAATTTCAGGTCGATTTATGGCAGTATTTATGACCTATTGAGCTTGTTTTCGCGAAATCGTGTGTTAGAATGGCGGGGCAAGGACATCGGTCGATGCACCGTTGCCGATCGGTCGCACGGTCGGGGCGGCGGAAACAACAGCAAACGCCGCCGTCGAGGGGAGACGAAGCACGCATGTCCGGCCGTATGTTGAAGTTCGTCGATCTGCCGCAGGCGACGCCGGAGAAGCGGAGCGCCGAGACCCGCCGCGCCGATTTCGACGAGATCTACGACATCTTCACCACCGACGGCGCGGTGGCGCAGGCGAGCCGGTGCTCGCAATGCGGCGTGCCCTATTGCCAGATCCACTGCCCGGTGCACAACAACATCCCCGACTGGTTGATGCTGACCGCGGAAGGGCGGCTCGCGGAAGCCTACGAGGTGTCGTCCGCGACCAACAACATGCCCGAGATCTGCGGCCGGATATGTCCGCAGGACCGGTTGTGCGAGGGCAATTGCGTCATCGAGCAGTCCGGCCACGGCACGGTGACCATCGGCTCGGTGGAGCGCTACATCACGGATACCGCTTTCGAACGCGGCTGGGTCAGGCCGCCGATCCCGCCGCGCGAGCTCGGCCGCTCGATCGGCATCGTGGGCGCCGGCCAGGCGGGACTCGCGGCGGCCGAGCAGCTTCGCCGGCGCGGTTACGAGGTCCACGTCTACGACCGCCACGACCGCATGGGCGGGCTGCTGGTCTACGGCATTCCGAACTTCAAGCTGGAGAAGACGATCGTGGCGCGCCGCATCGCGCTTCTCGAAGAGGGCGGCATCGTCTTTCACCGAAGCTTCGAGGTCGGCCGCGACGCGAGCCTCGCCGATATCCGCGAACGGCACGAGGCGGTGCTGATCGCGACCGGCGTCTACCGGGCCCGCGACATCCAGGTGCCAGGCGGCGGGCTCGACAACATCGTGCCCGCGCTGGATTATCTCACCGCCTCGAACCGCAAGGGCCTCGGCGACGCGGTTCCCGCCTTCGACGACGGCCGGCTCGACGCGGCGGGCAAGGAAGTCGTCGTGATCGGCGGCGGCGACACCGCGATGGACTGCGTGCGCACCGCGGTGCGCCAGGGCGCGAAGTCGGTCACCTGCCTTTACCGGCGCGACCGGGAGAACATGCCGGGATCGCGGCGCGAAGTCCGCTACGCCGAAGAGGAAGGCGTCCGATTCTCCTGGCTGGCGACGCCCGAGGCCTTCGTCGGCGACGATACCGTCGCCGGAGTCCGCGCGCTCAGGATCCATCTCGGCGTGCCGGATGCCGCGGGGCGCCAGACACCGGAGCCGATCGAGGGGTCGAGCTTCGTCACCGACGCCGACCTGGCGATCAAGGCGCTCGGCTTCGATCCCGAGGACCTGCCCGCGTTGTTCGGCGCGCCCGAGCTCACGGTCACCCGGTGGGGCACGGTCCAGATCGACCACCGGACCATGATGACCGCGATAGACGGGGTGTTCGCGGCCGGGGATATCGTGCGCGGGGCGTCTCTCGTGGTCTGGGGGATCCGCGACGGGCGCGACGCGGCCGAGGCGATCCACGCCTATGTGGAACGGCGCCACGCCGCCGCCGACGCGGAGGAGGCGGCGTGAGCGCGGCGGGGAGGACGGTATGAGCGATAATTTCGCGTCCGATGGCGCCCGGTCCATCGCCCTTTGGCAAAGGAATGCCGAGCGCCTTGCCCGCGAGGGCCTCTACGACCCGGGGCTGGAACACGAGAGTTGCGGCGTCGGGCTGGTCGCGGCCATAGACGGCGTTCCGCGGCGCGATGTCGTCGAAGCCGGGATCGAGGCGCTCAAGGCGGTCTGGCACCGCGGCGCGGTCGATGCCGACGGCAAGACCGGCGACGGGGCCGGCATCCACGTCGAGATCCCGCAGGACTTCTTCGAGGAGCATATCGAGCGCACCGGGCACAGCCTCGGCGACGGGCCGCTCGCGGTCGGCATGGTGTTCCTGCCGCGCACCGATCTGACCGGGCAGGAGCGCTGCCGCTGCATCGTCGAGTCCGAGATCCTGAAATTCGGCTATCAGATCTACGGCTGGCGCCAGGTACCCATCGATGTCGACGTGATCGGCGACAAGGCCAACGCGACCCGGCCCGAGATCGAGCAGATCATGATCGCCGGCAACGCCGAGGTCGCGCCCGGCAAGTTCGAGACCGACCTCTACATCATCCGCCGCCTGATCGAGAACCAGGTGCGGGCCGAGAACATCAACGACTTCTATATCTGCTCGCTGTCCACGCGCTCGGTGATCTACAAGGGTATGTTCCTGGCCGAGCAGCTCACCGACTTTTACCCGGATCTGCTCGACGAGCGTTTCAAGTCGCGGTTCGCCGTCTACCACCAGCGCTATTCCACCAACACCTTCCCGACATGGCGGCTCGCGCAACCGTTCCGCATGCTCGCGCATAACGGCGAGATCAACACGCTGAGCGGCAACGTCAACTGGATGAAGAGCCACGAGACCCGGATGGATGCCGAGGTCTTCGAAGGTTACGTCGACGACCTAAAGCCGGTCATCGAGCCCGGCGGGTCGGACTCCGCGTCGCTCGACAACGTCTTCGAGCTGCTCGTGCGGGCCGGGCGGTCGGCGCCCCATGCGGGCTCCATGCTGATCCCCGCCGCGTGGTCGAAGAAGACCGGCATCGAGCCCGAGATCGGGGCGTTCTACAGCTATCTCAACTGCGTCATGGAGCCCTGGGACGGGCCGGCCGCGATCGCCGCCACCGACGGGCGTTGGGTGGTCGCCGCCATGGACCGCAACGGGCTGCGCCCGATGCGCTACTCGGTGCTCGACAACGACCTTCTTCTCGTCGGCTCCGAGACCGGCATGGTGCGGGTCAGCGAGGCGCGCATGGTCGCCAAGGGTCGGCTCGGTCCGGCCGAGATGATCGCCGTCGACCTCGAGGAAAAGCGGCTCTACCGCGACAGCGAGATCAAGCGCGCGCTGGCGAACGCCTATCCCTACGCCGAGTGGGTCGGCAACATCACCGCGCTCGAAGGGCTGATCAAGACGGGCACCGGGCCCAAGATCGATTTTGCCGGCGACGAGCTGAGGCGGCGGCAGGTCGCGGCGGGCTACACGCTGGAAGAGCTCGAGCTGCTGCTTCAGCCGATGATCGAGGACGGCAAGGAGGCGGTCGGCTCGATGGGCGACGATACGCCGCTTGCCGTGCTGTCGGACCATTACCGCGGTCTGCATCATTTCTTCCGCCAGTCGTTCAGCCAGGTCACCAACCCGCCCATCGACTCGCTGCGCGAATACAGGGTGATGAGCCTGCGCACGCGGCTCGGCAATCTCGGAAACGTGCTCGACCAGAACGAAAGCCAGACGCGGCTGCTGCAGCTCGATTCCCCGGTGCTGAGCAACGCCGAGTTCGCTGCCATGCGCGAATATCTCGGCGACAGCGCGGTCGAGATCGACTGCACGTTCCGCAACAACGACGACGATCTTTCCCTCAGGCGCGCGATGTACCGCATCCAGCGCCAGGCCGAGGACGCGGTGCGCGGCGGCGCGGTCCATCTGATCCTGACCGACCGGAACATCGGCCCCGAACGCGCGGCGATCCCCTCGATCCTCGCCGTCGGCGGCGTCCACAGCCATCTCGTGGCGCAGTCGCTCAGGACCTTCACCTCGCTCAACGTGGAGAGCGCCGAATGCATGGACGTGCACTATTTCTCGGTGCTCGTCGGGGTCGGCGCGACGACGGTCAACGCCTATCTCGCCAACGACAGCATCGCCGACCGGCACCGCCGCGGGCTGTTCGGCGACCGCGCCCTGGAAGACTGCCTGCGGCGCTATCAGGAGGCCGTCAACCAGGGCCTGCTCAAGGTGATGTCCAAGATGGGCATCTCGATCCTGTCCTCCTACCGGGGCGGCTACAAGTTCGAGGCCGTGGGGCTCAGCCGCTGGCTGGTCAACAGCTACTTCCCGGGCATGAATTCGCGCATCTCGGGTATCGGGCTCTACGGAATCCGCCGCAAGGTGCTCACGCTGCACCACCGGGCCTTTTCGGAAGGGGTGACCGCGCTTCCGGTCGGGGGGTTCTACCGTTTCCGGCAGAACGGCGAGGCGCATGCCTTCGAGGGCCGGCAGATGCACATCCTGCAGACCGCCGTCGCCAACGACTCCTTCGCCACCTACCGCAAGTTCGTCGCGGGCACGCAGGACGCGCCGCCGATCCATCTGCGCGACCTGATGGGCTTCCAGTTCAAGCGCGAGCAGGTGCCGATCGAGGAAGTCGAATCCATCACCGAGATCAGAAAGCACCTCGTCGCGCCCGGAATCTCGCTCGGCGCGCTGAGCCCGGAAGCGCACGAGACGCTTTCCATCGCGATGAACCGGATCGGCGCCAAGTCGGATTCCGGCGAGGGCGGGGAGGATCCCGCGCGCTACGCCCCGCGCCCCAACGGGGACAACGCGAGCTCGGCGATCAAGCAGGTCGCCTCGGGCCGGTTCGGGGTGACCGCGGAATATCTCAACAACTGCCGCGAGATCGAGATCAAGATCGCCCAGGGCGCCAAGCCGGGCGAGGGCGGCCAGCTCCCCGGGATCAAGGTCTCGGAGACGATCGCGCGCCTGCGGCACTCAACGCCCGGCGTAACCCTGATCTCGCCGCCGCCGCACCACGACATCTACTCGATCGAGGACCTGGCGCAGCTCATCTACGACCTCAAGCAGATCAACCCCGACGCCAGGGTCTGCGTGAAGCTGGTCTCGCAGAGTGGCATCGGCACGATCGCCGCCGGCGTCGCCAAGGCCAAGGCCGACGTGATCCTGATTTCCGGTCACTCCGGAGGGACCGGGGCGAGCCCGCAATCCTCGATCAAGTATGCCGGGCTCCCCTGGGAGATGGGGCTCTCCGAGGTCAACCAGGTGCTGACCCTCAACCAGCTACGCCATCGGGTGGTTCTCAGGGTCGACGGCGGGCTGAAGACCGGGCGGGACGTGGTGATCGCGGCCCTGCTCGGCGCCGAGGAGTTCGGTATCGGCACGGCGTCGCTGGTCGCCATGGGCTGCATCATGGTGCGCCAGTGCCACTCCAACACCTGCCCGGTCGGGGTCTGCACCCAGGACGAACGCCTGCGCGCGCGCTTCTCCGGCACGCCGGAGAAGGTGGTCAACCTGTTCAGCTTCATCGCCGAGGAAGTGCGCGAGCATCTGGCCCGCCTCGGGGCGCGGCGGCTCACCGACATCATCGGCCGGACGGAGTTCCTGAGCCAGATCCACCGCGGCAGCGCCCATCTCGACGACCTCGATCTCAACCCGCTTCTCGTTCAGGCGGATCCCGGCGAGGACTCGCATTACTGCACCCTGGAGGGCCGCAACGAGGTCCCCGAGACGCTGGACGCCCAGATGATCAAGGACGCGGCGACCGCGCTCGAGCGGGGCGAGAAGCTCCAGCTCGCCTACAATATCCGCAACACCCACCGCGCCATCGGCACCAAGCTGAGCTCGATGATCGCCCGGCGCTACGGCATGGACGGACTCCAGCCCGGACACATAACCGTCCGCCTGCGCGGCTCCGCCGGCCAGTCCCTCGGCGCGTTCGCGGTGCAGGGGCTGAAGCTCGAAGTGTTCGGCGACGCCAACGACTATGTCGGCAAGGGGCTTTCCGGCGGCACCGTCGCGGTCCGCCTGACGACGGCCAGCACCCTCGCCTCGAACGAGAACACGATCGTCGGCAACACCGTCCTCTACGGCGCGACGGCGGGGAAGCTGTTCGCCGCCGGCCAGGCCGGCGAGCGCTTCGCGGTGCGGAACTCCGGCGCCACGGCGGTGGTCGAGGGGTGCGGCTCCAACGGCTGCGAATACATGACCAACGGCACCGCGGTCGTGCTCGGCCCGACGGGGGACAATTTCGCCGCCGGCATGACGGGCGGCATGGCCTTCGTCTACGACCCCGACGACAGCTTCCCGACGCGGGTCAACGAGGACACGGTGTTCTACCAGCGGATCCAGGTGCCGTACTGGGCCGACATGCTGAAGGCACTGGTCGAAGAGCATGCGCGGGAGACTCAGTCCCGCTTCGTCGAGCGCATGCTGATCCACTGGGACCGCGAAGTGGAGCGTTTCTGGCAGGTCGTGCCGTTCGAAATGGTCCATCGCTACGACCGCCCGGTGCTGGCCGAGGACGCGGCCGAGCAGACCGCCTGAGCCTGCGCGTCCCGGGAGACGAGGCATGCCCCGCGCGCCGCGAAAGCTCGTGTGCCTGGGATTCGGCTACTGCGCGCGGGCTCTCTCTCGCGCCGCCGGCGGGGAGTTCTCCCGGATCGTCGGCACCGCGCGGCAGGCGGAGCGGACCCGCGCGCTCCTCGCGGACGGTTTCCCCGCCGTTCCGTTCGACGATCCGGGCGTCCTCGACCGCGCGACCCACATACTGGTTTCGGCCCCTCCGCTGGGGGAAGGCGATCCCGTGCTCACCGGCCTCGGAGATGCAATCGCCGGGCTCTCCGCCGTGGAGTGGATCGGCTACCTCTCCACGACGGGCGTTTATGGAGACCGCGCCGGCGGCTGGGTGAGTGAAGAAGATGCGCCGCAACCCGGCGAAGAGCGTTCCAGGCTGCGTCTCGCCGCCGAGCGCGCCTGGCTCGCGTTCGGCGAGGCGCACGGCATGCCGGTTCGCATCTTCCGCCTCGCCGGGATTTACGGCCCCGGCCGGAACGTGCTCGACCGGCTCCGCGACGGCACCGCCCGGCGGATCGTCAAGCCCGGCCAGGTGTTCTCCCGCGTTCATGTCGAAGATGTCGCGCAGGTGCTCCGGGCTTCGATCGCGCGGCCGGAAGCGGGGCGGGTCTACAACGTGGCGGACGACGAGCCAGCTTCCCAGGAGGAGGTCGTCGAATTCGCCGCCGGCCTGCTCGGCGTCGCTCCGCCGCCGGAAGAGCCGTTCGAATCCGCGGAGCTCTCGCCGCTCGCGCGGAGCTTCTATTCCGGGTGCCGCCGGGTCCGCAACGACCGCGTCAAGCGCGAGCTCGGCGTGATGCTCCGCTATCCGACCTATCGAGAGGGGCTACGCAGCCTCGCCGCGCCGTGATCCGGCGGTATCCACCGCGAGCAGCCGGAACATCAGCAATGCCATCAGCACCGCCGGGACGAGGTTGACGCCGAACACGAAGGTCACCGCATCGCCGACCGACTCCCTGGTCATCGCATCGTCGAAACCGGCGATCGCGGTCAGCATTCCGGCCAGCGCCGCGCCGAAGGCGGTGCCGAGGGACCGCACAGAAGGCAGCGACGCCGCGGTCAACCCTTCCTCTCCCGGATCCGCCCGGGCGATGGTCCGGGTGATCAGGTGGACGTTGTGGATGCCGACCCCGAAGCCGACGAGGAAGGCCGCGACGGTCAGCAGCACCAGCCCCGGCGCGGTGGTCGTCGCCGTCATCAGCGCGAGCCCGAGAACGACGATCACCGGCCCCCACCAGAGCGCGCGCCGCTCGTGCGCGCCGGTCCAACCGTTGACCATGAAGGTCCCCACCGTCCAGCCCAGCGAAAGCACGATGCTGACGAAGCTGACATAGATCGGCGGTACGTCGTGGAAGACCTGGAGCAGCAGGGGCACGAACAGCGTGATCGACGTCTGGACGCTGCCGACCAGGAAATGGATCAGGAGGCCGAGCCCGACCACGGCGGAGAGGGAGAGCGTACGGGTCGGGAACAAGGGCGTTCGCGCGGTCCGGTCAAGGCGGAACGTCGCCCAGACCAGCGCGACCGCGGCGCCGATCAGGACCGTCCGCAACGCGGTGTCGTCAATCGGACCGGCCGCCGCGATGGAGATCACCCCCGCCGTCAGCACCGTCAGCCGGAAAAAGGGGAAGCCTCCCGCATGCTCGCCCTTGCGCGGCCGGGTATCGGGCACCTTCCACCAGATCAGCGCGGCGTAGCAGGCTATGAACGGGATCAGCGACCAGAACGAACCGCGCCACCAGCCGATCTCCGCGAAGACTCCGCCGAAGACCGGCCCGAGGAGCTGCGCGAACATCCAGACGCCCTGATAGGCGGCGAGAATGCGGGCGCGCAGATGGGGCGGGAACAGCACCCCGATCAGCGCCATCGAGGCGCCTATGATCAACCCGCCCGCGAAACCCTGGACGCCGCGCGCGACGATCAGCGTCGCGATGTCGGGCGCGAGCGCGCATCCCGCGGTGGACAGCATGAACACACCGGCGACCGCGACATAGCCGACCCGGCGCCCTACCGCGCGGGTGACCGGCTCCACCGTCGCCGCGCCCACGATGGAGCCCACCGTGTAGATGATCGCCGTCCAGGCGTAATAGACCGCGCCCCCGAGGTCGGCGACGATGGTCGGCATCACCACCGAGATCACCAGCACCTGCAGGGCGTGGAGAAGCGTGCCGAGGAGGACGATGGCGGAATAGGTCGCGTGTTCCTTGCGGATCAGGTCGCGCCAGGGCCCGGCGGCGGGCGCCGACCTGTCGGTTGCCGCCACCCCGGGGTCAGCCTTCGGCCAAGGTGCAGAGCTCGTCGACCGAGGCCCATAACCGGGCGAGGTCCCGCTCGCGCGCAAGTCTGTGATCGCCGTCCGGCACCAGGAACACGCGAACGTCTTCGCTCAGCACCTGTCCCGCGATGCGCGATGCCGTCATCCACGGCACGTCCTCGTCCCGCTTGCCGTGGAGCAGCCGGATCGGGCAGTGGATCGGAATCGGGCGGCGCAACAGGAGGTGCCGGCGGCCTTCCTCGATCAGCCTGTAGGCGATCGGATAATCCTCGTCGTCGTAATCCGAGGGTACGTAAAGGACGCCTTTTTCCTTCAATTCGGCGCGCATGTCCCCGCCGTAGCGGTTCCACATCAGGTCCTCGGTGAAATCGGGCGCCGCGGCGATGCCCACCAGCCCCGCAATACGCTCCGGACGGGCGAGCGCCATGAGCAGCATGATCCACCCGCCCATCGAGGAGCCGACCAGGACCTGCCGTCCGAGCGCCGCCTCGTCGAGCACCGCGACCGCGTCGTCCCGCCAGCTTCCGATCGTCCCGTCGAGGAAGTCGCCGGAAGACTGCCCGTGCCCGGAATAGTCGAAACGGACGAAGGCGCGTCCTGCCGCGCGGCACGCTGTTTCAAGGGCGGTTGCCTTGGTCCCGGTCATGTCCGAGCGGAACCCGCCCAGGAACATCACGCCCGGCTCGCTTCCGTCGAGGCGCCGGTAGGCGATTGTCGCGCCGCCGGGGCGTGATAAAATCGCGACCGTCTCGGGTCCGTCCGCTTTCACAGGCGGATTTCCCAGTTTCGTCTGCGTTCGGGGATCATCGGCGTCGTCGTTTTCCGACTTTCGGACCCTATCATCGAAACCGGAGCCACGAAAGCAGGCCGCCGCGGATGCGACGGCGGACGCGAGCCGGCGCGTATCGGGGTGCGGCAATGACCGATCCGTTCATCATCGCGGGGATCGCGGCGGTGTTCCTCTTCGCCGGGGGTATCAAGGGGGTGATCGGCCTCGGCCTGCCGACCGTGAGCCTCGGGCTGTTGGCGATCTTCCTCGATCTGACGACGGCGATGGCCCTGCTCACCATGCCGGCGGCGGCGACCAATGTTTGGCAGGCGGCGGTCGGCGGGAACGCGCGGATAATCGTCCGCAGGCTGTGGCCGTTCATGCTGGCGGCGACGGTCACCGTTTGGCTCGGGGCGATGGCGCTCACCCGGGTCGACCTCGCGCTCCTGTCGGCGCTGCTCGGCCTGATCCTTCTCCTCTATGCGGGTCTCAGCCTCGGCGGATGGCGGTTCGAGATACCGGCGCGCGCCGAGGGCTGGGCGGGACCCCTGTTCGGCTCGGTGAACGGAATCCTCACCGGGATGACCGGCTCCTTCGTCGTTCCCGGGATCATGTACTTGCAGGCGATCGGGCTGGGTCGCGACGCGCTGGTCCAGGCGATGGGGTTCCTGTTCGGCGCCTCCGCGCTCGCGCTCGCCGTGGCGCTGGGCGGCTCGGGGCTCTTCCCCCGGGATACCGGGATCGTGTCGGCCGCCGCGCTGGTTCCCGCCCTGATCGGCATGGCGATCGGCCAGCGGATCCGCCGTCGCCTGTCCGAAGAGCGGTTCAGGCGCGTCTTTTTCGTGGGCATTCTCGCGCTCGGGGCCTATATCTTTGCCGCCGCCGTGCTGGAGCGCCTGTAACCCGCCGCTTGTGACCGGGCCGCGATTGCGCTAAATGCGCGCGGTCCGTCCGGCGGCGTAGTCGCGAAAGGAACCATGGCAACCGCAACCCAACAGCAGACGGCGCGCGTGGTCGTTACCCTCCCCGACGGCAGCCGGCGGCCCTTCGATGTGCCGCCGACGGGCGCGGACGTTGCCGCGTCGATCGGCCCCGGCCTTGCGAAGGCGGCGATCGCGGTCAAGGTCGACGGCGAGGTTCGCGATCTCGCGCGGCCGATCGGGCGCGATGCCGCGGTCGAGATCGTCACGCGCCGTTCGGACGACGCGCTGGAGCTGATCCGCCACGACGCCGCCCATGTGATGGCCGAGGCGGTGCAGGAATTGTTCCCCGGCACCCAGGTCACCATCGGCCCGGCGATCGAGAACGGATTCTACTACGATTTCGCGCGCGAGACCCCGTTCTCGACCGAGGACCTGGAGGTCATCGAGCGCAAGATGCACGAGATCGTCGCCCGCGACGAACCCATCGTCCGCGAGGTGTGGGACCGGCAGGGCGCGGTCGGGCGCTTCAGGGAGCGGGGCGAGCACTACAAGGCGGAAATCGTCGAAGGCCTGCCGGACGACGAAGCGGTGACGGTTTATCGGCAGGGCGAGTGGCACGATCTGTGCCGCGGGCCCCATCTGCCGTCGACCGGCCATGTCGGCAAGGGCTTCAAGCTCCTGAAGGTGGCCGGTGCCTACTGGCGGGGCGACTCGAACAACGAGATGCTGCAACGCATCTACGGCACCGCCTGGCGCGACGAGAAGGAACTGAAGGCTCATCTCCACCAGCTCGAGGAAGCCGAGCGGCGCGACCACCGCCGCCTCGGGCGCGAGATGAACCTGTTCCACTTCCAGGAGGAGGCGCCCGGGTCCGCCTTCTGGCATCCGAGGGGATGGAGCCTCTATCTCAGGTTGATCGAGTACATGCGCCGCCGCCAGGACGCGGCCGGCTATGTCGAGATTTCCACGCCCGAGCTCATGGACCGCTCGCTGTGGGAGCTCTCCGGCCACTGGGAGACCTTCCGCGAGCACATGTTCACCTCCGAGACGGAGGACGGGCGGGTGTTCGCGGTCAAGCCAATGAACTGCCCGGGCGGCGTGCAGGTGTTCCGCCAGGGCATGAAGAGCTATCGCGACCTGCCGCTTCGCGTCGCCGAGTTCGGCCGGGTCCACCGCTACGAGCCCTCCGGCGCGCTGCACGGTCTGATGCGGGTGCGCGCGTTCACCCAGGACGACGCGCATATCTTCTGCACGCCGGAGCAGATGGAGGCCGAGTGCCGGACGGTGATCGCCCTGATCGTCGACATCTACCGCGATTTCGGATTCGAGGACGTGCGTATCAAGTTCTCCGACCGGCCGGAGAAGCGGATCGGCTCGGACGAGGTCTGGGACCGGCTCGAAGGTGCTCTCAGGGGCGCGCTCGACGGGATGGGCGTGGAGTACGGCGTCAACCCGGGAGAGGGGGCGTTCTACGGGCCCAAGATCGAATTCGTCCTGCGCGACGCGATCGGCCGCGACTGGCAGTGCGGCACGCTCCAGGTCGACCTCAACCTGCCCGAG
The DNA here is from genome assembly GCA_022823775.1 of Defluviicoccus sp. Taxonomy (GTDB): domain Bacteria; phylum Pseudomonadota; class Alphaproteobacteria; order MPNO01; family MPNO01; genus MPNO01. The sequence goes on along the minus strand of JAJEHI010000174.1, from coordinate 46,074 downwards.
CGGCTGGACGCCGCCTATATCGGCGAGGACGGCGAACGCCATCGTCCCGTGATGCTGCACCGGGCGCTGTTCGGATCTCTTGAGCGCTTTCTCGGTATTCTGCTCGAACACTATGCCGGCCATCTGCCGTTCTGGCTCGCGCCGCTGCAGGCGGTGGTCGCGACGATCACCGGCGATGCCGACGACTACGCGGACGAGGTCGCGGCCGCCGCGAGGAAGGCGGGGTTGCATGTGGAGCTCGACCGCAGGAACGAGAAGATCGGCTACAAGGTCCGCGAGCACAGCGTCCGCAAGGTGCCGGTGATGCTCGTGGTGGGGCGCAACGAGGTCGAGGCCCGCACGGTCGCCGTGCGGCGTCTCGGAGGCAGGAACCAAGAAGTCCTTGCGCTGGATACGGCTATCGATAGACTTAAGGCGGAAGCTGCCGGTCCGGACCAAGACGCCGACGCGTGACTGCAACGAAAACCACGAATTGTTGCTTTATCGGCACGGCCCGCGCCGGATGACGCGGGCCGCATCCGTGCCGGCAGTGTCGTAAAACAGGGAGACCGGTCCATAGCAAGACCACCCATAATGGAGCCGCCCGTTCGCGAGGAACGCGGCGTCAACCAGGCGATCCGGGCCCAGGCCGTCAGGGTCGTCGACACCAACGGCGATGTCCTCGGTGTCTTCCCCACCCCGGATGCGATCGAACTTGCGGCCGAGCGCGGCCTTGATCTTGTCGAGGTGTCGCCCAACAGCGACCCGCCGGTCTGCAAGATCCTCGACTACGGCAAGCTCAAATACGAACAGCAGAAGAAGAAGACCGAGGCCCGCAAGAAGCAGAAGACGATCGAGGTCAAGGAGATCAAGCTCCGCCCGGCGATCGACCGGCACGACTACGACGTCAAGATGCGCTTCATCCGGCGGTTCCTCGACGAGGGCGACAAGGTCAAGGTGACCATGCGCTTCCGGGGCCGCGAGATGGCGCATCAGGATCTCGGTCTGAAGGTGCTCTTCCGGGTGCGCGACGAGCTCGAGGAGCTGGCCAAGGTCGAGCAGCTGCCCAAGATGGAAGGCCGGCAGATGGTCATGGTGATGGCGCCCAAATAGCGCCTGCCGTCTTCTTGCGCGGGACGGCGCGCGCCGCTATAACCCGCCGTCTGTTTGGAACCGTCCGGCGAGGCGGCCGGACCCGACAGGGTCCGGAACCGCAGGGCATGCCGAGGCGGTTCGCGTTTCCACATCCCGAGACGGAGGATGAAATGCCCAAGCTCAAGTCCAAGAGCGGGGCGAAGAAGCGGTTTCGCACAACCGCGACCGGCAAAGTGCGGTCCAACTTCGCCTTCAAGCGACACAATCTGCGCAAGCGCACGCAAAAGATGAAGCGCAAGGCGCGCGGGACCCGCATCATGGCGCCGGAAGACGCCAGGATCGTGAAGTCCTACCTGCCCTACGCCTGAGGAGCGCGCCATGGCCAGAGTAAAGCGCGGCGTGACGACACACGCCCGGCACAAGAAGGTTCTCGACCTCGCCGCCGGCTACCGCGAACGCAACCGCACCAGCTTTCGCGTCGCGATCGAGCGCGTCGAGAAGGGGCTGCAATACGCCTACCGCGACCGGCGCAACCGCAAGCGCAATTTCCGCGCCCTATGGATTCAGCGCATCAATGCCGGCGCCCGTCAGCACGGCCTCACCTACTCCCAGTTCATGAACGGCATGAAGCGGGCGGGAATCGAGGTGGACCGCAAGATGCTGGCCGATCTCGCGGTGCATGAGCCCGATGCCTTCAAGGCGATCGTCGAACAGGCGCAGGCGGCGCTGTCCGACTAGGCGGGAAGGGGCCCGCCGCCCGGCGGGCCGAAACCGGCGGGTCTTGGGATGGACGACCTCGAACAGCTTCGTTCGGATTTACTGACGCGGATCGGGTCCGCCGACCTCGAAGCCCTGGAAGGGCTTCGCGTCGAGACCCTCGGCCGCAGGGGTCGCGTGACCGCGCTGATGAAGGAGCTCGGCACGCTCGCGCCGGAGGAAAGGAGGGCGGCCGGCCAGGCGCTCAACGCGCTCAAGACCGCCGTGACCGACGCGATCGACGCCCGCCGGGCGGCTCTCCAATCCGGCGCGCTCGACGCGCGCCTTGCCGGAGAGACGATCGATGTCTCGCTGCCGCCGAGGCCGGAGCCCGAGGGACGCATCCACCCGATCAGCCAGGCCATCGAGGAGATCGTGGCGATCTTCTGCCAGATGGGCTTCACGGTCGCCGAGGGGCCGGATATCGAGGACGATTTCCACAATTTCACGGCGCTGAACATCCCGCCGGAGCATCCCGCGCGGCAGGACCACGACACGTTCTATTTCGAGGAGGGCGAGGACGGCGAACGGCTGTTGCTCCGGACCCATACCTCGCCGGTCCAGATCCGCACGATGCTCGTCCAGGAGCCTCCCATTCGCATCGTCGTGCCGGGACGCACCTACCGCGCCGACCACGACGCCACGCACTCGCCGATGTTCCACCAGGTCGAAGGGCTGGTGATCGACGAGGAAACCCATATGGGCCACCTCAAGGGCTGCCTGATCGAGTTCTGCCGCGCGTTCTTCGGCGTCGACGACCTGCCGGTCCGCTTCCGGCCGAGCTTCTTTCCCTTCACCGAGCCATCCGCCGAGGTCGATATCGGCTGCAGCCGGTCCGCCGACGGGCTCACGATCGGGGCCGGCGACGGCTGGCTCGAAATCCTCGGCAGCGGGATGGTCCATCCGAAGGTGCTGGAGAACTGCGACATCGATCCGTCGCGTTACCAGGGCTTCGCCTTCGGCATGGGCGTGGAGCGCGTCGCGATGCTCAAATACGGCATTCCCGATCTCCGCACCTTCTTCGACTCCGACCTGCGCTGGCTCCGCCATTACGGCTTCCCGGCGCTCGACATGCCCAACGTCGCCGCGGGGTTCGCGCGGTGAAATTCACCTTGTCCTGGCTCCGCGAGCATCTCGAAACCGACGCCCCGCTGGAGGCGATCGCCGAACGGCTGTCGATGATCGGACTCGAGGTCGACGGCGTAGACGACCCGGCCGCCGCGCTCGCGGATATCGTGGTCGGCGACGTGATCGAGGCGGGGCCTCACCCCAACGCCGACCGGCTCCGCGTCTGCACCGTCGACGTCGGCGGCGGCGAGCGCTTCGAGGTCGTCTGCGGCGCACCCAATGCGCGGACCGGCATGAAGGGCGTGTTCGCGCGCGCCGGCTGTGTCATTCCGGCCACCGGAACGAAGCTCAAGAAGTCGAAGATCCGGGGCGTCGAGAGCAGCGGGATGCTGTGTTCCGAGCGCGAGCTCGGCCTGTCCGACGAGCACGAAGGCATTATCGACCTCGAAGGCGATTTCGCGGCCGGCTCCCCGGCCGCCGAGGCGCTCGGTATCGGCGATCCGGTCATCGAGATCGGCCTCACGCCGAATCGCTCGGATTGCGCGGGCGTGCGCGGTATCGCCCGCGACCTTGCCGCGGCCGGGATGGGACGCCTGAAGCCGCTCGACGCCGCGGCCATCGAGGGCAGTTTCGAGAGCCCGCGTTCCTGGCGGCGCGACTTCGCGGCCGGCGACGGCGATGCCTGCCCCTTCGTGGTCGGGCGCACGTTCCGGAACGTCCGGAACGGGCCGAGCCCCAAATGGCTCCAGGACCGGCTGACCGCGATCGGGCTGAGGCCGATCTCGGCGCTGGTCGATATCACCAACTACGTCACCTTCGACCTCGCGCGTCCGCTCCACGTGTTCGACGCCGACAAGGTGAATGGCGATCCCACCATGCGTCTTGCCCGGGACGGCGAGAGCGTCGCCGCGCTCGACGGGCGGACCTACGACCTCGATCCGTCGATGATGGTGATCGCCGACGACAGCGGCGTGCTCGCGATCGGCGGGGTGATGGGGGGCGAGGGGACCGGTTGCGGGGACGACACCGTCAACGTGTTCCTTGAGGTCGCCCTGTTCGATCCGGTGCGGACCGCGACCACCGGGCGCAAGCTCGGTATCGTTTCGGACGCCCGTTACCGGTTCGAGCGCGGGATCGACCCGACCTCCGCGCTTTGGGGCGCGGAAGTGGCGGCGAAGCTGATCCTCGATATCTGCGGCGGCGAGGCGAGCGCCTTGACGATGGCGGGCGAAATGCCCGACCGCGGGCGCAGCGTCACGCTGCGTAAATCGCGTGTCGCCACGCTGGGCGGGGTCGAGATCGAGGATGGCGTCGCGCAAAGAATCCTCGGCGACCTCGGCTTCGAAATCGAGGACATCGGAGATAGCCTGACCGCCGCCGTGCCGCCCTGGCGCCCCGACATCGAGGGCGAGGCCGATCTGGTCGAGGAAGTGCTCCGGATCAACGGTTTCGAGGCGATTCCGGCGGTGCCGCTGCGCGCGACGACCGCGGTTCCCGGTGCGGCCTGGTCTCCGGCGCAGGCCCGTCGCGGCCGGGTCAGGCGCGCGCTCGCCGCCCGCGGGCTGACCGAGGCGGTGACCTTCTCCTTCACGTCGGACGAGAAGGCCGAGGCCTTCGGCACCGATGCGTCGCTTCGCCTCGCCAACCCGATCAGCGTCGACCTCGTGCAGATGCGCCCCTCGATCCTGCCCAACCTTCTCGATGCGGCGGCGCGCAACGCCGCGCGCGGAATCGGCGATATCGCGCTATTCGAAATCGGACCGCAATTCGACGGCGGCGACGGGGCGCGGTCGCAGGCTGCCTGCGGGCTCCGCGTCGGCGGCACCGCGCCCCGGCACTGGGCCGGGACGCGCGCCGAAGTCGACGCCTATCACGCCAAGGCCGATGCGCTGGCGGCGCTCGAAGCGGCGGGCGTTCCCGCCCACAATCTTCGTATCGGCGACGATGTGCCGGGTTGGTACCACCCCGGCCGCGCGGCCGCGCTCATGCTGGGCCCCAAGCCGCTCGCCCGGTTCGGCGAGGTGCATCCGGCGATCCTGGAGCGTTTCGACGTCCGCCGGCCGGCCTCTGCCTTCGAGGTCCTGCTCGACGAGGTTCCGGCACGCAAGGCGGCAAAGGGAAGTTCCCGCCCGATGCTTCATCTGGCGGCGTTGCAGCCGGTGGAACGCGATTTCGCCTTCATGGTCGACGAAGCGACTCCCGGCGCGGCGCTGGCCACGGCGGCGCGCGGTGCCGACAAGTCGCTGATCGCCGACGTTGCGCTGTTCGACGTCTATCGCGGCCCGGAGCTCGGGGACGGCAGGAAATCGGTCGCGCTCTGCGTCACCCTTCAACCGCGCGACGCGACCCTGACGGATGCGGAGATCGAATCCGTCGGCGAGCGAATCGTCGCCGCGGTCTCCAAGGCGACGGGGGCCGTGCTGCGAGGCTGACCGGGATGACCGATCTCTCGCATATCCGCAATTTCGCCATCATCGCCCATATCGACCACGGCAAGTCGACGCTGGCCGACCGGCTGATCCTGACCTGCGGCGGGGTCGAGGAGCGCGAGTTCCGCGACCAGATCCTCGACACGATGGAGCTGGAGCGCGAGCGCGGCATCACCATCAAGGCGCAGACGGTTCGCCTTCCCTACAAGGCGCGGGACGGCCGGACGTATCAGCTCAACCTGATGGACACGCCGGGCCATGTCGATTTCACCTACGAGGTCTCGCGCTCGCTCGCCGCCTGCGAGGGCTCGATCCTGGTGGTCGACTCGACCCAGGGAGTCGAGGCCCAGACTCTCGCCAACGCCTATCTCGCGATCGAGGCGGACCACGAGATCATCCCGGTCCTCAACAAGATCGACCTGCCGGCCTCCGAGCCCGACCGGATCCGAACCCAGGTCGAGGATGTGATCGGGCTCGCCGCCGGGGACTGCATATCCGTCTCGGCGAAGACCGGCGAGGGGATCGACGACGTGCTGGAGGCGCTGATCGAGCGTTTGCCGCCGCCCGAGGGCGACCGGGAAGAGCCGCTGAGCGCGCTACTGGTCGATTCATGGTACGACGCCTATCTCGGCGTGATCATTTTGGTCCGCGTGCGGCACGGCACGCTCGCGCGCGGCATGAAGGTCCGGATGATGGCGACCGGGGCGATCCACCAGATCGACCGGGTCGGCACCTTCACGCCGAAGCGCAACGAGGTCGACGCGCTCGGGCCGGGCGAGATCGGCTTCATCACCGCCAGCATCAAGCACGTCGCCGAGACCCAGGTCGGCGACACTATCACCGAAGAGCGGCGTCCCACCGACGCGCCGCTCCCCGGTTTCCGGCCGAGCGTGCCGGTGGTGTTCTGCGGTCTGTTCCCGGTCGACGCGGCGGACTACGAGGATCTGCGCGAGAGCCTGGCCCGGCTGCGGCTCAACGATTCGAGCTTCCATTACGAGCCCGAGACCTCGGCGGCGCTCGGTTTCGGCTTCCGCTGCGGCTTTCTGGGCCTGCTCCATCTCGAAATCGTCCAGGAGCGCCTGTCTCGCGAATTCGACCTCGATCTCGTCACCACCGCGCCGTCCGTGGTCTACCGGGTCCATACCAATGACGGCGATGTGGAGGAGGTTCACAACCCGGCCGACATGCCCGATCCCGTGCGCATCCGAAAGATCGAGGAGCCCTGGATCAAGGCGACCGTCATGGTGCCCGATTCCTATCTCGGCGCCGTTCTCGCGCTCTGCGAGGACCGCCGGGGCACACAGATCGAGCTCACCTATGTCGGCGGGCGCGCGATGGTGGTCTACCGGCTGCCGCTGAACGAGGTGGTGTTCGATTTCTACGACCGGCTCAAATCGGTGAGCCGGGGCTATGCCAGCTTCGACTACCAGCTCGAGGCCTATGAGGAGGGCGACCTCGTCAAGCTCGCGATCCTGGTCAACGCCGAGCCGGTCGATGCGCTCTCGATGATCGTGCACCGCGGCCGTTCGGAGCAGCGCGGCCGGGCGATCTGCATACGCCTGAAGGATCTGATCCCGCGCCAGCTCTTCAAGGTGCCGCTGCAGGCCGCGATCGGCGGCAAGGTGATCGCGCGCGAGACCATAAGCGCGCTCAGGAAGGACGTGACCGCCAAGTGCTATGGCGGGGACGTAACCCGCAAGCGCAAGCTCCTCGAACGCCAGAAAGAGGGCAAGAAGCGCATGCGCCAGTTCGGCCAGGTCGAAATCCCGCAGTCCGCCTTCATCGACGCGCTCCGCATCGGCGACGACTGATCCGGGCTACAGCACCGTCAGCAGTCCCGCCGCCGCGCCGAAGAGCGCCGCGTCCTCGTCGACGAACCCCATCGCCTGAAGGCCGAGGGGCAGGCCGTCGACCTCCATTACGGGCATCGTGAGAGCCGGGATGCCGAGCAGCGAGGCGGGGACGTTGAACGCCGGATCGCCGGTCGATCCGAGGCCGACCGGAGCGGGTCCCGTGGCGCCGAGGGTGATGCAGATTTCGCAGCTTCCGCCGAGGCCGGCCCATGCCGCGCGTACGCGGTCGCGGTCGCGCAGCAGGCCCTGGTACTGCCCCTGGGTCATTTGCTCCGCCTCGGCAAGGCGCTCGACGGAGACCTCGCTGAGCCCGGACCTGTCCATGTCCCTGGCATAAGTGTTGAGCGGCCAGCGGGTCTCCCAGGCATTGATGCTGCGCGCCAGCGGGACCGCGTCCGAGATGGCGTCCTCGACGCCCGCGACCGTCTCGTCCGACCGGCGGTCGACGCATTCGATGCCCGCCGCCTCCAGCTTCTCGCGAACCGACGAAAACGCTTCCTTCGCCGCGTCGCCCGCGACCTCCCAGCCCGCGGTCTCCAGCACCGCGATACGGCCCGGCCGTCTGGCGGCCGGGCGCACCATGGGGCCGGACACCCCCGGATAGCCCGGGTCGCCGCCGCATCGCGCGGACATCTCCCGCGCCACGACCCAGGTTTCGTCGATGGTTGCTGCGATGGTCCCGGTGCAGCTCTGACTGAACACGTCGTAGCTGCCGCCCCGGTTGATGCCGCCGACGCTCGGCTTGAAGCCGAACACGCCGCAATAGCTCGAAGGCCGCAGGATCGAGCCGATCACCTGGGTGCCGAGTGCCGCCGGCACCATCCCGCAGGCGACCGAAGCGGCCGATCCGCTCGACGACCCTCCCGGCGTGCGCGACAGGTCCCACGGGTTGCGGGTGCCGCGCGGTTCGGTGGCCGCGAACTCGGTGGTCACGGTCTTGCCGAGGATCGCGGCGCCCGCCTCGCGCAGCGCCGCGACCGCGGCGGCGTCGCGCCGGCCCTCCCAGCCGACGAAGAGCGGAGAGCCCTGCTCGGTCGCCATGTCGGCGGTTTCCATGATGTCCTTGACGCCGACCGGCATGCCGTCGATGGCGGACAGCGGCCGCCCGTCCTTCCAGCGCGCCGAAGCCTCGTCCGCCGCCGCGCGGGCCGCGTCGGGATTGAGGGTGACGAATGCACCGACCTCGCCGTCGTCCGACTCGATCCGCGCGATACAGCGTTCGAGGAATTCGCGCGGACTGTCCTCGCCGGTGGCAAAGGAGGCGGTTGCCGCGAAATAGGAGCGGGGTTCGGGACGGGTCATCGGGATGCCTTTCCTTCGGGGACTGCCGCGCTACTGGATCATCCGGTTCGGCAGGAAGAGCGCGATCTCGGGGAAAATAACCAGCACCGTCATGCATACCAGCATTGCCGCCCAGAAGGGCAGGATTCCGATGAAGATGTCGCGCATCGGCACGTCCTCGGCGATCCCCTTGACGACGAAGACGTTGACGCCCACCGGCGGGCTGATCAGCCCCATCTCCAGTACGATCACCATCAGCACGCCGAACCAGATCGGGTCGTAGCCGAGCTCGACGATCAGCGGATGAACGATGGGAAGGGTGAGCACGAGGATCGCGAAGCCCTCCAGGAACATGCCGAGGACGATGAACGCGGCGAGAAGGATCGCGAGGATGCCGAGCCGGGGAAGCTCGGTGCCGATCAGGATCTCGGCGAGGTCGCTCGGAATCTGGGTGAGGGCGAGGAACGGGTTGAAGATGTGCGCGCCGATCAGGATCAGGAACGCGAATGCGCTGGTCCGCACGGTCTCCAGCAGGGTGAAGTTGAGCGAGGAAGGGGTGACGCTGCGCCGCGCCAGCGCGAGCAGGAACGCGAGGAACGCGCCGACGCCCGCGGCCTCTCCGGCGGTGAAGAACCCGGAATAGATGCCCCCGATGGTAATGACCACGATGCCGATCATCGCGGTCGCCCGGCCGGTCGCCCGGAATCGCTCGGCCAGCGGAAGCACCGGCCCCGGCGGGCCGAGCGCCGGCCTGAACCGGGTCTGGATCGCGATGGCGACCATGAACAGCGCGGTGAGCAGCAGTCCGGGGAGGACGCCCGCGAGGAACAGGCGGCCGATCGATTCCTCGGTCAGGATGGCGTAGATCACGAAGCCGGTCGACGGCGGGATCAGGATGCCGAGCGTGCCGCCGGCCGCGATCGCGCCGGTCGCGAGCCTAGGGTGGTACGCGTAGCGCCGCATCTCCGGCAGGGCGACGCGGCCCATCGTCACGGCGGAAGCGACCGAAGAGCCGGACAGCGCCGCGAAGCCCGCGCAAGCCGCGATGGTCGCCGAGGCGAGCCCGCCCCGCCAGTGCCCGAACCAGGCATAGGCGGCGCCGTAGAGGTCCCGGCTCATCCCCGATATCGAGGCGAGATTCCCCATCAGCACGAACATCGGGATGATCATCAGCTCGAAGTTGGACGCGATCACGAAGGGCTCGCTGCCCAGCGTCGAGAGCGCGGCCGGCCAGCCGTTCATCACGCCGACGCCGACGAAGCCCACCAGCATCATCACGATGCCCACCGGCATGCGGATGGCGAGGAGCCCGAACAGCGCGAGGATGCCAATGACGCCGATCAGGGAATTACTCATCGACCCCCTGTCTCGCGATTTCGGGCAGGCGGCATGCCGAGCGCAGTCCCAGCACGATCAGGACGAAGGCGAACACCAGCGAGCCAAAAGCGATCACGAAGTAGAACGGATAATGCGGGATATCGAGGAGGTTGAACCCGTCGCCGAACTCAAGCGCGTCGAGGCCCTGGCTCAGGCTCTGCCAGGCGACGACGACGAAGAACAGCCCGCAGGCGACGCGCACGCCGGCATCCACGAGCGCCAGTTTTCGCGCGGAGACGAAGTTGCCGATCAGGTCGACGGCGATGTGCCCGCCGGTCCACCCCGAATAGGCCATGGCGAAGAACACGACGATCGTGAGCCCCGCCTCCGACAGGTCCTGGGTGCCGAGGATCGGGTCGTTGAACTTCCGGAGCGTCACCGCGACCACGGTGAGCGCCATCAGGCACATCAGCATCGCCCCGCCGACGATCGCCATCAGGCGCACGCCAGCGCCGACGGAACCCGAAAGCCTCTCCAGGCCGGCGCGCAAGACCCCGGGCCGGGGTTAGCTGCCCGCGACCCCCATCGCCTTCAGAATGGCGCTTGCCGGCACGCCGCGGGAATCCAGCGCCTTGACCTGCGCCGCGCGGGCCGCCATCAGCCGCGCCACGCCTTCCTCCAGGGCCTTGCCGGAGAGCGCGATGACCTCGTGCTTGTCCGAGTTGCGCACCCGGTCGAGCCCCTTGTTTCCGGCGCGCATGTAGAAGTTCGCCGCCCGCAGGCTCATCGCCCGTCCCGTCGTGCGTTCGACCAGCGCCTTGTGTTCGTCCGACAGCTTGTCGAACGTCCCGTTGTTCATCACCAGGTAGAACGGCGACCGGCCCAGCGGCCAGCCGGTGGTGTAGTACTTCGCGACCTCGTTGAACTTGAAGCTGACGATGGTGCTCGGCCCGGTCAGCACGCCGTCGATGACGCCGGTATTGAGCGCGTTGTAAACCCGGTTGATGGGCATGAAGACCGGCACCGCTCCGAGCGCCTTGATCGCCTCGCCCTGGGTCCTCGAAGGAACCCGGAACTTGAGATCCTTCATGTCGGCGACCGAGCGGATGGGCGTCTTGCGGGTCATCAGCACCTGGCGTTCGTTGGTCCAGAGCGCGAGCAGCTTGACCCGGCGGAACTCCGGCGCGAGCTCGCCCATGGCGTTCCACATCGCGTCGGTCGCATCGCTCGAGGTCGGCGCGATACCCGGCAGCTCGACGACGCCCACCCTGGGGAACAGCTTGGAGGTGAACCCGGGGAGGCCGAAGGCGACGTCCGCCACCCCGTCGACCGCGCGCTTGTATTGCGCGACCGGACCCTTGCCCAGCGCGCCGCCCGGATAGATCCGGATCCTCAGGTCGCCGCCGGACAGCGTCGCCACTTCCTCCGACCACGGCCGCATGATGAAGCGGTCCATCGGGTGTTTGGGCGACATGAAATGCGCGAGCTTCAGCTCGACCGCGTGGGCGCCGCCGCCGAGGCCGGACAGCATGCCTGCCGCTATCGCGGCGACGAGCGCTCCGCCCAGCGAAGCCCGGAAAGCGGAAGAGAATCTTGTCGGCATGGGGAGTCCCCTTTCTTGAGCCGGGAGGCGGGAAAGCGTTCGACGCGTCCGGCGGATGATCGAGTCCGCGGAATCCCCTGTCAACCGTTCGCCGGCCCTTGAACGGGCCCTGCCCGGTGCTAGAGTGCGGCCGACGGAGGGGTGGCCGAGCGGCTGAAGGCGCACGCTTGGAAAGCGTGTATACCGGAAACGGTATCGTGGGTTCGAATCCCACTCCCTCCGCCAGCCCCGGTTCACCTCGTTTCCAGCACCGAAAACGGAATATGGACGCCGACCCCGACAAAGGTCGCGTCCGGGTGGTAGGCGAGGCCGAACTCCCAGATGAGCTCGCTTTCGCGTTCCTTCCATTGCACGATCGGCAGCGCTCCCACGCGCACCCAACTGTTGCGGGAGTAGTTCCCCGCGATGCCGGCGTTCAGCCCCGCGCGCCAATCCTCGGCAATTTCGAACGTGCCGGACAATCCGACGAACGGCCCCCAGCGCGAATGGGAATTCCGCACCGCACCCGCCCGCCAGCGCAGCCACTCTCCCGTCACGGGTCCGCCGACGCCCGCCGAAGGGTGATTGGTGCTGTATTCATGCTTCCGGGGCGAATCCGGATGGAAACTCTTGAGGAAGGCGAGGCTCATCCGATACTCCGGCTCGCCGAATGCCGGGGCAATACCCGCCAGCAGGACCGCGGTTACAAGTAGCCAGCGATAGAGCAGGTTTCCGACCGCTCCGGGCATGCGAGACTCCACGCTTGTGCCGTTCCGCCCGCTTCAGAACGTTTCCACCCAGGGTCTGACCTCCACCTCCCAGGTCCAGGCGCTGCGGTGCTGGCGGTGGATGTGGAGATAGGTCTCGGCGATCGCGTCCGGATCCAGGGTGCCGTCCGGCCCGCGCTCGGCAACCCGGCCGTCGCCCGCCTTCGCGATGCCGCCGTCGATGACGAAATGGGCGACATGGACGTTCTTCGGCTGCAGCTCGCGCGCGAGGCTCTGGGCGAGGCCGCGCAGGCCGAACTTGCCCATGGCGAACGAGCTGGAGTTGGGATAGCCCTTGACGCTGGCCGAGGCGCCGGTGAGCAGGATCGTTCCCGAACCGCGCTCGATCATCTGGCGCGCCGCCTGCTGCGTCACGAGGAACCCGCCGAAACAGCTGATCTCGATCACCCGGCGCACCTGTTCGGGATCGAGATCGACGATCGGCCCGCGCGCCCGGTAGGACGGGTTGAACACGACGATGTCGGGCGCGCCCATGCCGTCCGTCACCGCTTCGAACAGCGCCGCCACCGAGGCCGGATCGGAGGCGTCGCAGGCATGCGCCGAGCCGCCGATCTCGTCGGCGAGCCCGTCGAGCTTGTCGGCGTTGCGCGCGGCGAGCGCCACCGCCATGCCTTCCTTGTGGAACAGCCGCGCGAGCGAGGCGCTGAGCCCGCCGCCGACGCCAACGATGAGTGCCTTTTCCCGATCCGCCATGAAATCCGCTCCCTCGATTCGAACCGCGACGATCAGCCGCCGAAGCCAAATTGAACAAGCGGGTCGCCCGACGCCAGCGGAAATTGCGGCAAAAGCCGTCACGCTGGCGTCCTGCGTCGGAGTCGGGGGCTATCGGGCGCCGCGCGGCCGGTGGAGTTGTGCCTGTGCGGGCGCTATATCCCTGCGGGGAGCCGGAGCCGCGAATGACAGATCGACCGCACAAGGAAGCCGTCCTCGCCCTGCCGGAATGGAATCTCGCCGACCTCTACCCGGCGCCGGACAGCCCGGCGCTCGCGGCCGATCTCGACAGGGCGGAGCAAGATGCCCGCGCATTCCGGAAGCGCTGGGCGGGGAAGCTCGCGGCGGCCGACGGCAGGGCGTTCGGACGCGCGATCGAGGCTTACGAAGCGATCTCGGAGCGGGCCGCCCGCGCCGAGAGCTATGCCCAGCTCCTGCACGCCGGCGACCTCGCCGATCCCGGGATCGGCAGGTTCCGTCAGGCGGTCCGCGAACGGGTCACCGCGATCACCGGCGAGCTTCTGTTCTTTACCCTCGAAATCGGCCGGATGGAGGACGACGAGGTCGAGAACAAGCTCGCCGATCCCGAGGCCGCCCGCTACCGGCCGTGGTTGCGCGATATCCGCTTGGCCCGCGCCCACCGGCTGGACGAGGAAACCGAACGGCTGTTTCACGTCAAACGGCTCACCGGCCGGGCGGCGTGGACCCGCCTGTTCGACGAGACCGTGGCCGCGCTCCGGTTCCCGGTCGACGGCCGGGAATTGACCGTTCAGGAGGCGCTTCACCTGCTCTCGGGCCCCGATGCCGCGCTCCGCAGGGAGGCGGCCGGGTCGGTAGGTCGTATCCTCCGGGAAAATGTGCGCCTGTTCGCCTTGATCGCCAATACGCTGGCCAAGGACAAGGAGATCGAGGACGGCTGGCGCGGATACGAAACCCCCCAGGCCGCCCGCCATCTTTCCAACCGGGTCGATGCGCCGGTGGTCGATGCGTTGACCGAGGCCGTAAGGGCCGCCTGTCCGCGGCTGTCCCACCGCTACTACGCGCTCAAGGCGCGCTGGTTCGGCGTCGATACGCTGGATTACTGGGATCGCAACGCGCCGCTCCCGGGAGACGAGGACACCGACATTCCGTGGGGCGAGGCGGCGAGGATCGTGCTCGACGCCTATGGCGCGTTCTCGCCCAGGATGCGCGAGATCGGGAGCCGGTTCTTCGACGACCGCTGGATCGACGCGGCGCCTCGCGCCGGGAAGTCGCCGGGCGCGTTCTCCCATTCCACGGTGCCGTCGGCGCATCCCTATATCCTGCTCAACTATCAGGGCGGGGCGCGCGACGTGATGACGCTGGCGCACGAGCTCGGTCACGGCGTCCATCAGGTGCTGGCCGGAGCCCAGGGCCCGCTGATGGCGGAAACGCCGCTGACGCTCGCGGAAACCGCGTCGGTGTTCGGCGAGATGCTGACCTTCCGCGCGCTGCTCGACCGCGCTGGCGACCCCGGGGAGCGAAAACGACTCCTGGCCTCCAAGGTCGAGGACATGCTGAACACGGTGGTCCGCCAGATCGCCTTCTACCGGTTCGAGAGCATCGTCCACGAGGAGCGTCGCGAGGGCGAGCTGACCGCCGAGCGCCTGTGCGATATCTGGCTCGATGTCCAGCGCGAGAGCCTCGGCCCCGCGATCCGGCTCGGCGGCGACTACCGCTACTACTGGGCCTACATCCCGCATTTCGTGCATTCGCCGTTCTATGTCTACGCCTACGCATTCGGGGACTGTCTGGTGAACTCGCTCTATGCGGTCTTCGAGGCGGGAGAGCCCGACTTTCCGGAGAAATATCTCTCGATGCTGGAGGCCGGCGGCACGTTGCACCATCGGGAGCTGCTGGCGCCGTTCGGGCTCGACGCTTCGGAGCCGGCGTTCTGGGCGAAAGGGCTGTCCCTGATCGAGACGACGATCGACGAGCTGGAGGCCGTTTCGTGAGGCGCCCGCCCAGCCGCCTGAGCGACGGCGCGCGCCGGGACGAGGAGAACCGGCTGGCCGGACGGGTGCGGCGCTACACCCGCGTCGGCACCGCGGTCGGCGGTATCGCGGCGCGGTTCGCGGGCGAGCGCTATCTCGGCGTCCGGATGGACCGGGATCGGAACGCCGAGGATCTCAAGCGCGCCCTCGGCGGCCTCAAGGGGCCGCTGATGAAGGTCGCGCAGCTGATGTCGACCGTCCCGGACGTCCTGCCGCCGGAATACGTCGCCGAGCTCGGCGAGTTGCAGGCCAATGCGCCGCCGATGGGCTGGCTCTTCGTCCGCCGCCGGATGACGGCCGAGCTCGGCGACGGCTGGGAAAAACGGTTCTCGAGCTTCGAACGCAACGCCGCCGCCGCTGCCTCTCTCGGCCAGGTCCATCGCGCGGTCGGCCTCGACGGACGCCCGCTCGCCTGCAAGCTCCAGTATCCCGATATGGCTTCGGCGGTCGAAGCCGATCTCCGGCAGCTCCGCGTCGTGTTCGCCGTCTACCGCCGCTATGACAAGGCGGTCGATCCGCGCGAGGTCCAGGCCGAGATCGCCGCCCGGCTGCGCGAAGAGGTCGATTACGACCGCGAGCTGCGCCACATGGAACTCTACCGGTCGATGCATGCGGAGGAGGAGGGCGTGCATGTGCCCGAACCCGTCACCGGCCTTTCGACCGGGCGGTTGCTGACCATGACATGGCTCGACGGCCGCAGGCTGCTGGAACTCGCCGACGAGGACATCGAGATCCGCAACGCTGTCGCCTACAACATGTTCCGCGCCTGGTATGTGCCGTTCTACTATTACGGGGTCATCCACGGGGATCCACATCTCGGCAACTACACCGTGCGGCCGGACGCATCGGTGAACCTGCTCGATTTCGGCTGTATCCGCATATTCTCCCCGGCCTTCGTCAAAGGCGCGATCGACCTCTACCACGCGATCGACCGGGACGATCGCGCGCTTGCGGTGCATGCCTACGAGGGCTGGGGGTTCGTGGGGCTGTCCAACGAGATGATAGACACCCTGAACCTCTGGGCTTCGTTCCTCTACGCGCCGCTACTGGAGGACAGGCCGCGTCCGATCGAGGGCTCCAACAGCCGGGTCTACGGCGCCGAGGTCGCCGGGAAGGTGCATCGCGAGCTGCGCCGGCTGGGCGGGGTGCGCCCGCCGAGGGAGTTCGTGCTGATGGACCGCGCCGCCATCGGGCTGGGCTCGGTCTTCATGCATCTCAGGGCCGAGATCAACTGGCATCGGCTGTTCCACGACCTGATCGCGGATTTCGACGCCGACAAGCTCGCCGCGCGCCAGGCCGAAGCAATGAAAGCCGCGGACGTACCGCCGCCCGCCTAGCGGAGCTCGCCGACCACCCGGCGTATCGCGCCGGCCAGGATATCGAGCTCGTCGGGCGCGACGACCAGCGGAGGCATCAGGTAGACGACATTGCCCAGCGGGCGGATCCACACGCCTTCCTCGACGAAGCGCATCCGCATGGCCGCGAGGTCGTCGATCCGGTTGAGTTCGACGACGCCCACCGCGCCCAGCACGCGAACGTCCACGACCCGCTTCATCGCCCGGCAGGGCTCGAGAGCCTCCCGCAGATGCGCCTCGATCTGCCGCGCCTGTTCCAGCCGCGGCTCGCGTTCGAACAGGTCGAGCGAAGCGTGGGCCGCCGCGCAGCCCAGCGGGTTCGCCATGAAGGTGGGGCCGTGCATCAGCGCTCGCTCCGCCTCCTCGCTGTCGAATGCGGAAAAGACCCGCCCGTTGGCGACCGTGGCCGCGAGGCCCATCGTGCCGCCGGTGAGCGCCTTGGAGAGGCAAACGATGTCGGGCGAGATCCCCGCCTGCTCGAAGGCGAACATCGTGCCGGTCCGGCCGAACCCGGTCGCGACTTCATCCAGGATGAGAAGCCGATCGTGTCTGCGACAGGCGTCGGCGACGGCGGCGAGGGTCTCGGGCGGATGGAAGCGCATGCCGCCCGCCGCCTGAACCAGGGGCTCGACGACCACCGCGGCGATCTCATGGGCATTACGCGCGATGGCGCTCTCGAATTCCGCCGCCGCCGCGCCGTCGAGCGGCAGGTCGAGCACGATCTGCGACGGCACGTAGCCGCCCAGCAGCCGGTGCATGCCGTCCTCCGGATCGCACACCGACATCGCGCCGAGCGTGTCGCCGTGATACGCGCCCCGGAAACAGACGAACCTGTCGTGCCCCTCCACACCGGAATTTCGCCAGTACTGGATCGCCATCTTGAGCGCGATCTCCACCGATACCGAGCCGGAATCGCTGAAGAACACGCGGTCGAGGCCCGAACCCAGCATCCCGGTCAAGCGCCGCGCGAGCCGCATTGCCGGTTCGTGCACAATGCCGCCGAACATGACGTGCGGCATCGTGCGCAGCTGCGCCTCCATCGCCGCCGCGATATGCGGGTGGTTGTAGCCGTGGCACGCCGTCCACCAGGATGCGATGCCGTCGATCAGCTCGCGCCCGTCGGCGAGCCGGATCCGCGCGCCCCCGGTGCCGACCGCCTCGAGCGGCGGCGGCATACCCTTCATCGGCGTATAGGGAAACCAGAGGTTCCCGGCCGTCTCAGCCACCGGCGGGTCCGGCCGCTTCCATCGGCTCGATCCCCAACCGGTCGAACAGCCCCTCGTCCTCGAGGACGGCCGGATTGGGGGTCGTCAGGAGGCGCTCGCCGTGGAAGATCGAATTCGCGCCGGCGAGGAAGCAAAGCGCCTGCGTGGCGTCGTCCATCTCCAGGCGCCCGGCCGAGAGCCGTACCATCGAGCGCGGCATCATGATCCGCGCCACGGCGACGGTGCGGACGAACTCAAGCGGGTCCAGCGCGGGCGGATTCGCGAGCGGGGTCCCCGCGACCGCGACGAGCCGGTTGATCGGCACGCTTTCCGGCGGCTCGGGGAGCGTCGCCAGCGCGACGAGCATGTCGGCGCGGTCCTCGCGCGTCTCGCCCATCCCGAGGATGCCGCCGCAACAGACCGCGATGCCGGCCTCGCGCACCTTGGCCAGCGTGTCGAGCCGGTCGGCAAAACTTCGGGTGGTAACGATTTCGCCGTAATACGCTTCCGACGTATCGATGTTGTGGTTGTAGAAGTCGAGCCCCGCCGCGCGCAGGCGTTCGGCCTGCCCCGGTTTGAGGAGGCCCAGCGTGGCGCAGGTTTCGAGCCCGATCTCCTTGACGCCCGCGATCATCGCCTCGACGGCGCCGAGATCGCGGTCGTTGGGCCCGCGCCATGCCGCCCCCATGCAGAACCGGGTCGCGCCCGCGTCCTTGGCCTCGCGCGCGGCGTCGAGGACGTCGGCGAGCGGCATCAGGCGCTCGTTCTCGACGCCGGTGTCGAAATGGGCGCTCTGCGGGCAATAGGCGCAGTTTTCCGGGCAGCCGCCGGTCTTGATGCTGAGCAGCGTCGAGACCTGGACCCGGTTCGGGTCGAAATGGCGGCGGTGCACCGCCTGGGCCTGGAAAATCAGGTCGTTGAAGGGGAGCGAGAACAGGGCAAGCGCCTTTTCCCGCGTCCACGCCACGGTCTCGGACATGGCCCGGACTATAGTGCAGCGCGGGACCGGCTGCCAGACGGCGGTCCCGAAATGCGAGAGGCCGCGCGGGCGCGGCCTTTCTTCGGCTCGGCAGGCGGCAGGGGCTAGTAGCCCTCGCGCTCCAAGCGCTTTCTCTCGAGCTTGCGGGCGCGACGGATGGCTTCAGCCTTTTCCCGCGCGCGTCTTTCCGACGGCTTTTCATACGAGCGCCGCATCTTCATCTCGCGGAAGATGCCCTCGCGCTGCATCTTCTTCTTGAGCGCCCTGAGCGCCTGATCGACATCGTTGTCCCGTACGAGAACTTCCACGGTATTACCGTCTCCTCATGTCTTGCGCCGGCCCATTATAGCACGGGGCCGCCCGCGAAAGGAACGCCCGTGCCGTATGCGTCTAGGAAGAAAAATACTGGGCGAGCCCGACCGCCGCATCGGACGGGTCGACGATGATGGCGAAACGGCCGATATCGGGCACGTCCATCGGCGCCATGAGGATCTTGCCGCCGAGCTCGGTGCATCTGGCGCACGTCGCGTCGACGTCCTCGACCGTCAGATAGGCCATCCAGTGCGACGGCACGTCCTCCAACCCCAGGGACCGCATCGACATCATTCCGCCGACCGGTCGGTCGCCCTGCTTGAAGAACGTGTATGTGCCGGCCTCCGCCGTCTCCTGCGTGTCGGTCGTCCAGCCCATCAACTCGGTAAAGAAGGTCTCGCACGCCTCGGTATCGGCGGTCACGAGCTCATTCCAGCCGAAGGTGCCGGGCGTCATCGGCGGGGTCTCGGACATCTTGCTCTCCTGTCGTTGGCTCGGGCGCGGGATCATAACGATTTTGCCGGCCGGTTCGAGAGGTCGCCGAAACCCGGGCGAACCGTTTGACACCCGATTCGCCCGCCGATAGGTAAGCGCCGCTATGCGCCTCGTCCGCCACCCGTCCGCCATCCCCGACAGCGCCCGCGGCGCCGCGGTGACCGTCGGAAATTTCGACGGGGTCCATCGCGGTCACGAAGCCGTGATCGGCGTTGCAGCGAAGGCGGGCCGCGACCTTGGCGCCCAGCTGGCGGTGGTGACCTTCGAGCCCCACCCCCGGCGCTTCTTCCGGCCGGAGGAGCCGCCGTTTCAGCTGACGCCGCTGCGATCGAAGGCGCGGCGTTTCGAATCCCTCGGCGTCGATACCCTGCTGGCTCTCCGGTTCGACGCGGCGATGGCGCGCGTCGCGCCCGAGGCGTTCATCGACGAAGTCCTTGTGCGGGGCCTCGCGGCGCGCCATCTCGCGATCGGCTACGATTTCGTATTCGGCCATGGCCGGCGCGGCAACGTCCAGACGCTGGAGCGCTGGGCGCTGGGCGCCGGCGTCGGGTTCGAGATCGTCGAACCGGTCAGCGGCTGGGGCGAGACGGTGTTCTCGTCGACCAATATCCGCGCCTGTCTGCGCGACGGAAAGCCGGGCGCGGCGGCTATACAGCTGGGCCGATGCTGGGAGATCGAGGGCCGCGTGCGGGAGGGCGACAGGCGGGGCCGGCTGCTCGGCTTTCCCACCGCCAACCTTGCGCTGGCCGACACCGTGCGCCCGGCGCTCGGTGTCTACGCGGTCTGGGCCGGTATCGAGGAGGACGGCGAGACGATCTGGCGTCCCGGCTGCGCCAATCTCGGCATTCGCCCGACGATAGGCGGCACCGTCGTCGGTCTCGAAACCCACGTCTTCGATTTCGAAGGCGACATCTACGGGCGCTTGCTGCGGGTCGCGCTGGTCGAGTATATCCGGCCCGAGCGCAAGTTCGACGGGCTGGACCGGCTTCGCGACCAGATCGCCAGGGACAGCCAGGCCGCGCGAGAGCTACTCGCTTCCATCGAATCCGGCGATCCCAGGGCCCCGCAATGACCACCGATTACCGCGCGACCGTTTTCCTGCCCAAGACCGAATTCGGGATGCGCGCCAGACTGCCGCAGCGCGAGCCCGCGATCCTCGAACGCTGGCAGCGCGACAATCTCTTCGGCCGGCTGCGCGAGTCCGCCCGGGGCCGCGAAAAATTCATCCTTCACGACGGACCGCCCTATGCCAACGGCCATCTGCATATCGGCCACGCCCTCAACAAGATCCTTAAGGACGTCATCAACCGCTCGCAGCAGATGCTCGGCCGCGACGCCAACTACGTGCCGGGATGGGATTGCCACGGGCTGCCGATCGAATGGACGATCGAGGAGAAATACCGCAAGGACGGCCGCGACAAGGACGGGGTGCCGCTGATCGAATTCCGCCGCGAATGCCGCGAGTTCGCGGCGCACTGGATCGAGGTGCAGCGCGAGGAGTTCGAACGGCTCGGCGTTCTCGGCGACTGGGAGAATCCCTACACCACGATGTCCTACGAAGCCGAGGCGCAGATCGTCCGCGAACTCGGCCGGTTCCTGATGAGCGGCGGGCTCTATCTCGGCGCCAAGCCGGTGCTCTGGTCGGTGGTCGAGAAGACGGCGCTCGCCGAGGCCGAGGTCGAATATCTCGATCACGAATCGACCACCGTCCACGTACGTTTCCCCGTGGTCCGGCCCAGTCTCGGGCCGCTGACCGGTGCATCGGCGGTTATCTGGACGACGACGCCCTGGACCATCCCGGGAAACCGCGCCATCGCCTATGGCGAGGACATGGAGTACGGGGTCTACGAGGTCTCGGAGGTTTCCGATGGCAGCCTCGCCGTCGTCGGCGAAAGGGTGCTTCTCGCCGAAGAGTTGAGCGCGCAGGTGTTCGCGGAGATCGGCGTTACCGGCTGGGACAGGGTCGCCGCTCTCGCCGGACGGGACCTCGCGGGAACCGTTTGCCGCCATCCGCTCGACGGCCAGGGCTACGATTTCGACGTGCCGCTGCTGCCGGGCGATCACGTGACCGTCGAGCAGGGCACGGGGCTCGTCCATACCGCGCCCGGCCACGGCAGCGAGGATTTCGAGGTCGGCCGGGCGCACGGGCTCGAGGTCCCGCGCACCATCGGCGACGACGGGCTGTTCTACGACCATGTGCCGCTGTTCGCCGGCCAGCATGTCTACAAGGTGGCCGGCGCGGTCGCCGATGCGATCGCGGAAGCCGGGAAACTCATGGCGCGCGGCACGCTCGTGCACGCCTATCCGCACTCGTGGCGTTCGAAGAAGCCGCTGATCTTCCGCAACACGCCGCAATGGTTTATCGGGATGGCGGAGAACGCACTGCGCCGGAAGGCGCTCGACGCGATCGCACGCACCGCGTTCTATCCCGAGTCGGGGCGCAACCGGCTGGAGGGCATGATCGCCGCCCGTCCCGACTGGTGCGTCTCGCGCCAGCGCGCCTGGGGGGTGCCGATCACGGTGTTCGTCGAGAAGAAGACCGGGGAACCGCTCCGCGACGAGACGGTGCTGGAGCGCGTCGTCCGGGCCGTCGAGGAAGAGGGCGCCGACGCCTGGTTCGAGAGCCCGCCCGAACGCTTCCTCGGCGATGACCACGATCCCGCCGATTACGAGCAGGTCACCGACATCCTCGATGTCTGGTTCGATTCCGGCGCAAGCCACAGCTTCACGCTGGAAACGCGGGACGACCTCGTCTGGCCCGCCTCGCTCTATCTCGAAGGATCGGACCAGCATCGGGGCTGGTTCCACTCCTCGCTGCTCGAAGCCTGCGGCACACGGGGGCGCGCGCCGTACGAGGCCGTGCTCACCCACGGATTCGTGCTCGACGAGCAGGGTCGGAAGATGTCGAAATCGCTCGGCAACGTGGTGGCGCCGCAGGAGGTGATCGCCAAATTCGGCGCCGACATTCTCCGGCTCTGGGTGGTCGCCTCGGATTACTCGGCCGACCTCCGGATCGGCGAGCACATCATCGACCAGAATGTCGAAGCCTACCGCCGGATCCGCAACACGTTGCGCTACATGCTGGGCAACCTCGCGGATTTCGACGAGCGCGAGCGGGTTCCTCCCGAGGCGATGCCCGAGCTCGAACGCTGGGTGTTGCATCGGCTGCACGAACTCGACAGGGAGGTGCGCGCGGGGTTCGGCGAATTCGACTTCCACCCGCTGTTCGCGGCGCTCCATAATTTCTGCGCGGTCGATTTGTCCGCGTTCTATTTCGACATCCGGAAGGACGCGCTCTATTGCGGCCGCCGTGACGATCCGGTCCGCCGCGCGGCGAGGACGGTGCTCGATGCGCTGTTCTCCTGCCTGACCGCCTGGCTCGCGCCCATTCTCTGCTTCACCGCGGAAGAGGCGTGGCTGACGCGCTTCGGAGAAGACGCGGACAGCGTCCACCTCCGTATTTTCCCCGAGATCCCGGCAAGTTGGCGGGCCGACGCGATCGCCGCGCGCTGGGAGACGGTGCGCGCCGTTCGCCGCGTGGTCACCGGCGCGCTGGAGCGGGATCGCGCGGAAAAGCGCATCGGGTCCAGCCTGCAGGCCCATCCCGAGATATTCGTGGACTCCGAGACGGCGGCAACGCTGGAGGGCCTCGCCTTCGACGAGATCGCCATCACGTCCGCCGCGACAGTCATCGCCGGGGCGGTTCCTCCCGATGCCTTCACCGTGCCCGAGGTCCCCGGTGTCGGCGTGGTCGTCCGGCTCGCCTCCGGCCGCAAATGCGAGCGCTGCTGGAAGGTGCTGCCCGAGGTCGGCACGTTGCCCGCCTACCCCGACATTTGCGGGCGCTGCGCCGACGCGGTCGGACAGTTCGGCGCGGCCGCCGAATAGGTCTCGTGGCCGGCGCCGTGCCGAGGGCGGGCCTGTCAACCGCGATCGCCGTCGCGCTGGCCGATCAGGCCACCAAGTGGGCGATGCTGCTGTGGCTCCAGGGAATCGGCCACAAACTCACCGTGACCCCGTTCTTCGATCTGGTGCTGGTCTACAACCGGGGCGCGAGTTTCGGCTTGTTCGATACCGACTCTCCATGGGGCCGCTGGCTCTTGTCCGGCTTCGCGATGGTCATCGTCGCGGGGTTGCTGGTCTGGATGGCGCGGACCCGGGAACGCCCGCTTGCCTTCGCGCTGGGGCTGATCGCGGGTGGCGCGGCGGGCAACCTCGTCGACAGGGTTTTGCTGGGCCACGTGGTCGATTTCCTCGACTTTCACATCGGCGGCTACCATTGGCCGGCGTTCAACCTGGCCGACAGCGCGATAACCGTCGGCGTGGCGATCGTCCTTTACGGAAGCTTGATCGGAAAGCGGACTGACCGTACCGTGTCGGACCCGACCGGAGAGTAGGCATGAGGCGTCTCGAATGAGGTTGGCAGGCAAGGTCCCGGCGCTGCTGGGAGTTCTCGCCGCGGCGGGAATCGCCGGGTGCAGCGACGAGGCGCGCCAGAGCATCGGTCTCGGCAACAAGCCGCCCGACGAGTTCGCCGTCGTCACCCGGGCTCCGCTGGCGTTGCCCCCCGATTACAACCTCCGCCCCCCGGCGCCCGGCACCCGGCGGCCGCAGGAAGCCGAAATCAGGGACGAGGTAAGGCAGACGCTGGTGCGGAGCGCTTCCACCAGCGCGGCCCCATCGGACAACTCGTCGCCCGCGGAAAGCGCGTTCCTCCAGCGCGCGGGCGCCGGCAAGTCCGAGCCCGGCATCCGGAGCAAGGTCGATGCCGAGTCTGCCGCTCTCGCCGAGTCGGCGACGGGGTTCGTCGACAAGATCGTATTCTGGCGCGCGCCGGAACGCCCGGGCGAGGTGGTCGATGCGAAGGCGGAGGCGCAGCGCCTCCAGTCCAACCAGGCGCTCGGCAAGGCGCCGTCGGCCGGCAGTACGCCGACGATCGAGCGCCGCGAGAGCGGATTCCTCGAGGGTCTGTTCAACTGACCGCGTGCCGACCGGTTTGCCGCGCGGCCCATAGATCCCCGACCGTGCCCCGCGTGGCGCTAGGCGCTGTCGCGCTGTGGGTTGCCGCGGTCTCGGGCGCCGCGGTCGAAGCCGGTGTCTTCAACCCCACGACGTTCACGCTGGATAACGGGCTTCAGGTCGTCACGGTCGAGAACGCGCGCGCTCCCATCGTCGTCCACACCCTCTGGTACAAGGTCGGCGCCGCGGACGAGCCGCCCGGTAAGTCCGGCGTCGCCCACTTCCTCGAACATCTGATGTTCAAGGGAACGCCCACCGTTCCGTCCGGCCGGTTCTCGAAGATCGTCGCCGCGAACGGAGGCTCCGACAACGCCTTCACGAGCCAGGATTACACCGCCTACGTTCAGCGCGTGGCGAGCGACAAGCTGGAGCTGGTCATGCGGATGGAAGCGGACCGCATGACCAACCTTCGCCTGACCGACGAGAAGGCGGCGCCCGAACGGGGCGTGGTCCAGGAGGAGCGGCGGCAGCGCACCGCCAACAGCCCTTCGGCCCAGCTCTACGAGCGCCGCCGCGCGGTGACCTATCTGCGCCACCCCTACAGGATCCCGGTCATCGGCTGGAAGCGCGAGATCGACGGGCTGACCGCGGAGGACGCGCTGGCTTTCTATCGGCGGCACTACGCCCCCAACAACGCGATCCTGATCGTGGCCGGCGACGCGACCGCCGACGAAGTGCGCCGCCTCGCCGAAAAATATTACGGGGCGATCCCCCGGCGTCCGGTGCCCCGACGTGTGCGTCCGCAAGAACCCGACCAGCTCGCCGCCAAGCGGATCACGATGAAAAGCCCGCTGGTGCGTGTGCCGAGCGTCTCGATAACCTGGCGAGCGCCGAGCTTCGCCGCGGGGGAGACCCGGCACGCCTATCCGCTTCTCCTGCTGTCCGACATTCTGGGCGGCGGCAGCACCGCTCGCCTCCACCGCCGCCTCGCGATCGAGGAAAAGGCCGCGTCGGGCGCCGGTGCCGGCTATCTCGGGACCGCGCTCGACATGGGCGAATTTTCGGTCTCGGCGTCGGCGCTGGCCGGCGGCGACATCGTCAGGATCGAGGCGCTGCTGAAGGAGGAGATCGGGCAGATCCTGCAACACGGGGTCACGGAAGCCGAGCTCGCGCGCAGCAAGCGGGCGATGCTGGCGGGCGCGATCTACGCCCGGGACGGTCTCCGGGCCGCACCCCGCGCGATCGGCCGCGCCCTCACGACCGGCCGGACGATCGCCGATGTCGAGGCATGGCCGGAGCGGATCCGCGATGTCACCGCGGCGGCGGTGCTGGATGCGGCGCGCGCCGTCTTCGTCGAGCGCCGGTCGGTCACCGCCGTCCTGCTCCCCGGTTCCTCCGGATAGGGCGGCATTCGATGGACATCCGGCCGCGATCCTGGCTCGGGGCGTTGCTTCTGGTCCTGGTTGCCGTCTCGCCGGCCGCCGCGACGGAGATCCAGCGCGTCCGCTCGCCGGGCGGGATCGAGGCGTGGCTGGTCGAGGACAAGTCGGTTCCGGTGATCGGCTTCCGTTTCGCGTTCCGGGGCGGCGGCGCGCTCGATCCCCCCGGAAAGTCGGGTCTCGCCAACATGGTCTCCGCCCTTCTGGACGAAGGCGCGGGCGATCTCGATTCGCAGGGCTTCCAGGAGGCTCTCGACGAGATCGCCGCATCGATAGGCTTCGATGCGCGGGTAGAGCGTTTTCACGGCTCGCTCAGAACGCTCAGCGAGCACCGGGCGCGCGCCTTCGCATTGCTGCGCAAGGCTCTCGCCGCGCCGCGCTTCGATGCGGAACCGGTCGAACGCATCCGCCGCCAGATCGTCGCGGGTATCGAGAGCGGGAAAGACGATCCCCGGCGGATCGCGGGACGCACATGGTCCCGGCTCGCATTCGGCGACCATCCTTATGCGAGGCCGTTGGCCGGAACGCGGCGGGACGTGACCGCCATCGCCGTCGAGGACATGAGGCGCTTCGTCCGCGAACGGCTGGTCCGCGACGGTCTGATCGTGGGGGTCGCCGGCGACATTTCGGCCCGGGAACTGGCGGACCGGCTCGACGATGTGTTCGGCGCGCTGCCCGCGTCGGCCGGACCCGCGGACATCCCCGATCCGCCGCCGGTCCAGGGCGGACTACACATCGTCCGCAAGCCGATCGGCCAAAGCGTCGTCGTTTTCGGTCAGGTCGGGCCAAGGCGGGACGACCCGGACTATTACGCGGCTTATCTGATGAACCATCTGCTCGGCGGCGGACGCACGTCGCGTCTCAACGAGGAGATTCGCGAGAAGCGGGGCCTCGTATACTCGGTCGGCACCTATCTTCGCTCGTTCGACAGGGCGGGGACGATCGTAGGCCAGCTCGCGACGGCCAATGCGCGCGTCGGAACCGCGCTCGATCTCCTGCGCGGCGAATGGACGAGGATGGCGCGCGACGGCGTCGGCGAGGACGAGCTCGCGGCCGCGAAGCGCTACATCAACGGGTCGTTCCCGCTGCGCCTCGATTCCACCCGAAGCATCGCCCGCATGCTTGTCGGCATTCAGCTCAACGAGCTGGGTATCGACTATATCGATCGGCGGTCGGCGCTGATCGACGCGGTGACCGCCGCCGACGTCCGGCGGGTCGCGCGCCGCCTGCTGTCGCCCGAGAAGCTTGCGATCGTCGTGGTGGGCGACCCCGAAGGCCTGGAAACGACGCGGTAACGTCGGCCCGATGCCCTATACCCAGGACCTGACGTCGTGCTTCGCCGAGGCCATCGGACCGCGCGGTCCGGACCGATGCGATTTCGAGTCCGCGCTGGCCGCCACGGCACCCGCTCTCGCGACGCTCCGGCAGGCGCACGAAGACGGCGGCCTGCCGCTGCTCCGGCTGCCGGGCGCGCGCGGCGACCTCGAGGCGGCCTCGCGGATCTCCGTGCGTTACCGGTCGGATTTCGACCATGTCGTGGTGCTCGGCACCGGCGGTTCCAGCCTCGGCGCGCGGACCCTCTACGCCCTCGCCGACCGCGGTTTCGGACCGGCGGCCGGGTTTCCCGCCGTCCGCTTCATGGACAATGTCGATCCCGACACGTTCGAAGCGCTGTTCGCGGCGCTCGACCTGCGGCGTACCGGCTGGCTCGCCGTTTCGAAATCCGGCGAGACGGCGGAGACCGTGACCCAGCTCCTGGCGGCGCTCGATGCGCTCAAGCGCCGCGGTATCGACCCCTCCGCCCATGTCGCCGCCGTCACCCAGCCCGGAGACAGCGCGCTGCGGCGTCTCGCCGCGACCCACCGCCTGACGGCGCTCGATTGCGATCCCGGGATCGGCGGACGCTACTCCGCGCTTTCGGCGTCCGGCCTTCTCCCCGCCATGATCGCCGGGCTGGACGCGCCGGCGGTCAGGGCGGGCGCCGCCTCCGTTCTCGATCCCCTGCTCGCCGGTGCGGCGCCCGACGCGATCCCGGCGGCGGAAGGGGCCGCGCTGGCGGTCGCGGCTCTCCGCGCCCGCGCGATCTCCCAGACGGTGCTGATGGCCTACGCCGACGGGCTGGCCGATTTCGCTCTCTGGTTCCGCCAGCTCTGGGCGGAGAGCCTGGGCAAGGACGGTACCGGCACCACCCCGATCGACGCGCTCGGAACGGTCGATCAGCACAGCCAGCTGCAGCTTTGGCTCGCCGGACCGGCGGACAAGCTGTTCACCTTGATAGTGCTGGAACGGGCGGGGGAGGGCGCGCGAATCCCCGCCGCGCTCGCCTCCGATCCCGGGCTTTCCTATATACGGAATCGGACGCTCGGCGATCTGATGGACGCCGAGCAGCGGGCGACCGCCGAGACGCTGGCGCGCCAGGGACGGCCGACACGCGTGATTTCGCTCCCGAGGCTCGACGAAAGGGCGATGGGCGCGCTGATGATGCATTTCATGCTGGAGACCATGATCGCCGCGCACCTGCTTGGCGTCGATGCGTTCGACCAGCCCGCGGTGGAGGAGGGGAAGGTGCTGGCGCGCTCCTATCTCGCCGCTTCCGCGATTGCGGGCCCCGAATGACCATCCGCCGGCTGCCCCCGACGCTGGTCAACCGGATCGCCGCGGGCGAGGTGGTCGAGCGCCCGTCCTCGGCGGTCAAGGAGCTGGTCGAGAATGCGATCGATGCCGGCGCCGGTAAGATCGACGTCGTGTTGCGCGACGGCGGGCG
The DNA here is from genome assembly GCA_022823775.1 of Defluviicoccus sp. Classification (GTDB taxonomy): domain Bacteria; phylum Pseudomonadota; class Alphaproteobacteria; order MPNO01; family MPNO01; genus MPNO01. The sequence continues at coordinate 17,695 of JAJEHI010000174.1, read as the reverse complement.
GACGCTGATAGCGGTCGCCGACGACGGTTGCGGCATGACCGCCGACGAGCTCGCGCTCGCGGTCGAGCGGCACGCGACTTCCAAGCTCCCCGACGACGATTTGTCGCGGATCGGCACGCTCGGTTTCCGCGGCGAGGCGCTGCCCTCCATCGGCTCGGTCAGCCGCCTCTCGATCGTAAGCCGCGCCGAGCGCGCGGACGAAGCCTACGCGATCTCGGTCGAAGGCGGGGCGATCGGGGAAATCCGGCCCGCCCCCCTCTCCCGGGGTACGCGGGTCGAGGTGCGCGACCTGTTCTACGCCACGCCCGCGCGCCTCAAGTTCCTCAAGTCGACACGGTCCGAGCTGCGACACGCCGTGGACGCGGTACGCCGGCTCGCGCTCGCCCAGCCGGGGGTCGCTTTCACGCTGGCGAGCGAGGACCGGACCCACCTTCGCTACGAAGCGGGGACCGGGGACATGCTCGACGCGGACGCGGAGCGGCTGGTCCAGGTCATGGGCGCGGATTTCGTCGAGAACTCGGTCGCCGTCGACGCCGAACGGGAGGGGCTGAGGCTCTCCGGCCGGGCCGGGCTGCCGACGCTCAACCGGGCCAACGCGCAGTCGCAGTTCGTCTTCGTCAACGGCCGCCCCGTTCAGGACCGGCTGTTCTCCGGTGCGATCCGGGCAGCGTACACGGACCTCCTCGCCCGCGACCGTCATCCGCTGGTCGTGCTCCGACTGGAGGTGCCCCACGAGGCGGTCGACGTCAACGTGCATCCCGCCAAGACCGAGGTGCGGTTTCGCGATGCCGGCCTCGTCAGGGGGCTGATCGTGGGCGCGCTGAAGCATGCGCTCGGCGGCGCCGGACACCGCGCGTCGTCCACGGTCGCCGGCTACGCGCTCGGCCGGTTCCAGCCCGGCTACGGATCGGCCTCGCCAGCGCCGCCCGCGCGCCATCTCGCCGAGACCGTCGCCCGCTTCCAGGCGCCGTTGGGCCCCGACTCGACCGAATTCGCGCCCGCGGCCGCGGCGGAATCGGACGAAGCGGCGCCGCGAGACCTGTCATATCCTCTCGGGGCCGCCCGCGCGCAGGTTCACGGCACCTATGTCGTCGCCCAGACCGAAGACGGTATCGTCATCGTCGATCAGCACGCCGCCCACGAGCGGATCGTCTACGAGCGCATCAAGGCGGCGGTCGGCGCAGGCGGGGCGGACCGTCAGGAGCTTCTGATCCCCGAGGTGGTGGAGCTCGGCGAGGCGGCGGCGGACAGGGTCGCCGGCCGGGCGGACGAGCTCGCCGAGCTCGGCCTCGTCCTCGAGCGTTTCGGGCCGGAGGCGGTCATCGTCCGCGCGGTGCCGGCGCTGCTCGGCGTCAGCGAGGCGGCCGGGCTGGTGCGGGATCTCGCCGACGAGCTTGCCGAGCACGGCACCGGGCTCGCGCTGAAGGAACGGCTCGACGAGGTGTGCTCCACGATGGCCTGCCACGCCAGCGTCCGCGCCGGCAGGCGGCTGACCGCCGAGGAGATGAACGCGCTTCTGCGCCAGATGGAGGCGACGCCAGGCTCCGGCCAGTGCAACCACGGTCGGCCGACCTATGTCGAACTCAAGCTCGCCGATATCGAGCGCCTGTTCGGGAGGCGCTGACACGAGCGCGAAGCGTCCCTGGATACGCGGCTGCGCGCCTACTGGGGATGAGGGGAGTTGTTGGCTTCCAAAAACCCCCTCCTCGCCCTGAATAGGCGCCGAAGGCGCCGTATCGAAGGGCGGGCTCAGAACGGGACGCTGAGGCCGTCGTGGACGGCGTCGCAATCGACCAGGTCGACCCGCTTCCACTCGATCCTGAAGCCGCCCTCTCCATCGCGCGCCAGCCGGTGCCATGTGGTGCCGGCGAAGATCCTGCGGCTGTCGCGGCGGTATTCGACCATCTCGAACTTGGCGCGAATCGTGAGTCCGCTCCCGTCCTCCTCTTCGACGGTCGGGTTCGCGACGATGCGGCTGGTGCGCGATACCGGGGTCTGGGCGTGCAGCGCGGCTTCCGCGAGGCGGCGTATGCGGGTCTCCAGGAGGCGCCGGTCGTCGTACATCAGCGAGACCGTGTCGCGCGGGCTCGCCTGACCCTCTTCCAGCGGCACCCAGTACCACCCGTCGTCGGCGAACAGCGCGAGCCAGTCTTCCCACCGCCGCTCGTCGAGCAGGCGGGCCTCGTGGATCAGGAAGCTCTCGATCTCCGGCGGGGCGAGCCTGCTCACGGCGCCGCCATGAAGCCGAGCCACGCATCGTACATGTTCCGGATGTAGACCTCGCTGGTCGAGTCCACCCCCTCGACGCCGCCCTTGCCGTCCGGACGGTCGGTTTCGTAGCCGCGGCCGATCTCGATCCATTCGGCGCCCTGGGAGGTGACTCCCGTTCCGATCCGCCCGTAGGTCTCCAGATCGTCCGTGAGCACCGGAGAGCCGGTTCCGTTGGTCACGTTGGCGAACGCGATCGTGTCCTCGAACATGCGCGCCGGCGCGCCCTTGAGCCGGAACGCGTAGGTGTGGACCTCGGTCCTGTCGACCGCGACCGGGTGGACCACGCGAAGCTGGCGGAACTGGCTCATGAAGGACAGGTTGGGCCACACGTTCGAGTTCCAGCGCATCACCTCCATGATGCGCCTCGTCTCCTCCGTTCCCTTCTTCGCTTCGAGCGCCGCGAGATATTCGGCAAAGGCCGGATCGCCGCTCGCCGCGACCAGCTTTTCGTCGTCGTGATAATCGCCGAGGAACGCATGCCCGCCCGGATAGGTCCATATCCCCACCCGCTCGCGCCAGAACTCGGGCGGCGCGCCGTTCTGGCGCATCTGGCGGACGGCGATTTCGCCCGCGCCGGTGGTATGCACGGTGTCGTCCTGCGCCCTGGCCGCGTCGATCGAGGAGCGGTGGACGAAAATCGGGTGCGCCGCGTCGCACAGATTCTCCAGATAGAGCTTCCAGTTGCCGTCATAGGCGTGCCTGAACACCCCGCCCGCGACCTCGATCTCGTCGTCCGGCGACCGGTCGACCATGTCGTCGAAGGAGGTCGTCATGTAGCCGAGGAAATCGGCGAGCGGCGGGCCGTCCGCGGCAAGCGAGGCGAAGACGAACCCGCGATAGCTGTCGACGCGCGGCGCCGCGACCATCGCCGTCCCCGGATCGTCGGGGTCGAAATGCGCCGGGTAGCCGTGCCGGAGCGGCACATGGACCAGTCTTCCGTCGGTGGCGTAGGTCCAGCCGTGATAGCAGCACTCGAACCGTTTCGCGTTGCCGCTCTCCTTCGCCACCACCATCGCGCCCCGGTGGGCGCACTGGTTGTGGATCACGCGGATCGAGCCGTCTTCGTGGCGCACCATCACCATCGGCCGCCGGCCGATCCGGGTCCTGACGAAATCGCCGGGTGCCCTTACCTGGCTTTCGTGCCCGACATAGATCCAGGCGTGCCCGAAGATGCGCTCCATCTCGATTTCGAAAATCGCCGGGTCGGCATAGACCCGGCGATGCACCCGCCCGGGCCGGATCAGCCCGGCGATCTCCTCACTGGTCGGTTCCGGCATCGCCTCCTCCCTGCCCGGCGTCCCGCGACTATTCGGCCGCGATCTCCACAAGACTGTCATACGCTATTCGGGAGAGGTCGATCACGGCGTCGGGCTCCTCGATATCGCGCAGCACCCCTTTGGGATCCCTGCCAGCCTCTACATCGCCGATTCCCCGTTCGATCAGACGGCGCAGCAGGATAACGCCTTCATCGGACGTCGCCAGGCGTTCGGTCGCGCGGTCGAAGACCGGGCCCTGGCTCGCGATGGCGACAAAATCCTGTTCCCGGTGCACGCGGATGGAATTCGTGACATCGAACGTCACGCCGTCCGGCAGGTCCGGCAGGCGGCCGTCGATCTCTGGCGTGAAACAGGCGGCGAACACCAGCGTGTTGCGATCGTCGACCGGCGTCCGCCAATTGGCCGAGAAGCGGGGCCACCTGATCCGACCGCCGGGCCATGGCTGCGGCAGGCGATGCATGGTCGGCATGACGTAGTAGGAAGCGCGTCGGTTGCCGCGCTCCGGGCGATCCGCGGACGACTTGATGCCGAGCGTCTCCTCCTCCCATACGATCCGGGGCATCTCGTCGCCCCAGATGTCGCGCCGCTCTCCGCCCGCCCCGCCATGAAGGATCGTCGTGTGGACCTGATCGACCGAATTTTCGCATATCTGGAGCCAGTTCACCGGCCACAAACCGTAGTTCTCCACCGTTCGGACGCCATCCGTGCGGGCGAACACGTCGAAGCGCGGCAAGACGGGCGGTTCGTCCCGCCCCATATAGGCCCACAGCAGACCGCCCATCTCGCGGAGCGGGTACGCGGTGTGACGCACCTTCTCGGGGAAATTGCTATGAGCGGGTTCCGCCGGCATTTCGAGGCAGCGCCCCTCGATGTCGAACAGCCAGCCATGGTAGCAGCAGGAGATGCCGCGTTCCTCGATCCGGCCATGCTCCAGGGACGTGCCGCGGTGGGGGCAGTGGAGACCGATCAAGCCCGGCCGTCCCGCGCCGTCCCGGAAGAGGACGAGGTCTTCCCCCAGAATGCGCACCCGCATCGGCGCGCCCTCGAAGTTGCCGAGGCGCTCGCCCCAGCTTTCCGCCGTGCCGCGCTCGCCCTCGAAGCTCACCGTGCGGCTGCATTGCCAGAGGGTCGAGATTCCCTCCCACCGGTCGGAGACGGCGATGGGATGCCAATAGCGGCGCAGCCACTCTCCGGCGGGCGTGCCGGGCCCGACGCGGGTCAGGCGCTCGTTCCGTTCGGCGGATAGCATCGAAACACGGGCCTCCCGGGACTCGCGGCGCGTCGAACCAAGGCAAGCGCTTCATGCGTGCCGGGTCGACCGTCCGGCGAAGATACTCTCCCGGGACAAGGCTTCGCGCAATGGCTAGCGGTTTTCCGGGCCCGGTCGTCGCGGTAGCATCGGGCTCCGTCACGCCTCACAGCCTCGGAGCAAACCGCGATGAACAGACATGGAACGAGAACCGCCGCCACCGCGCTGGCGCTACTGGCTCTCGCCGGTCCCGCCGCAGCGCAGGACGCCATCCGGATCGGCACGTCCAGCGTCGGGAGCGTCTTCTACACCGTTGCCATCGGCGCATCCGAGATCATCACGAAGCACGCGAAGATCAACGCGACGGCCGAACCGGTCGGCGGGTCGTCCGCAAATATTCGCGGCTTGGCCGCCGAGCGGATCGAGTTCGCGCTCGCCAACTCGTTCGCGGCGTTCACCGGGTATTACGGCACGCATAATTTCAAGAAACCCGTCGACGTCCGGCTGGTCGTGCAAGGACAGGCGAGCTACCGCTGGATGCTGGTCCGCAAGGGTTCGGGCGTCACCAAGCTCTCCGATCTCAAGGGAAAGACCATCGTCGCCAAGCGCCGCGCGCTACCCGAAATCGAACTCGTCTGGAAGGCGATGCAGAAGATCTCCGGGGTGACGGACGTAAAGGCGGTCGCCACCACGAACTCGCCCCAGGCCTACAAGGCGTTCCGCGCCGGCAGCATCGCCGCCGGCGTGATGCCGTTCAGCCGGCGCGCGGCCGCGGTCGCAAAGCCGATGCAGGACGGGGTGATCGATTTTCTCTATTTGTCGAAGGCCGACCGCGACGCCATGCTCGAGCATCTGCCGCCCATGATGTGGGCCGGCAAATTTCCCAAGGGCACCTACAAGGGGCAGTCCAAGGACGTCCACCTTGTCGGCCTGAACACCTATTTCCTGACCCGGCCGGGAGTGTCCGACGACACCGTCTACAGGGTTGCAAAGGCGATCCTGGAGAACACCGAGGAGTTCGGCACCTATCACAAGGCCGCCCTGCAGTGGAACCTCGACCGCGCGCTCAAGAACGTGCCGCTTCCCTTCCATGACGGCGCGATCGCCTATTTCAAGGAGAAGGGCCTCTGGACGGCGGCGCTTGAGGCCAATCAACAGAAGCTGCTCGCGCGCAAGTAGAGCCCGGCCCGACGGTCGGATCCGGCGCCGTTTCCCCCGGCACGGCGCATACCGGCCATGAGCCGCCGTATCGGCCCCCTGACCTGGCTCGCCACGGCGATCGCGATCTACCATCTCGTCGTCGTGGCCCAGGGTCCTACCTGGTTCGGCATCTTCCTGCCGACCCAGCTTCACAAGGCGGTCAGCATTTCCTGCGCGATGATCCTGATCTTTCTGCTGCTGCCGGCGCGCGGTCGAAAGCACGGCGAGGACACGCAGGCGGAGTCCCGATTTCGGCGCGTTCCCTGGTACGACTGGCTTCTGCTCGCCTCCGGCCTGATCGGGGCCGGTTTCGTCATCGTCGACCACGAAGCGATCCTCGACTACGGCGAATACGGCTTTCTCGACGGCAAGGGTATCGTCCTGGGCGCGATGCTCGCCGTCCCCGTGCTGGAAGCCGTGCGGCGGACCACCGGGTGGGTATTGCCCGCGATCATCCTGTTTTTCGTCCTGGTGACGATCTTCCAGCAGTACCTGCCGGGGCTGCTCTACGGCCGCGGCTACCCGCTCGACCGCATGCTCTATTCCGCATACGTCAGCGAGGCCGGCATTTTCGGCCTCCCGCTCGGCATCGCGGCGAATATCGTGATCGTGTTCCTGATCTTCGGCGCCCTGATGGAGGGCGCCGGCGCGAGCCGCTGGTTCATGGACATCGCCCTCGCCCTGACCGGCTGGTCGCGCGGCGGGCCCGCCAAGGCCGCCGTGGTCGCGAGCGCGATGTTCGGCTCGATCTCGGGATCGCCGTCCGGGAATTCGGCGACGACGGGCGTGTTCACGATCCCGCTGATGAAGAACATCGGCTATACGCCCGCCTTCGCCGCGGCCGTCGAGGCGGTCGCGTCCACCGGCGGGATAATCCTGCCGCCGGTGATGGGCGCGATCGTCTTCATCATGGCGGAATGGATCGAGACCACCTACACGGAGATCGTGATCGCCGCCGCGGCGCCCGCCGCGCTCTATTTCCTCATCGTCTTCGTTTCCGTTCACCTCCAGGCGCGGGCTCAGGGCATCGCCGCGCTCCCCCGCACCGACCTTCCGCCGCTCTGGCGGACGCTTCGGCGCGGCTGGTACTACCTGATTCCGATCGGGGCGCTGATCTATTTCCTCGTCGTCAAGTCGCTGCCGCCGGGGATGGCCGCGATCTACAGTTGCGCATTCGTCATCGCCGTGAGCTTTTTCGCCAGGGACCGCGGCCATTGGCTCACGCCCGCGCGGATCATGAGATCGTTCGAGGACGGCGTGACCCGGTGGATCACCATCGCCGCGATAACCTCGGCGGTGGGCATCATGATCGGCGCCCTGGAGCTCTCCGGCGTCGGCATCAAGTTCTCGCGCTTCATCGTCGATCTCGCCGGCGGCGATCTGATCCTGACGCTTCTCTTCGTGGGCATCGTCAGCCTGATCGTCGGGATGGGGCTCGACGCGACGCCGGCCTATATCACGCTCGCGACGCTGATGGCGCCGGCCCTGGTTCGCCTCGGCGTGCCCGACATCGCCGCTCATCTCTACGTCATCTACTGGGGGCTCGCCTCGTTCTTCACGCCGCCAACCTGTATCGCGGTATTCGTCACTTCCGGGATCGCCGGAAGCCGCGTCTGGTTGACCGGCTGGGAGGCCGTGCGGCTGGGGATCGCGGCATTCCTGATCCCCTTCGCGTTCGTCCTGAACCACGGGCTCCTGATGCGGGGCAGCGTCGAGAGCATCCTGCTGGCCATCGTCACCGCCGTCATCGGCGCGACCGCGCTGTCGGCCGCGACTCGCGGCTTCGCCCTCTCCGCCCTCAACCCGGCGCAGCGGGTGCCGATCTTCGCGGGCGGCCTGCTCCTGATCGGGCCGGGGCTCTACTATCCCCTGATAGGCCTCGCGCTGTGCGCCTCCGCGATCCTGCCGCAGGCCCTCCGCTCGGCCCGGCGCCGTTGATCTCGCGGCGATGCGGCGCCGCCCTGGGACTCCGTTGCGTTGGACGCGGCGCCCGGCCCGTGCCACGCTGGCCCATCGGAATTCGTCAGGGAGGCACAGATGGGCACCGTGATCGCGGGCGAGGCGAATACCGCCCGATTATCGATCAGTTGCAGGGGAGAACCGCGAAAATGACCCTCTACGCGGATTCTCGATACAAGGTACGGGAGGATCTCGAAGCGATTCATGCTCAACAGCTGGATCAGCTGGCCGACCCCGGCACCTGGGGTACCGGCGCGCAGCGCCTGGCGATCGCGAGAGAGGTTCGTCAAGCGTGTTATGACGCGGGTACGCAGGAAGAACCGGAGGACACCGGCCCGCCGAGCGACGTCGAACTGCCGGAGTCGGTTTGCGCGACGGTCCGGAAATTGGCGGTCGCACCCAAGGACTTCCTCGAGGACTCTTACGAAGAGGCCAGGAACGGCGGTCTGAGCGACGAGGAGTATGTCGAGATCGTCGGCATCGTGTCGCGCCTGACCGACATGGATGTGTTCGCCCGCGGCATCGGGGTTCCGTTACGTCCCCTGCCGGCCGCGCGCGAGGGCCGGCCGTCCCGGCACCGCCCCCGGGTCGCCAGGAAGGAAATGGCCTGGGTGCCCACCGTTCCCAATCTCCCCGAGGGCGGCGAGGAGGCCGCCGAGATTTACGGCGAGGACTATCGGCCCTACATCGTCCGCTCGCTCAGCCTGGTGCCGGATGAGATGCGGCGGCATCTCGAGCTGGAGGAAGCTCAATACCTGCCGATGAAGAATGTCTTTGTCGCGGATTATCGACACCACGAAGGGTTCTCCCGCGCCCAGGTCGAGCTGATCGCGGGGCGGGTATCGGCCCTCAACGAGTGCTTCTACTGAACGGCGGGCCATGCCTGGTTCCTCCGTGAGAGTGGACGCAAGACCGGCCTCGATATCGATTTGGCGGCGCTGTTCGACCCGGATCGGGACAGCGGGGTGCCCGGCGGCAGGGAAATCCTGGCGTTCGCCGATGCCGCCATCGGACCCGACCGGGTCGCGCTGGACCGGGCGCGGCGGAATCTCGCCGACTCGCTGGGACCGGCGGCGGTGCCGGCGGCGGCGGCCATCGCCGCGACCTTCACCAAGAACGATCGGATCGCCAACGCCACCGGCATTCCCTCCGAGCTGAGGATGCTGCGGAATTCCAAGGGGATCCGGGCGGAATTCGGGATAAACGACTACCGTTCGTCGGCGAACACCTTCAGGCACTACCCCGACGAGCGGTAGGCGGCCGCCGGAAGGCCGGCGGCGGCACCTATTTCTCGATATAGCCGAGCGTGATCGGGTGCCCCTTGCGCTGTTCTTCCGCCGCCCCGGTGTGTTTTCCGGTGTTCCAGCCGACGGGGCGCAGCACGCGCTCGGCGAAGTCGATCGATTCCTGGTCGGTGACCGTCGCGATGGTGTCGTTCCAGCGGTTGAGGAAGCCGCCGACCGCGATCACCGCCAATATCTCGATGATCTGCTCGTTCGAATAGTGCTTCCGCAGTTCGACGTAATTCTCCGGTTCGACGACATTCGGCGAGACGCCCGCCGCGAAGGCCAGATCGAGGGCCGCCCGCTCGGCATCCGAAAACTCGGGAGAGGTCCGATAGCTCCAGAGCGCCTGGATTTTCCCGTCCGCGACCCCGAGCTTGTGGAGGTGGTAGGAGCCATGCGACTGACAATGCAAGCATCCGCTTGCCAGGCTCGCGGCGGTGAAGATCAGTTGTTTGAGTTCCCCGTCGATGCTGCGGCTCGGGAAGACGAGCCTCAAGAGATCGTTCACCTTCTCCCGCAGCTCGGGCCAATGGTGCATCTCGAGGTTTTGCCGGCCTTCGTATCCTGTCGCTGCCACAAGCGTCCTCCCGGGACCGATCGTCGATCGAGGGGCCAGTGTACCGATCGGGTGGTTTATTGTAATGCGTTCGTCGGTTGCATTCGGTCGATAACCGGCGGCCTGCAGAACGGGGAAACGCCATGGATTACGATCTCAAGATCGTCGGCGGGACGGTCATCGACGGCACAGGCGCCGAGCGCTTCCGCGGCGACGTGGCCCTTCGCGACGGCCGTATCGCGGCTGTCGGCGAGGTATCGGGGTCGGCGGCGCGGACCGTCGACGCGGAGGGGTGCGTGGTCGCGCCCGGCTTCATCGACATCCATTCCCACTACGACGCCCAGGTAATGTGGGATCCCATCCTTACCGTCTCGCCGTGGCACGGCGTGACGAGCGTGGTCATGGGCAATTGCGGCTTCGGCGTGGCGCCGGCAAAGCCGGACAATCGCCTATTGCTGATGCAGACGTTGGAGAACGTCGAAGGCATGAGCCTCAAGGCGCTGGAGGAAGGGCTCGACGGGTGGCCGTTCGAGAGTTTCCCGGAATATCTCGACGTCATCGAGACGCGCGGCACCGCGGTCAATGTCGGCGCGATGGTGGGCCATACGGCGGTGCGGCTCGACGTGATGGGGCTTGACTCGACCGAGCGTCCCGCCCGCCCCGACGAAGTCGAGGCCATGGAAGCGATCGTCGGCGAGGCGATCGCCGCCGGAGCGCTCGGCTTTTCGAGCTCCACCTCGCGGCTGCATGTCGGCTTCGCCGGCAAGCCGGTGCCGAGCCGCCTCGCGGACATGGCGTCGGAAACGATACCGCTCGCCGAGGCCGTCGGCCGGAACGGCGGCGGCGTGGTGCAGCTCACCAACGGCATCGAGCCCGACTTCGCGGCCTTCGAGAAGCTCGCCCGGGCCGCCGGCACGGTCACCTGGACCGCCCTTCTGACCCGTATCGGCGACGACTCGCTGCACGAGCGGCACCGCGAACGGGCGGCGCGGCAGCACGCGGACCGGCTGCCGATCCATCCGCAGGTCTCGTGCCGGCCGTTGACGATGGAGTTCCAGTTCGCGGCGCCGTTCCCGTTCGACCGGCTCGACTCGTTCAAGCCGGCGACCGCCGCGGACGCGGCAGGCAAGCGGCGGCTGCTCGCCGACCCGGCCTTCCGCGCGGCGGTCAAGCGCGAGCTCGCCGAGGGCGCGGCGGTCGAGCCGCAGACCTGGGCGCTGGTCATGGCTCTCCAGGCTCTCGAGGTCTCGGCCTGCGCCGAACGGCCGGAGCTGGAGGGTCGGAAGGTGCCGGAGATCGCCGCCGAGCAGGGCGTCGACCCGATCGACCTGACCTTCGATCTCGCGGTCTCCTCCGCCCTGGAGACCCGGTTCCGCATCCCGCTCGCGAACACCAACGAGAGCGCCATCGCCACGTTGCTGACCGAGCCGTTCACCGTGCTCGGACTCTCGGACGCGGGCGCGCATGCGAGCCAGCTTTGCGACGCCTGCTTCTCGACCCACCTCCTCGGGCATTGGGTGCGGGACAAGGGCGCTCTCACGCTCGAACAGGCGATAGACCATCTGTGCGCGCGCCCGGCCGCGATCTTCGGTCTCGCCGGACGGGGACGGCTGGCCGCCGGCTGCGCCGGCGACGTGGTGGTGTTCGATCCGGAGACCGTCGCTCCGGGGCCGCTCGAGCGGGTCTACGACCTCCCGGCCGGCGCCGACCGGCTGATCTCGACCCCGACCGGCATCCGCGCCGTGCTGGTCAACGGAACCGTCGTGCGCCGGGACAACGAGACCGTGCTCGGCCCGGACGACCCCATGCCCGGCCGCCTGCTCCGCCGTGCCGTGAACTGAAGCGCCCCTAATCGTGGATCTCGGAAACCCACGGAGTACCTCTCCTCTCCTCGACCGACACAAACCCGCAAGCGTTACCGGAGATATGTGACGCTGAAATCGGTCGCCCCTCGATCGAGGCGGTTGGACGCGATGCCGAACCGTGCCACGCTTCCGCATCCGCCATCGCCAGGGAGGCAGACATGAGCACCGATGCCGCCACCGTTCCGGGAGCCGTGCTCGAGGACAGGCTCGTCGATCCGCGCGGACATCACGCCTGCGAGGTCAGGAAGGGCGAGGTGTACCGGATCGTCGATGTCGAGGGGCAGCAGGTCGCCGATTTCCTCTGCTTCGACCTGCACCGTCTCGAAGAGAAGCTCTCGCCCCACAACACGCTGCTGCTCAACAACCAGGTGTTTCCCGGGGTCGGCTACACGCTCTATTCCGACGAGGCCGGCGCGCTGATGACCATGACCGCCGACACCAACGGCACGCACGACATCATCGCCGGCGCGTGTTCGCGCTTCACCAACGAGGTGCGTTACGGCGTCAAGGACACGCCCAACTGCCGCGACAATTTCGCCGCCGCGCTCGCGCCCTGGGGCATCGAATGGAAGCAGATCCCCTACAACATCAACGTCTTCATGAACTGCCCGATCCAGCCCGACGGCACCTTCACCATCGAGCTGCCGAGCTCGAAGGCGGGCGATTATGTCGACTTCACCGCCGAGAGGGACGTGCTGGTCGCGATGTCGAACTGCCCGCAGGAGCGCAACAAGTGCAACAACTTCAACCCGACGCCGATGCGGGCAATCCACTACCGGCCGGAGTGAACGGGACCGTCACCCGGTGTCGTATCCCGGGTTGCATTCGGCCAGCCTGGCCGCGTTCCCGCGGGTGAGGACCGCGTAGGCCTCTTCGTTCCCGTCGAGGGCTCCTTCGCGCAGCCTGCGGGCGAAAGCGCGGTTGAGCGTTTCCAGATCGCCGTCCTCGCCGAGCAGCCGCGCGAGCGCCGCCCGTTCTTCCTCTTCCGGCGCGGCTCCGGCGGCGAGCTCCCGCGAAGCGGTCGCCATCGCCGCGCCGACCAGATGGGCGCGGTAACGGTGCTCGGCCGGCAGGTTGGGCAGCAGGCCCTCCATCAGCGTCCGCCGCGCCGTCTCCAGCAGGTCGCGAATGTCCGGCTTGTCACGCACGGTCCTGTCCCGGCGCCGTCAGGGAGAGGATTTCGTATTCGAGTTCCGGCAGCCGCCGGCCGATCAGCGCGAGCTCCAGATCCGGCTCCGCCCCCGACAGGTGCCGTCCGCATTGGTGGAGCGCGATCGTTGCCCAGCGGACATGCGCCATGACCTCGTAGAAATGGATTTTCACGGGGTCGATCCGGCGCCCGCTCTCGGCCTCGTAGCCGGCGTAGAACGGGGCGCGGTCGGCGATCCCGCCCGCCTCCAGACCGTTCGCGCCGAAACGCCAGCACCTGGCGCAGAACCAGGCGACGTCCTCCATCGGGTCGGACCAGCCGGCGAATTCCCAGTCGAGGATGCCGGTCAGGCGTCCATCCTCGACCATGTAGTTGCCGGTGCGGAAATCGTGGTGGCACAGCACGATCTCGCCGGGCGCGACCGGGTGCGTTTCCAGCCAGCGCAAGCCCCATTCGATGGCCGGGTGCGGCATCGGCTCGGCATCGAGAAATCTCCTGTAGAGCGCGATGCTTTCCGCGGCCGGGTCGTCCGGCGGAGCGCCGGGGAAATCGGGTGCGTCTTGCGACGGAACGATCGTGTGAAGTCGCGCGAGCTCGCGGCCCAGCCGTTCGGCGAGCGCCGGGTTCGGCCCCTGCCGCACGACCCGGTTGCCGAGCGCTTCCCCGGGGACCCGGCGCATCAGGTAGAACGGGGTTCCGACGATCCCGGGGTCGTCCGACTGCCAGAGCGGTTCCGGCACCGTCATGCCCACCGACCCGGCGAGCTTCAGATAGGCGAACTGGTTGGCGACCGGCTGACTCAACGGGACCGAGGATTTCGCCTCGGTCCGCAGCACCAGCGCGTGCCGGCCGGCATGGGGTCCGCCGTCGATGTCGACGTCGAGCGCCCGGTTTTCCTGGATCGCGCCGCCGGTGAGGCGTTTCTCGTTGGCGATGGCGACCGAGTCGGCGCCCGCCCGTTCCCGGATGAATGCCGCGAGGGCTTCGCTCACGGCCAGCTCCAGAAATCGACCCCCTCTTCGAGCAGGAAGCGGGACATCACCATCTTGTGCACCTCCGACGCGCCGTCCACCAGCCGGGCCTGGCGCGCGTAGCGGTACATCCATTCGAGCTTGGTGTCCCTGGAATAGCCGCGCGCGCCGAGGAGCTGGATCGCGGTGTCGATGGCGTTATGGAGCGCCTCGGAGACCACGACCTTGGCCATCGAGACCTCCTTGCGCGCGAAGTCGCCGGCATCGAGCCGCGCCGCCGCCCGCATGGTGAGCAAGCGCCCGATATCGACCTGCATCGCCGCCTCGCCCAGCATCCACTGAACGCCCTCGTGGTCGGCGAGTTTCGAACCGAAGCTCTCGCGCTTGCGCACATGGTCGAAGGTCTCTTCCAGGGCCCGCTTGGCCATCCCGGTCCAGCGCATGCAATGGGTGAGCCGGGCCGTTCCGAGCCGGATCTGGGTGAGCTTGAGCCCGTCGCCCACCTCCATCAGCCGGTCCCCGTCCGGTATCTCCATGCGATCGAAGCGGACCTCGCAATGCCCGCCATGCTCCTCCGGCCCCATGATCGGGATGCGCCGGACGATCTCGAAGCCGGGGCGGTCGGCATCGAACAGGAAAGCGGAGAGTCCGCGCCGCCGGTCGTCCGAGGTGCGCGCGATGAGGATGAAGTGCCGTGCCGATTCCGCTCCGGTGATGAACCACTTGTGCCCGTCGACGATCCAGCGGTCGCCCTCGCGCGTGGCGGTGGTCAGCATGGCCGACGGGTCGGAACCCGAGCCCGGCATCGGTTCGGTCATCGCGAAAGAGGAGCGCACCTTGCCGTCGACGATCGGCTGCAGCCAGCGTTCCTTCTGTGCCTCGGTCGCGACCTTCTCCAGCACCATCATGTTGCCGTCGTCCGGCGCGGCGCAGTTGAAGCAGACCGGGCCGTAGATCGAGCGGTTCATCTCCTCGTAGCAGGCCGCCATGCCGATTACGGGCAGCCCCTGACCGCCGCGCGATTTGGGCATCTGGAGCGCCCACAGACCCTCCGCCTTGACCCTGGCGCGCACGGTGTTCAGCACGTCCTCGCGCAAATTCTCGTGCTCGTCGGCGTTCGCCGGGTCCCGTTCCAGCGGCAGGATGTGCTCTTCGACGAAGGCGCGGACGCGGCGGCGATAGTCGTCGATCTCGGGGGGAAGGGTGAAGTCCATGGCCCGTTATAGCCCGGCCGGCAGGAGAAAATCCCGCATGGCGTCCAGCGTCTCGTTGGGCCGTTCGGCGAGCATGGAATGGCCGCAGCCCGAAAGCACGACATGACGCGCATCCGGGATGGCGCTCGCGAGCGCGATGCCGCCCTTCATCGGCGTCATCGTGTCGCGCTCCCCGAGGATCAGGAGCGTTTCCGCCTCGACCGCGCGGGCGCGTTCTTCTCCGTCGGAGAAGCCGGCGCAGGCTGCCAGCCCGGCCGCCAGCACGCCGTCGTCGGCGCGCTCCAGCAGGCGCTGACCGCCGCCGTTCATCCAGAGCCCCGGGCTGCGGTGGCCGCCGATCTGCGATGAGGCGCTCAGGCCCCAATAGGTGATCAGGTCGATCGCCTTGCGGTCGTTCCGCCGCGCGGCATCGAGAAGCTCGTCATGCACCGGCATCGCGGCGGCCGGGCCGAGGAGGACCAGCTTCCCGGTCGCCGCCGGATCCTCGGCGGCCGCGCAGAGGACGATCAGCGAGCCCATGCTGTGGCCCGCCAGGACCGCGCGCTCCAGGCCCAGCGCGTCGCGCGCCCGGCCGAGCCAGCCCGCCATCTCCCCGATCGCGGTCGGCGGTTCCCCGCTCGATAGCCCGTGACCCGGCAGGTCGATGGCGGCGACGGAAAACCCGTGATGGGCGAAATAGCGCGCCGGCAGGTGCCAGACCGAATGGTCGTTGGCCGCGCCGTGGACGAACAGGATCGCCGGCCGCGCGGGATCGAAGGGCCGTCCGCCGGTCGCCGCGAAGGTCCTCAGCCCGTCGACGGTGAATTCCATCGCGCTACTCCGCCGCGCGCGGGGCCGCGGCCCGCGCCGCCGCCCTCAGCGCCTGGTCGAGGTCGTCGATCAGGTCGTCCGGGTCCTCCAGGCCGACCGAGAGCCGGACGAGGCCCTCCCCGATGCCGGCCGCCTTGAGCGCCGCCGCGTCCATCTGCTGATGCGTGGTCGAGGCCGGGTGGATGACCAGCGACTTGGCGTCGCCGACATTGGCGAGATGTGAGAACAGCCTGAGCCGTTCGATGAAGACGCGGCCGGCCTCGCGTCCGCCGCCGATCTCGAAGGAGAACACGGCGCCGCAACCCTTCGGCAGGAGCCGCCTGGCAAGTTCTCGGTCGGGATGGCTGTCGAGCTCCGGCCAGCCCACCCAGGACACCGCGCCGTGCCCGTCGAGAAAGGCGACGATCTCGCGCGCGTTCTCGACGTGCCGCGCCATCCTGACGGGCAGGGTCTCGACCCCTTGGATCAGGTAGAAGGCGTTGGCCGGGCTCATCGAGGCGCCGAAATCGCGCAACCCCTCCGCCCGCGCCCGCATGACGAAGGCGCCCGGGCCGAACTCCTCGGAGAAATTGATGCCATGATAGCCGGCATAGGGTTCGGTGAGCGTGGGGAATTTCCCCGAATCCGCCCAGTCGAAGGTGCCGCCGTCGACCAGCACGCCACCGATCGCCACGCCGTGCCCGCCCAGGAATTTGGTCGCCGAGTGCAGCACCAGGTCGGCGCCGTGGTCGAACGGTCTGAACAGGGCGGGCGAGGCGAAGGTGTTGTCGATCAGCACCGGAATGCCGGCCGCATGGGCGATTTCGGCCACTCGCGGCAAGTCCATCACCTCGAGCCCCGGATTGCCCAGGGTTTCGCCGAAGATCACCCGGGTTTCGGGCCGGATCGCGGCCTCGAACGCACCCGGGTCGCGCGGGTCGACGTATGTCGTCGTAACGCCGAAGCGCGGCAGGGTGTGGGTGAACAGGTTGTGGCTGCCGCCATAGATCGAGGCCGAGGAGACGATGTGCGCGCCGGCATCCATCAGCGTCGCCACCGCGAGGTGGAGCGCGGCCTGTCCGCTCGCCGTCGCCACCGCGCCGACGCCGCCCTCAAGCGCCGCGATGCGTTCCTCGAACACCGCCGTCGTCGGGTTGGAGATGCGCGTATAGATGTGGCCCGCGCGTTCCAGGTTGAACAGGGAGGCGGCATAGTCGGTGTCGGGGAAGACGTAGGACGTGGTCTGGTAGATCGGAACCGCCCGCGCGCCGGTCGCCGGGTCCGGCTGCTGGCCGGCATGCAGGCTCAGCGTGTCGAATTTCGGCAGCTTGGCATCGACCATCGGAATGTTCCCCCGGACCGGGCTGGCGCGAGTCTAGGCGCTGTCCGGTTCCGTTGGAACCGCTGCCCCGCGTTCCTTCTCTCGTCATTTCGACCGGAGCGCCGAAATCCGCCACACACTCCCTTGCGCCGTCGTGCCTGACAGATATCTCCGCTCCGCGGCGCTGCGCGCGGCTCCGGTCGATATGACGATGAGGGAGACGCGTTCGAATTGTCGCCCTATTTCGGCGGCGATAGAGTGAATCCCGTCGACCGGAGCGAAGGAGGCATTGCGATGGAAGGTCTGATGATGGGGACGCAACTGCTGGTCTCGTCCCTGCTCAGGAACGCCGCCCAGAACCACGCGACCACCGAAATCGTGTCGCGCAGCGTTGAAGGTCCGATCCATCGCTATGGCTATGCCGATCTCGAACGCCGCGCCAGACGGCTCGCCAACGCGCTCAAGGGCCTCGGCGTCGGCCCTTCCGACCGGGTCGGGACGCTCGCCTGGAATACCTGGCGGCATCTCGAAATCTACTACGCGGCCTCCGGCTCAGGGGCGGTCTGCCACACCATAAATCCGCGTCT
>JAJEHI010000188.1 GCA_022823775.1 Defluviicoccus sp. | reverse complement strand
CGCGATCTCGTCGGCGGACAGTTCGACGATGGCATTGCCGCGAAACACCCGTTCGAACGCCGCCCCGTCGGAATGGAGCGTACGCGAGGCCCGGATCATGCCCCGCGTCACGCGGGCGAGGATGTCGGGCGATCGCTCCTCGAACGTCTCTGTGGTCGAGAGCACGCCGTGCGGCTGCACCGGGACCAGCCGCTTGAGGTCGCCGAAACCGAGCAGGGTGCGGAGCCTGTCCGGATAGCGCGCGCTCAGCGACAGCGCTTCCTCGACCCGGATCAGCGAGACGTCGATCGAGCCGTCGAGCAACGCCTCGATGCGCTCCGGCGGCGGGCCGAGCGCGCGCCATTCGATCTCGTCTTCGGAAATCCCCAGCGCGCGAATCGTGAGCCGGGCCATGTGGTGGCTGAGCGCGCCGAAACCGTCCAGCGCCCACGAGCAGCCGCGCAGTCGTTCGGGGTCGTCGATACGGTTCTGGACGACCAGGTTCTGGGCGAGCGCCCGTGCCATCGAAACCACGATACGGACCGGCGCGCCGCCGGCGCGGGCGGCGAGCGCCGGGCCCAGCCCGCCATAGGCGACATCGACCCGCCCGTCCATCAGCGCCTCGATCGCGCGCACCCCGCCATGGACCGGAGTCCAGGACGGGTCCAGCCCCTCGTCGCGCCAGAGCCCGAGATCGGTCGCGGCCGCGCAAGAGAGGTCGTCGACGCCGAAGGTCTCTCCTGAGCCGGCGGCGAGGCGAACGGGAATCGGATCGGTCATGTCAATCTCCTGTCGGGCGACGGCGGACGAAATGAAGGCTGGTCAGTGTCATCACCGCCTCTCCGTTCTGGTTGCGGGTCTCGTATGAGATGCGGACCGCGTCGCGCCCGCCCTCCTCCCTGGCCGGGGAGACCTCGACGATTTCGGCGAAGACCTGCAGCGTGTCGCCCGCGCGCACGGGTCTCAGCCAGCGCAGCCTGTCGATGCCCGGCGAGCCCATGCCGCAGGCGCGAAACGTGCCGGTATCGACGAAGAGCCCGAAAGTCAGCGCGGCGGTCTGATAGCCCGGGGCGACGATGCAGCCGAACATGGATCGGGCCGCCGCCTCGGGATCGGTGTGATAGGGGAGGTTGGAATAGTTCCTCGCGAAGTCGATGATTTCGGCCTCGCTCAGCGTCTTCTTCGCGCTCTCGACGATCTGGCCGACATAGAAATCCTCGAAATAGAGATCCCCGGTCACCCTAGGCCTCCTCCTCCGCTATGGCGGCAAGCGTGTCGACCAACTCGCGCACCCCGTCGAGCCGCCGCGCGGGGGGAACCCAGTCCCGGCTCACGACGAGCCGGTGGTCGGGGCGGAGCCTGGTGCGTCCGAGATCGTCCTGGATGTAGCGGATCAGACCCGCGGGATTGGCGAAGGCGTCATCGCGGAAGGCGACGACCGCCCCTTTGGGGCCCGCGTCCAGCTTGTCGATCCCGGCCCGCCGGCTTTGCTGCTTGACCGCCACGACATGGAGCAGCGTTTCGACCTCCTCGGGCAGCGGGCCGAAGCGGTCGATCATCTCGGCGGCGAAGGAATCGGTCTCGCTCCGGTCGGCGAGTCGCGCGATCCGGCGATAGAGGCCGAGCCGCACATCGAGGTCCGAGACGTAGTCGGTCGGAATCAGGACCGGCAGCCCCACCGCGATCTGCGGAACCCAGTCCGTCGAAACCGCATCGGTCGTTCCGCGCGCCTCGGCGACCGCCTCCTCCAGCATCTGCTGGTAGAGTTCCACCCCGACCTCGCGGATATGCCCCGATTGCGCGTCGCCGAGCAGGTTTCCCGCCCCCCTGATGTCGAGATCGTGGCTCGCAAGCGAGAAACCCGCCCCGAGCGTGTCCAGCGTCCGCATGACGTCCAGCCGTTTTTCCGCGGCGTCGGTCAGCACCCGGTCGGGCGGCAGGGTGAGGTAGCAATAACCGCGCAGCTTGGACCGTCCGATCCGGCCGCGAAGCTGGTAAAGCTGGGCGAGGCCGAACTGGTCGGCGCGATGGACGATCAGCGTGTTGGCACGGGGTATGTCGAGCCCCGATTCGATGATCTGCGTGCTCAGGAGTACGTCGATCTTTCCCTCGTAGAACGCGACCATCACGTCCTCGAGCGCGCGCGTGGGCATCCGGCCGTGGGCGATGCGGATCGTGACGTCGGGCACCAGGGCTTCCAGGCGTTCCGCCACCTCGTCGAGCTGGGAGATGCGCGGACACACGTAGAAGCTCTGCCCGCCGCGGAAGCGCTCCCGCATTATCGCCTCGCGGACGATCACGGGATCGAAGGGCAGCACGTAGGTCCGCACCGCGAGCCGGTCGACCGGCGGGGTGGCGATGGTGCTCATCTCGCGCACCCCGCTCAACGCCATCTGCAGGGTGCGCGGAATCGGCGTCGCGGTCATCGTAAGCACGTGGACGTTCGCCTTGAGCTGCTTGAGCCGTTCCTTGTGGGCGACGCCGAAATGCTGCTCCTCGTCGATCACCAGAAGCGCGAGATTGCGGAACGCGATACCCTTGGCGAGCAGCGCGTGGGTGCCGATAGCGATGTCTACCGTGCCGTCGGCCAGGCCTTTTCTGGTCGCGGCGGCTTCCCTCGCGGAGACCAGACGCGACAGCTGACCGATATTGACGGCAAGCCCGGCAAAGCGCTGCGTGAAGGTGACGAAGTGCTGGCGCGACAGGAGCGTGGTCGGCACCACCACGGCGACCTGGCCGCCCGCATGGACGACGTTGAAGGCGGCCCGGAGCGCGACTTCCGTCTTGCCGAATCCGACATCGCCGCAGATCAATCTGTCCATCGGCTGCCCGCGGCCGAGATCCTCCAGCGTCGCCTCGATAGCTTCCACCTGGTCGTCGGTCTCGGTAAACGGAAAGCGTGCGCAGAACGCCTCGTAGAGACCCGGTTCGGCGGCGACAGGCTCCGCCGCGTGCAGTTTCCGGGCGGCGGCGACCGCGATCAGGGCGTCCGCCATTTCAAGCAGACGCTTCTTCAATCTCGCCTTGCGTTGCTGCCAGGCGGCCGTGCCCAGCCGGTCGAGCGCCGCATCGGACTCGCCCGAGCCGTAGCGCGACATCACCTCCAGGCTCTCGACGGGGACGTAGAGACGGTCTCCCCCCGCATAGGTCAGGCGGAGGCAATCGTGCGGCGCGCCGTCCGCGACGACGGTCTCAAGGCCTTCGTACCGTCCGATCCCGTGCTCGACATGGACCACGAGATCCTGCGGCGAGAGATCGGATGCGTCCGAGATGAAGTCCTTCGCGCGACGCCGGCGCGGTCGGGTCAGGCGCTCTCCGAGGATGTCCTGCTCGCCCACGACCAGAAGGTCCGGCGTTTCGAAGCCCTGTTCGATCCCGAGAACCGCGAGCCCCGCCCGGTCGGGCGGAAGCGCCTCGATCTCCGGCCAGTTCCCGACCGGAACGAGGCCGGCGATCCCATGTTCCGCAAGCAACTGCCCCAGACGTTCCCGCGAGCCCGGAGACCAGGCCGCGATGACGGCGCGGGTTCCCTGACGCCGACGGGCCTCCAGCGCCCGGCGGACGCGGTCGAACACGTCCCCTTCCCCGCCCTCCGCTTCGGCCGCCGCGCCGGTAAAGGCCGGCGCCCGCCGGCCGCCGAAATTCGCCACCGAATCGAATGCGCCCCGGGGCATGTCCTTCGGCGCGTCGTAGGGCCTGAAATAGCCCAATCTGCGCTCAGCCAGCAGCCCGTCCCACTCCCCGCCGTCGAGGTAGAGGCGGTCGGGCGGTAACGGCCGGTAGGGCGGCGCGCGGTCCTGCCCCGCGCGCCCGGACTCCAGGAACGTCCGCCGCGCGTCGTAGTAGTCGGCGATCATTTCGAGCCTGGCATCGCGTGCCGAGTCGATCAGGTTTTCCAGCGTCACCATCGCGTCCGGCAGGTAGTCGAACACCGTCTCCAGCGTCTCGTGGAACAGAGGCAGCCAGTGCTCCATGCCGGCCTGTTTCCGCCCCTCGCTGACCGCCTGGTAAAGAGGATCCTCGGATACCGCGCCGAACAGTTCGCGATAGGCGGCTCGGAAACGGCCGATGGAGGGAGGGTCGAGGGCGATCTCGCTGATCGGGGAGAGCGCGAGCCGGTCCAGCGTGCCGGTCGTGCGCTGCGTTCCGGCGTCGAAGCTCCTGATTCCCTCCAGCGTGTCGCCGAACAGGTCGAGTCGGACCGGCCGGTCCGGTCCGGGCGGGAACAGGTCGACAATGCCGCCCCTGATCGCGAATTCCCCCGGTTCGCGCACCGTGCTCGCGCGCCGGTAGCCGTTGCGGACCAGGAAGGCGGTGAGGCCGTCGAGATCGATGGGCTCTCCCGGCGCGGCGTCGAACGAGGCTTCGCGCCAGACCGCGCGCGCCGGAAGGCGCTGCAGCGCGGCGGACACGGTGGTCAGGACGACCGTCGGACACTCCGTTGACGCGTCTCCGTTCGCGAGGCGCGTCATGGTGTCCACCCGCTCCGCGACGATGTCGCTTACCGGCGAAACCCGGTCATAGGGCAGGCAGTCCCAGGCGGGCAATCGCAACACCGGCAGCTCGGGCGCGAAGAAGGCGAGTCCCTCCGCGAGACGGGCGAGGCGCGCGTCGTCGCGGGCGATATGAAGAACCCGCGAACCGGTGCCGCCCGTGGCGAGACCCGCGATGACACGGGGCTCCAGCGCCTCCGGCACGCCGGCGAGCAGCGCCCGTCCCGGACCGGCCGCGGTATCGATTTCGCGAGGAAGGAAGGCGGGTGAGTTCAAAGCGCGCTCTTGTAGGCCCGGAGCATGGCCATCACCTCGGTGTCGAATTCCGGGGGCACCGGGCGGAGGCCGATAACCCAACCCAGCAGCTCCGGATCGGGACGGTCCAGAAGCGCTTCGAGCGCGTCCAGCTGCGCCCCGTCGAGCTTCTTGAGCGTCGTTCTTGCGAACCCCCCGATCACCAGGTCGCTTTCCCTGGTGCCCCGCCGAAGGCTGCGGAACAGGATGCGCTTGCGGCGCGCGTCGAGGCCTCGGTCCACGAACGGTGCTCCCATGGGACGGAAGGCCAGACCTCTCGCACAGCGCCGCCGTTCGGGCAAGGGAGGGAGGACGCTTCGCGCTCGCTCGCTTGACGGCGGCGCGCGGGCGCTGTCCGATGATCCGCCCGCGATCCTCAGGTTCCGCCGATGCGCCCGGAAGTCCTGTTTCCACTGTTTGCCGAGATCCGGACGTTGTCCGGCGTCGGACCGCGGATCGGAGCGGCGATCGAACGGTTGGCGGGACCGAAAGTCGTCGATCTTCTCTGGCATCTGCCGACCGCGCTCATCGACCGCCGGTTCTCGCCCGCTATCGCGAGCGCGCCCGACAAGGCGATCGTCACGATCGCGGTCGAGGTGGACCGTCACGTTCCGGCGCCCAACCGGCGCATCCCCTATCGCGTCGTCTGCCACGACGGCACCGGAGCGCTTGACCTGGTGTTCTTCAATGCAAAGGGAAACTATCTGGAAAATGTCCTGCCCGTGGGCGAGAAGCGGGTGGTCAGCGGCAGGGTCGAGCGCTACCGGGACCGGCTCCAGATGACCCATCCCGACCATATCGGGAGGCCCGGGGAGCTCGAGGCTCTAAAGCGGATCGAGCCGGTCTATCCGCTGACCGCCGGACTAACGTCGAAGCCGCTCGGGCGGATCGTCTCCGAGGCGGTACGCCGTGCTCCCGACCTGCCCGAATGGCAGGACGCCGCCTGGATTGCGCGCAAGTCCTGGCCGTCCTGGCACGAGGCGCTGGTCCGGGCGCACGCGCCCGAGGAGGAAGCCGCGCTGCTGCCGTCGCATCCGGCGCGCCAACGCCTCGCCTATGACGAGCTCCTGGCGAACCAGCTCACGCTCGCACTGGTCCGGCGGCAGCGGCGCGGGCGGCCGGGCCGCGCGATCGTCGGCGACAAATCCCTGAGGAAGCGCGCGCTGGCGACCTTCGGTTTCCCGCTGACCGGGGCGCAGGAGACGGCGGCCGCCGAAATCGCGGCCGACATGGAATCGCCGGAATGCATGATCCGCCTGCTCCAGGGCGATGTGGGCAGCGGCAAGACCGTGGTTGCGTTCCTCGCGATGCTGACGGCGGTGGAGGCCGGTGCGCAGGCCGCCTTGATGGCGCCGACGGAAATCCTCGCGCGACAGCATTTCGCGACCGTCGAGCCGGTCGCGAAGAGCATCGGGATCTCGGTCGCCCTCCTTACCGGGCGCGAACGCGGCGCGAACCGCGGGCGGATATACGCCGATCTCGCGAGCGGCGCGACCTCGCTTGCCATCGGGACGCACGCCTTGCAGCAGGAGGCTGTCGCGTTCGCGGATCTCGCGTTCGCCGCGATCGACGAACAGCATCGCTTCGGCGTCGACCAGCGCGTGGCGCTCGCCGACAAGGGGCGCTCGGTCGACGTGCTGGTAATGACGGCGACGCCGATTCCGCGCACGCTGACGATGACGGCCTATGGCGACATCGACGTATCGCGGCTGCATGAGAAACCGCCCGGCCGGCGCCCCGTCGATACCCGCGTTCTGCCCGTCGACCGGCTGAACGACGTGATCGCCCGCCTCCGGCGGGCGATTGGGAACGGGGCGCGCATCTATTGGGTCTGTCCGGTGGTCGATGAGTCCGAGACCCTCGATCTGGCGGCGGCAACCGAGCGGCACGCCGCGCTCGAAACCCTCTTCGGCGATCGCGTGGGCCTTCTGCACGGGCGGATGAAGGGCGCCGAGAAGGACGCCGTCATGGCCCGTTTCTCGGACGGCGGCATCGACATACTGGTGGCCACCACGGTGATCGAGGTGGGCATAGACGTTCCGGAAGCGTCCGTCGTGGTGGTGGAACGCGCCGAGCGTTTCGGACTCGCCCAGCTGCACCAGCTACGCGGGCGCGTCGGCCGGGGCGAGCGCGCCTCCTTCTGCCTGCTGCTCTACGGAAGCCCGCTGACCGAAACCGCCCGGGCGCGGCTCAACGTGATGCGCGAGACCGATGACGGCTTCCTGATCGCGGAAGAGGATCTGCGTCTGAGGGGCGCGGGAGAGCTTCTGGGCACCCGGCAATCCGGCCTCCCCGACTTTCGTCTCGCCGATATTTCGGCTCATGCCGACCTCCTGGAGGTGGCGAACGACGACGCGCGGCTGATCGTCGAGCGCGACGCCGGGCTGGCGACCGACAGGGGGTCGGCGCTCAGGACGCTGCTCTATCTCTTCGAAAGGGACGCCGTGGTCAGGACCGTGCGCTCAGGATGACTGCCGCTCGCGCAGGTCCTCGATCTCCGCCGTTCCCCCGTCGCCTTCGTCGTAGGGGATCGTCTGCCGGTCCAAAGCCGCGGGCGCCGCCTTCTTGATCTTCCGCTCTTCGGGATCCCGGCGATCTTCCGGCGTCACGATGCCGCCCGAGACGACCATCTTGATTCCTTCCTCGACGGTCATGCTGAGGACGATCAGCTCCCTGCGCGGAATGAACAAAAGATACCCGGAAGTCGGGTTCGGGGTGGTCGGAAGGAACACGTTCACCACCTCGTCGCTGGTGACGTTCTGTACCTCCCCGAGCGTCTTTCCCGTGATGAAGCCGATCGCCCAGCTGCCGCGGCGCGGATACTCGAACAGCACCACCTGCCGGAACGCGTTCGATTGCTGCCGAAGGACGGTTTCGAATATCTGCTTGGTCGCGCTGTAAACGCTGCGGATCACCGGCATCCGGGCGAGCAGGCGCTCCGTCATCTTCACCCCGAAGCGCCCGGCCGCGCCCGCCGCCATGGCGCCGATCACCGTGAGCAGCACGAACGAGATTATGAGCCCGAGCCCCGGGATCCCGAACGGCAGATAGGTTTCCGGGTTGTAGGCCGCCGGGATCAACGGCGTGATCTTGCCGTCGATCCAGTTGATGATCAGCCAGGCGAGGTAGAAGGTGATCGCGATCGGAGCGGTCACGAGGACGCCGGCGAAGAAATAGGCGCGGATGTGGCGCATGATGCGCAGGCGCATGCGGCGCCCGCGCCGCCTGCGGCGGCCCGTGCCCGGTTTCGGCTGGTCGGTCCGGTCCATCCCCGCTTCCCGCTCCTTCCGACCCCTTGCGCGCACCGGCGGATCGCGCAGGCATGCCGTTCACCCGGCACGCGACCGAGCGCGGCACCCGTCTATTCGATAAATCGTATCGCGCGGTCCGGAATTCCAGTCCCCGTCCGCAACGGAGTCCGCGTGCCCTTGCCCGGACAGGCGTTCAGGCGACGTTGAGATAATGGAGGCTGAACATCCCGGCAGGGTCCGTCCACGCCTGCACCGGCTCGTATTTCGCCTCCCGGCAAAGACCCTGGAACTCCTCGACGCTGTACTTGTACGAGTTCTCGGTGTGGATGGTCTCGCCGGCGCGGAAGTCGAAGGATCGGTCGCCGATCGTCGCGGTCTGGTCGCACTCGCTTACCAGGTGCATCTCGATCCGCCCGTGGTCGCGATTGTAGACCGCGTCATGGGAAAAGGCGGACAAGTCGAAATCGCCGTCCAGTTCCCGGTTGATCCGGGCCAGCAGGTTCTCGTTGAAGGCCGCGGTGACGCCTTCGCGGTCGTTGTAGGCCGCGATCAGCGTGTCCTCGTTCTTCTTCAGGTCGACCCCGATGAGCATCGATCCGCCCTGGCCGATGGTCTCGGCCGAGCGCTCCAGAAATGCGTGCGCCTCTTCCGGGGCGAAATTGCCGATGGTCGATCCCGGGAAAAAACCGAGCCTGCGGCCTGCATCGCCTTCGTCCCTCTCCATGCTGAGGGGCTGGGTGTAGTCCGCCCAGACCGCCTCCACGTCGAGCCTGGGGAACTCCTCGGCGAGCGCGCTTGTGGCGCCGATCAAGTGGTCCTTGGAAATGTCGATCGCCGTATACGTCGCGGGCTCGTCCAGCTTGTCGAGCAACAGTTTCACCTTGACGCTCGAACCGCTGCCGAACTCGATGACGTGGCAGGCGGGACCGCTGAGCTCGGCGAATTCTTCCCCGTGCCGTTCGAGGAGCGCGATCTCGGTGCGGGTCGGGTAATACTCGTCGAGCTCGCAGATGCGATCGAACAGGGTCGAGCCCTTCTTGTCGTAGAAAAACTTGCAGGGGAGCGTCTTCCGATCCCTGGACAGGTTCTCGATGACTTCGGTCTTGAAGTCCTCGATTTCCGGTCCTTCGTCGCGGAACCGGATCCGCCCGCGCGGCTGGGTATCTTTCATGGCGGGGCGGAAACTAGTCGGCGCCCCCCGGCGGTGCAAGCCGGAGGAAGCCGGGTCCCGGCCCGACCGTCATGCCGTCGCCATCACCCCCACCGTGCAGCCGACCGCGAAATCCGGCACCGGATCGTAATGCCAGATCTCGCCCTTCGCCCCGCCGACGGCGCCCGCCACCGCGATGAAGGTACGGATTTCGAAACCGCCCTGGCCGCCTTCCCGGTAGGTGTCGGCATCGTTGTAGGAGAGCAGCGCATCCCGGTCGTTGGCGACGAGCCGGTCGAGAAACGCGCGGTCCCAGTCCTCGTTGATCTTTCCCGAATCCGGCGTGGCCGGCCAGTGCGAGATTCCGCCGGTGCCGATCAGGGCGATGCGTTCCGGAACCGCGTCGCAGGCACGCCCGAGCGCCTCGCCGAACGCGTAGGACCGGTGGACCGGCGTGAGCGGCGGTCCCTGGCAGTTGATGTTGGCGGGGATTACCGGCAGGTCGTAGCGCGGCGTCAGGAAATTCAGGGGAACCATGATCCCGTGATCGAACTTCCACTCTTCCGCGTAGGCGACGTCGACATGTTCCAGTACCCGCTCGATCAGCCGGCGCGCGAGTTCGGCGTTGCCGGGGATCGTCGTGCGCGGGATGGCGAGCCAGTCCGGATCCTCGATCGGGCCCTCGAAGCCGTCCGCCATGCCGATGCAGTAGGCCGGCATGTTGTTCATGAAGAAATTGGCGAAGTGCTCCGCCCCGACCACCAGCAGGGCATCCGGTTCGGCCGCCTCGATGGCTTCCCGCATCCGGTCGTAGGCGGCATGAAGGCGAGCGAGGCGTTCGGGTTCCACGCGGTCGGCGCGCCCGGTGATGCCGGGGGCGTGGCTGCACACGCCGGCGAATACGAGGCTCATCCGTCTGTCTCCTCAACCATCGCGTAGAGACCGGCCCGGACCGGTCCGTGGCGCCGTACGCCCTCGCGCATCGCCTCGAGGTAGTCGTTCCACGGATATCCCCGGAGCGCCGCGTAATGCATCAGCAGCTGCCCGTTCACGCCAAGCACGTAGAGAAGCCCGATATCCGGCTCGCGGATCGCTCGGCTCTCCTCCTCGGTCATCGGATATTCCCGCAGAAGCGCCTCGAAGTCCTCCTCGTAGCGCTGCCGCGTGTGGGGATCGCGGTTGAGCTGGTAGATCAGCTTCTGGACCGAATAAAGGCTCATAGCACATTCCGCTCCCGCAGCGTCTCGATCTCGTCGTCCGAATAGCCCAAATCGGCGAGGACGGCGTCGGTGTGCTCGCCCATTTCCGGAGACGCGTTGCGCAGCCGCCACGGGGTACGGTGGAACCGCACCGGCTGGCCCACCAGTTCGATGCGGCCCCGGGCCGGGTGTTCGACCGGAGCCGCCATGCCGATATGCCGGACCTGCGGGTCGGCGAAGGTCCGGTCGAGGCTGTAGACCGGGCCCGAGGGCACGCCGCCGCGGTTCAGCCGTTCGACCCATTCGGCGGTCGCGGCGGTGCGGGTGACCGCCGCGATGGCCTCGTTGAGCGCGGCCCGGTTTCTGCCCCGCGCGGGCCCGTCCGCAAATCGAGGGTCGCCCAGCAACGCCTCCGTGCCGAGCGCCGCGCAGAGCCGCGAGAACATCTCGTCCCCCGACGCCGCGATGTTGAGGAATCCGTCGGCGGTCTCGAACATCCCGGTCGGCATGTAGAGCGGGTGGTCGTTGCCGGCCTGCGGGGCGACCTCGCGGTCGACGGTCCAGCGCGCCGCCTGGAAGTCCATCACCGCGATCTGCGCGGCCAGCAACGAGGAATCGACCCACTGGCCCTCGCCGGATACCTCGCGCTCCAGCAGGGCCGCCATGATACCCATCGCGCAATAGAGACCCGCCGTGATGTCGGCGATCGCGGTTCCGGCGCGCACCGGCCCCTGTCCCGGATGTCCCGTGACCGACATCAGCCCGCCCATGCCTTGGGCCACCTGGTCGTATCCCGGCCGGTCGGCATAGGGGCCGTCCTGACCGAACCCGGAGATGCTGCCGAGCACGATGCGCGGGTTGACCGCCCTCAGCGACTCGTAGTCGATCCCGAGCCGGTCTTTCACCCTCGGACGGTAGTTCTCCACCACCACATCGGCGGTCCCGACCAGCTTCATGAAGATCTCGCGGCCCGCCGGTGCCTTGAGGTTCAGCGTCATCGACCGCTTGTTGCGGTGCAGGTTCTGGAAGTCCGACGACTTGCGCCCGCCATTGTCGCCGTCGCCTTCGGGGTCGGGCGCCTCGATCTTGATGACGTCCGCACCCCAATCGGCGAGCTGGCGGACGCAGGTCGGCCCCGACCGGGCGCGCGTAAGGTCAAGTACCTTGAAACGCGACAGAGGTAGGGAGGTATCGGTCATCAGAGAGAACCCGACAAGCCAGCGTGGCGGCGGATTGTAGTGCAGCGGGCGCGAGAGCGTCGAGGCGAGGACCCCCTCAATCCTCCTCGCGCAGTATCTCCCGCTGGGTACGGCCCTTGTACTCGGTGCGCAGCAAGCCGCGGCGCTGCAGTTCCGGCACCACCAGGTCGACGAATTCCTCGATGGCGCCCGGGGTGTGGGTGGGAGACAGCATGAAGCCGTCGCCGCCCACCCGGTCCATGAAATCCTCCATCCGGTCGGCGATACCGGCCGGCGTGCCGACGAATTGCGGCAGGCCGACGCTCTGGCCGTGCCGCGCCGCCACCTCGGCCACGGTCATCGGCGTGCCGTCGGGTTTGCGGAAACGGGTGCGGAAGCGGTGCAGCTCCGATTCCGTACGCTCCGCCATGATCGCGTCCGGCGGCAGCTTCGAGAGGTCGAAATCGAGATGGGCCGAGAGGATCGCCATGCCGCCCTCGAACGGCACGAGCGAATTGTGCTCCTCCTGCCGCTCGCGCGCCTCGGCCTCCGTCATGCCCAGGATCGGCTGCATCCCGTAAAGGATCTTGCACGCGTCCGGATCGCGGCCGAGATCGGACATCAATCCCTTGATCGAGGTGTAATACGCCGCCGCGTCCCGTGCTCGGGGCTGGATGGCGAAGATCGCGTCGGCGTACCTGGCCGCGAAATCCCGGCCCTTGGGCGAGGTGCCGGCTTGCAGGATCGCGGGGCCTCGCTGCGGCGAGGGTGTGACGTTGAGAGGGCCGCGTGACTTGAAGAAGCGGCCTTCGTACTCGATGCGGCGCACCTTGTCGGGATCGGCGAATACCGCATTTTCCCGGTCCATCACGACGGCGTCCTCGTCCCACGAATTCCACAGCCGGCGGCAGACATCCATGAACTCGTGCGCCCGATCGTAGCGCGCATCGGCGGGCTGGCGTTCCTCGCCGTAGTTGGCGGCCTGGTTGCTGTTTAGCGAGGTGACCACGTTCCAGCCCGCCCGCCCGCGCGTGAGATGGTCGAGCGTTGCCCACAGGCGCGCGGCGTAGAACGGGTGGGCGTGGCTTACGGAGAAGGTGGAAGCGATGCCGATCCGCTCCGTGACGGCGGCGAGAAAGGGAAGGAGCGGGATCGGGTCGTGCTCCGGCGCCTGAGCCGCGCTGCGGAGCGAGGGGCCGAGGCTGCCGGTATAGGTGTCGGCGATGTAGTTGAGATCGGCGAAGAACACCATGTCGAAGCGGCCGCGCTCGCAAACCCGCGCGATGTGCTGATAGAGCTCCGGCCGGTCCCAGGCATAGCCCGCCCCGGCCGTCTTCGGGTGCCGCCACATGGCGAGGCTGTGATAGGTGGGCCCGTGCACCAGGAACTGGGCGAGGTGCATTTTCTTCTTTTTCGCCATCGCGGCGGAGTTTGCGGCCTTCGCGCGGACCCGGCAAGCGCCCCGCCTATCCCGCCACCCTGCGCCTGACCGTCGCAAACGTCGCCAGCGCAACGAGGGCGAGGACGCCGGCGATCAGGAAGGTGAGTTCAGGCTCGCCCGCATCGAGGATCCAGCCGAACACCAGCGGCATGATCGCGGTTCCGACATGTCCGCCGGTGGAGACGAAGGCGAAGACCTTGCCGTGTGCGCCGGCGGGAGTAGCCGCGTAGACCATCAGGTCGCGCGTTCCCTGCACGATCCCGCGCAGGAAGCCGGTCAGCGTAAGCAATCCGACGACCAGGGCCACGGGAAGCGAAACCTGTCCGAGGACGATCAGCAGCGCGCCGGCTCCGATCAGCCCGATCACCGCCGTGATGCTTCGCGCGCCGAGACGGTCGGCGATCACGCCCCCGGCGAGCACCCCGACAGCCGCGCCGACGATGAAGCCGGTAAGCGCGCCGTTGGCGGTGGCGAGGGGAACGCCGTACATCTCGACGAGCGTCGACGGCGCGAAGACGCGAACGCCGACGAACGCCGTATTGAGGATGACGAAGAACAGGAAGCAAAGGAGGATCGGCGCCGACAGGAGAAGGGCCACCCCGGCCCGCAGGCCCGTTCCATGTCCGCCGCCGGTCGAGGGCGACGCTCCACTTTCCTCTCGATCTTCGCCGCGCAACAGGCTGCCGAACGGGACCAGGGCCAGCGCGACCGCGATCCCGGCGAGGCCGACGAGAAGACACGCGCCGCGCCAGTCCCAGAACGCCGCGAGGCCGACCATGACCATCGGCGCAGCGGCGGTCCCGATATTGCCGCTGAACGAGTGGAACGTGTAGGCGCGCCCGAGCCTCCCTTCCGGCACGGCGCGGGACAGGATTGCGTAATCGGCCGGGTGGTAGACCGAGTGCGCGAGGCCGGCAACGGCGATCACGAGGAGCAGCACCCAGTATGACGGTACGGCCGCGATCGCGGCGATCGCCGCGGCTTGAACGAAGAGGCCGGCGATGAGCACCTTGCCGCCCCCGATGCGGTCCACCACGAACCCCATCGGCACCTGGCCCAGCACCGCCGCGATGCTGAACACGCTGACCAGCAGGCCGAGCGCGGTGTAGCTCACCTCGAAGTCGCGGGCGAGCAGGGGGAAGAGCGGCGGCAGGGCGAGCTGATAGACGTGGCTCATCAGGTGCGCCGCGCCCACCAGCGAGATCACGCGGGCGGAGTGGGCCGGACTTGCCGCTTCGACGCTCATCGGGCGTAGCGCCCCTTGACCGTGGAGAAAGTCAGCAGCGCCATTGCCACGAACGCCGCCGCGATCCAGAAAATCCAGCGCGGGTCGAAATTGTCCAGCATCCAGCCGAAGAGGATGGGCACCAGACCGCCCGCGAGGTTGGCGCCGCTGGAGGCGAATCCCATCGCCCGGCCCATCGCGCCGTCCGGCGTCACCGACCGCAGGAGCAGATCGCGCGAGGGCATCAGGAAGCCGAGCGCGAAGCCAACCGCGGCCAGCACGGCGGTCAGCAGAACGAGCGGCATCGGGACCGTGCCCACCAGCACGATGAGCAGTGCCGCCGGGCCCAGCGTCATCGCCGCGGTTCCGATCCGCGGACCCACCCGGTCGGCGTAATCCGCGCCCGCCAGCGTGCCGACCGCGCTCCCGACGAGGAGCCCGAAGAGCGCGGTGTTGACGACCGCGAGCGGGGTGGAAAAGAGCTGGTCCAGGGCGGCGACCGTGAAGGAACGGAGCCCGCCCGAGCCCGCCATCTGGAGGACGAAGAAGGCGAAACACATCAGGATCGGGGCACTCATCAGGAAGCGCAGCCCCGCCTTCGCCCCGACCGGTGCCGCCCGCTCGCCCGCCGTGCCGCGCCGGCGATCCTGGCGCAGCAGGTCGCGGTAAAGGAACAACAATGCCGCGACGAGCACCCCGATCGCGCCGATCGCCACGAACGCCGCGCGCCAGTGCCAGAGGCTCGAGACGGTCACCATGAACACCGGCGCGATGGCGAAACCGAGATTGCCGGTGAAGGCATGGACGCCATAGGCCCGCCCCATCCGGCGGGGATCCACGGTCGCGGTCAGGATGGCGTAGTCGGCCGGGTGGTAGACCGTGTGCGCGAGCCCGGCGATGCCCATGAGGGCAAGGATCTGCCAATAGGCGTCGACGAAGCCGATCAGCCCGATGGCCGTGCCCTGGACGGCCATGCCGAGGATCAGCAGCGGGCGGCCGCCGATCCGGTCGACGAGGAAGCCGACCGGCAACTGCCCGAGGCCGGCGGCGAGTCCGAACGCGGTAAGCGCCAACCCGAGGTCGGTATAGGTGAGGTCGAGCGCCTCCTTGAGCAGCGGAAAAAGCGTCGGCAGAACCAGAAAATAGGCATGGCTCATCATGTGGGGAACGCAGACCAGCGCGATCACCCTGGCATCGCGGCTTACTGCGGCATCCAACGTCGCCATGGATATCCTGTCGTGTCCCGGGAGAATCGGCGTCGGGCTACCATACGACGCGCGGGCGCCATTCGCCACGCGCGGGCCGGGCCGGCGGAAACGGGAAAGGCGTTGCGCCGCCCCCGCCCAATGGCGAGGATGCCCGCATCCGGACCAGGGGAAGGCGCGCGATGAAGTTCTCGTTTTTCATGATGCCCGTCCACCACCCGCGGGAAAACCCGACGCTCGCCTTTCACCGCGATATCGAACTGATCCATCTCGCCGACGCGCTCGACTACGACGAGTTCTTCATCGGCGAACACCATTCCGGCGGGTGGGAGACCATGCCGGCGCCCGAGATGGCGCTCGCCATGGCGGCGGCGAAGGCGCACCGCATCCGCCTCGGCACGTCGGTGATCAGCCTGCCCTTCCATCATCCGTTCCATGTCGCCGAGCGGATGGCGTTCCTCGACCACCTGACCCGGGGGCGCGCGATCCTCGGCGTCGGACCTTGCAATCTCGCCACCGACAAGAAGCTCTTCTCGATCACCGACGACCGGCTCTACCCGATGATGCACGAGGCGATCGACGTGATCGTGCGTCTGCTGGAGACGACCGAGCCGATCTCCCATCGCGGCGAGTTCTGGTCCTTCGAGGATTTGCGCCTGCAGCTCCCGTCCTACCAGCAGCCGCGCCTGCCGCTCGCCATCGCGTCGTCGGGCACGCCGGCCAATCTGGAGCTCGCCGGCCGGCACGGCATGCTGCTGCTGCAGCCGGTCGGAAAGAACCTCGCCGCGCATTACGGCGACGCGAAGTCGCAATGGGCCCAGGTCGAGGCCGGCGCGACCGCCGCGGGCAAGACCGCCGACCGCGGAAACTGGCGGCTCGCCACCGCGATTCATCTCGCCGAAACCCGCGACCGTGCCTGGGACGAGGCCGCCGAAGGGCTGATGTCCGAGGCCGAGTACTTCTCCGCCATCGGCCTCAAGCCGGCCTACGAGGAATACCCCGGCCAGCCCTTCGCCGATTTCACCCCGGAATCCTGCGTCGAGCGGCGCGATTTCGTGGTCGGCACGCCGGACGACATGATCGCCTGGATCGAGCGGAAGCAGGAGGAGACCGGCGGTTTCGGCGGGGTGATGCTGACCGCCCACGAGTGGACCGATCACGAGAAATACCGCCGCACGCTCGACATGGTCGCGCGCTACGTGATGCCGCATTTCCGCGGCAGCAACCGGATCCTTCACGACGAATGGGACGAGATCCAAAAACAGGTCCGCGACGACGGCAAGGTCGTTCTGGATCCCGCCAGACCCAGCAACCTTGCAAACGTAGCGCGCTGAACGCCGGAGAACCCGCCCATGACGATCGACATCTATACCCACATCTTCCCCGGCGATTTCTTTCGCCAGATGTCGAGAGCCGCGCCCAGGCTCGAGAACATCGGCAAACGGATGCAGCAGGTGAAGATGATTCACGACCTGGACATCCGTTTCCGCCTGATGGACGAGTTCGGCGAGTACGGGCAGGTCATCTCGCTCCCCAACCCGCCGCTCGAGGACATCACCGATCCGGCGACGGGGGCCGAGCTTGCGCGGATCGCCAACGACGCGATGGCGGAGCTGGTCCGCCGGCACCCGGACCGTTTCGTAACCTTCATCGCCGCGCTCGCGATGCACGACATGGATTCGGCGATGGACGAGCTGCACCGTTCGATCCGCGACCTGGGCGCGCGCGGCGTCCAGATCTTCACCAATGTCGGCGGACGGCCGCTCGACGAGCCCGAGTTCCAGCCGCTGTTCGAGGCGATGGCGGAGTACGACCTGCCGATCTGGATGCACCCGGCGCGCGGCGCCGACATGCCCGATTACAAGGGGGAGGAGCGATCGCGCTTCGAGATGTGGTGGTGTTTCGGCTGGCCCTACGAGACCTCGGTGGCGATGGCGCGGCTGGTGTTCTCCGGTTTGTTCGACCGCCATCCGGGGATCAAGATCGTCACCCACCACATGGGCGGCATGATCCCGTTCTTCGACGGCCGCATCGGTCCCGGCATGGCGGTGCTCGGCCAGCGCACCACCGACGAGGACCACTCCGAGGTCCTGTCCTCGCTGGAGAAGCCCCATCTCGACTATTTCAAGATGTTCTATGGCGACACCGCGATGTTCGGCTCCAATCTCGGCATCAAGTGCGGGCTCGAATTCTTCGGGATCGACCACGCGGTATTCTCCACCGACTGTCCGTTCGCGCCGGTGCGCGAGACCTTCCGGTCGGTCGAGGATCTCGGTCTCTCCGACGAGGACCGGAAGAAGCTCTACGGCGGGAACGCAAGGCGGCTGATGCGCC
This sequence comes from Defluviicoccus sp., assembly GCA_022823775.1. Classification (GTDB taxonomy): domain Bacteria; phylum Pseudomonadota; class Alphaproteobacteria; order MPNO01; family MPNO01; genus MPNO01. Next base: position 33,349 of record JAJEHI010000188.1, on the reverse strand, counting down.
TCGACGATGACTGAGGCAGTCATCGTTCGCGGCGGCACCGTGGTCGACGGAAGCGGCGCGCCCGGCCGCGCCGCCGATGTCGTCATCGAGGGCGGCCGCATCAGGGCGATCGGCGACGATCTGACCGCCGGCGGCGCGACGGTCGTGGACGCCTCGGGCAGGGTCGTCGCGCCCGGCTTCATCGACATCAAGACCCATTCCGACTGGACGCTGCCGCTGATGCCGCTGTCGGAGAGCAAGGTGCGACAGGGGGTGACGACCGAGGTCATCGGCCATTGCGGCTATTCCTGCGCCCCGGCGCTGCCCGGCAAGGCCGAGGCGCTGAAGCAGTATCTGAGCCCGAGCGCGCCGTGGCTCGATTTTGTCGAAACCAGCTTCGCTGACTACGTCCGGACCTATCCCGCGACCTCGGTCAACCGGGTGATGCTGGTCGGGCACAATACGCTTCGGCTGATGACGATGGGGATGGAGGACCGGCCGCCGGAGCCCCACGAGCTCGCCCGGATGACGGAACTGCTCGAAGAGGCGCTCGGCGCCGGCGCGCTCGGCATGTCGTCCGGCCTGTTCACCGCGCCCGGCTCATATGCCGAAGGGGAGGAGCTGGTCGCGCTCGGCCGGGTGCTCCGGCGTTACGGCGCCCGCTACTTCACCCATCTCCGCGACGAATCCGACACCGTCTTCGACTCGGTCGAGGAGTCGATCGAGTTCGCCCGGCAGACCGGCGTTCACGTCCAGATCGTCCACATCAAGCTGTCCGGCATGGACAACTGGGGCGGGGCGGAGCGTCTGCTGGAACGGCTGGAGGAGGCGCGCCGGGAGGGCGCCGAAATCGACTGCGACCAGTACCCCTACGAGGCCGCCAGCAACCCGCTCCGCAACCTGTTCCCGAGCTGGCTGCAGCAGGGCGGGATCGACGCCATGCTCGACCGGCTGGCGAGCCCCGATGTCCGCGCCCGGTTGCGGCGGGAGGTCGATGCGGCGGGGCTGAACAATTTCGGCCGCATCCCGTCATGGGACGCCGTGCGTATCTCGATATCGCCCGACCGGCCGCAATACGCGGGACGGACCGTCCAGGACATCGCCGCGGAGCAAGGGAGCGATCCCTTCGAGGCGGCGCTCGACTACCTGGTCGCCGACCGCGGCCAGACCCGGGTTCTGGTCTCTTCGATCTCCGAGGACGACATCCGGACGCTGATCGCCTCGCCCTCGGTCATGGTGGGCTCCGACGGCAACGCGGTCGCGCCCTACGGAACCACGGGTCAGGGAAAACCGCACCCCCGCTTCTACGGCACGTTCGCCCGCATCCTCGGCCGCTATGTCCGCGAGCTGGGGCTGATCTCCATCGAGACCGCGGTCCACAAGATGACCGGCGCGTCGGCCCGCGCGCTCGGGATTTCGGGACGCGGGCTGCTCCGCCGGGGCTTTGCCGCGGACGTGACGGTGTTCGATCCGGAAACCGTCGCGGAGACCGCGACCTACCGGGAGCCTCACAGCTACGCGACCGGCGTAGACAGGGTATGGGTCAACGGTGAAGCGGTGTTCGAAGAAGGCGAGCACACAGGCGCCACGCCCGGCGTCGTTCTCGGCCGCGCATAGGCGAAAGCGGGCGCGGAACGCCTGACAGCCGCGCCGTTCGGGTCCTATACTTGAGCCCTGTAACGCCATCGCGAACGGGATCCGATCCATGCCCGATTTCCATGTCGAAAGTCTGAGCCCCGCTTGTGGCGCGCGCGTCACCGGGCTCGACCTGCGCGAGGACGTCGACGAGGAGACCGTCGAAGGGCTGCGCAAGGTCTTCGTCGACAACGCGGTGCTCTGCTTCCCCGGCCAGAAGGTCTCGGCGCAGGATCAGGCCCGTTTCGCGGGGTTCTTCGGCCGGGTCGATGCCGGTTTCCGCCCGCCTTCCTACCAGCTCGACAACACCAACAAGAAGCGCGGCGTGATGCTGGTCACCAACATCCGCAAGGACGGCAAGCAGATCGGCTCGCTGCCGGACGGCGAGATGCACTTCCACTCGGACGGCTCGCACCGGGACGTGCCCTATCGCGCGACCACCTTGTTCGCGATCAAGATCCCCTCGCGCGGCGGAGAGACCCTGTTCGCCAACCTCGCCAACGCCTACGACGCGCTTCCCGAAGATCAACGGTCGCGCCTCGAGGGGCTGAAGGCGAACCACGCCTATCGCTACGATCTGGTGACCCGCGATCTGAACGACGACAGCCGGACCGATCTCAACCGGGCCGTCCATCCTCTGGTCAAGACCCATCCGGATACCGGGCGCAGGGCGCTCTATCTCAGCCGGCTGATGACCCAGACCGTGGTCGGCATGGACAAGGAAGAGAGCGAAGCGATCCTGCTGCCGCTGTTCGACCACATCGAAAAGCCCGAATTCGTCTACGCCCACAGCTGGACTCCCGGCGATCTCGTGATCTGGGACAACCGGACGGTCAACCACGCGCGCAACGACTTCCCGGCCGAGGAGGACCGGCTGCTCAGGCGCTACACGGTCTCCGAGCCCGCTTGAACGGGAGAGGCCGGTGTTCGTCCGCAACAGCTGGTACGCCGCCGCGTGGTCCGAGGAGGTCGGCCAGCGCCAGCCGCTTTCCCGCACCGTGATCGGCGAGCGTCTGGTGCTCTACCGCGAGCCGGACGGGACCGCCGCCGTTCTGGAAGACCGTTGCGCGCATCGCTCGATGCCGCTCTCGCTCGGGCGGATCGCCGATGGCGGCCGTCTGGTGTGCCCCTATCACGGGCTCGCCTACGACGCGACCGGCGCTTGCGTGCACGTTCCCGGGCAGGACCATCCCGGCGGGATCCGCATCCGCGCCTACCCGGTCGAGGAACGCGCGGGAGTGGCTTTCGTCTGGATGGGACCGCCCGGACAGGCGGACAAGGCGCTGCTTCCCGATTGCGCCTGGCTGGAGCGGCCCGGCTGGCACAGGACCGACCTATACCGGCGCGCGGAAGCGAACTACCTGCTGCTCAACGACAACCTCGCCGACCTGTTGCACGTCGCCTTCCTGCATATCCCGTCCGGCGGCGGCAACGAGGACATGGGCGACGCCCGGATGACGCTCGAGGTCGACGGTTTCGGCTACGACTTCCAGCGCCACAGCCACGACATACCCGCGCCCGCGGGCTATCGGCGCCTGTCCAACGCCGAGGGCAATATCGACCGCTGGCACGTCGTCGAGTTCCGCGGCCCCAGCTTCTGGCGAATCCATACCGGCGTCGCCGAGACCGGCAGCGGCGGACCCGACAGCGCGCTGCCGGCGGGAGCGGGACGCTGGGCGATCCGCCCGCATCACTTCGTCACCCCGGAAACCGAGACCAGCACGCACTATTTCCAGTCGGTCGCCCACGAGACGCCGCCCTCCTCCGACTCATGGCGCTTCCTCAACAACGTGATCGAGGAGGACGTCTGGGCCATCGAGCGTCAGCAGGAGGCGCTCGACCGCCACCCCGACATCCCCATGCACACCATCCCGAGCGACGAACCGACGCTCGCCATGCGCGAGATCGTGGAGAAGATGACGGCGGCGGAGAGCGCCGCGGTGAGCTGAGGGCTCGAAAAGGCTACGCCGCGCTTGAATTACGACGAAGTGTGCTTTAGGTTACATGTAACCGATATGGAGCGGCTCGTGGCAAGCGCTTCGAAAAGGCCGATAAGACCGTCCGACAAGGTTCGAAGGCACCGCGCCCGATTGCGTGAACAGGGGCTCCGGCCATTGCAAGTCTGGGTACCTGACACGCGCGTTTCCGGGTTCGCCGAGCAAGCTCGGAGTCAGTCGGAAGCTGTGGCGGCGAGCGAATACGCTGAAGCCGATCAGTCCTTCATCGACGCCGTTAGCGAGTTTGAGGTCGGGTGAAACGAGGCGAGTTGTGGACTGCGGCGGGTGGCGGCGATTACACGGGCAAGCCGCGGCCGGTGGTAATCGTCCAAGACGACCGGTTCTCCGGCACGAATTCGGTGACGGTCTGCTCGTTGACAAGCGATCTCACCGAGGCACCGCTGTTTCGGGTTCCCCTTATTCCCGCCCCTGGGAACGGACTTCACGCAGAGTGTCGCGTGATGGTGGACAAGATCACGACTCTGCGCCGCAGCCGCTTGACCCGGCGAATCGGTGCGCTTGCCGCAATGGACATGCGGCGAATCGAACGTTCCCTTCTCGTTTATCTCGGGATTGCGAGGTAAGGTGAACGACATCCGGCTTCCTGATTTGCAGGGCCATCGCGTTAGCGAGGCTTGGAGAGATTACATGGCAAAATTCGTCGTCTCGCCGCATATGCGGCTGCATGAGTGGGTGGCGGAGGAGAAGGGGTTCTTCTCCGATGTCGGGCTCGACTACGTGTTTCGCGAGCAGCTCACCTCGCGCGACGGGACGTATCACGATCTCGGCGACAAGGTCGGCGCCTACCAGACTTTCGAGCAGGGGCGCAGCTGCGACGTGAGCGCCGCGTGCCACTGGACGGTCAACGCCGCGGCAGCGTCGGGCCACGGCAAGCTCTATCCGGGCTGCTACTCCGTCTCGCCTTGCGGGATCTTCGTTCCGCCGGACTCCGACGTTCGTCGGCCCGAAGACCTCGCCGGGGTGCCGATCTCGGTCGGCTACCAGTCGGGCAGCCATTACTCCACCATCCAGACGCTGGAGGAGTTTCTCGACCCCGGCGACATCGAGCTCCACTTCGCCGACGGCCTCCTGTTCCACCGGCTGGAGCAGCTGGTCGACGGCAAGGCGCCGGCGGTCAGCCTGTTCAGCGGGCCGTTCTATTTCGCCGAGCAGCTCGGCTTCCGCAAGGCGGTCGACACCAGCTTCATGATGGCCTCGATGATCACCGGCGATCCCGATCCGGGCGACGTCGGGAAGTATTTCGAGGCGCTGCGCCGCGCCCAGGTCGAGATCGACTTGCGCCTCGAGCTCTACCGCCACCACTACCGCAAGGAATTCCCGGAGCGGTTCCACGACCGGATGGACGTGCGCCGCTTCGGCCCCGGCGAGCGGCTGGTGTTCGAGCCCTATACGCAGGACATGTTCGAGCGCTCGCAGAGCTGGGTAAGCGAACGCGGCATCTTCCCGGAGGGCGGCCCGGGCGACGCGCCCTACCGGGAGTCGATCTTCGCGGCCGCCTGACCCGGCCTAGCCGGCCTCTCCCATTAGCATCCGCGGGCCGAGCTCGTAGATCTGGCGCCGGTCGGCGTCGCTGCACTCCAGCGACTCGATCACGTCGATCGTGCCCTTGAGGTTGATCATCCCGGCTTCCTTGTCGAACGGGTAGTCGGTGGCGAACACGGAATGCTCGGCGCCGAAGAAGGCGAGCCCGCACTGGCTGGCCGCCTGTCCGCAGAACATCGCGGTGTCGCCGTAGAACAGCTTGAAGCTGTCGCGGAGCGATCGCTTGCCTTTCCAGAGCGGCCTCTCGGCGCCGGCGATCATCACCCCGTCGCTCCAGCTCGGTTCCATCCTGCCGTCGGCGTGCGGGATGTAGGCGCCCCAGTGATGGGCGACGATCTTGAGGTCCGGGTGGCGCTCGAAAACGCCCGAGAAGACGATCCTCGCCATCGCGGCGGAGGTCTCGTAGGCCCAGCCCAAGGCCCACCAGATGTCGAACTGGGAGGTCTCCTCCGTCGCATAGTCCGGGTGCGTCATGGGCCGGATCGGGTGCAGCCAGATCGGCTTGCCGAGCTCGGCCATGCGGGCGAACACCGGCTGGAATTCCGGCAGGTCGAGCGGTTTGCCCCGGACGTTCGAATAGATCTGGATGCCGCAGGCGCCGCCGTCCCGCACCGCGCGGTCGATCTCCCCGAGCGCCTCGTCGGGGTTGTTCATCGGGAGCGTCGCGATCCAGCCCGGGAACCGGTCCGGGTGAGCGGCGCAGATATCCGCCATGCCCCGGTTGATCGCGCGCGCGAGCCCCGGCGTGTCCTCCGGCCCCGCCCAGTCGTCGATCACCGGATTCGAGGCCGACAGCACCTGCCGGTAGTCGTCGAACGGCTCGATGTGGCGGAGCCTCTCGTCCACGTCCAGCATCGTGGGGATGCCGTTCAGCACCCTCACGAAGTGCGGCGGCACGAACGCGGCCAGCTTGTCCAGCGCGTCGGCGGCCATGATGTGGTTGAACACGTCGATCTTCATCCGATTTCTCCCCTGTACCGCCGCGGCGGCTTGCCCGGTCGATCGCGGGGCGATACTAACCGTCCCGCGCGGCGCTGTATTCGCAGAGTGGGACGGGAATGGAAAGGCACCGGGAAACGGTCGAGCTGCCCGGCGCGCGGATCGCGGTCGAGCGGATGGGGAGCGGGCCGCCGCTGGTCCTGCTGCAAAGCGCCGAGGCTTACGAAGCCCAACTCGATCTCGTCGACCGGCTGGCCGGGGACCGGGAGGTATTCCTGCCCTGGGCGCCGGGTTACGGCGCCTCCCCGCTGCCCGAAACCGTGCGCACGATCGACGACGTCGCCTACATCTATCTCGACCTGATCGAGCATTACGACCTCCGGGACATCGTGCTGGTCGGCTGTTCCCTCGGCGGGTGGATCGCCGCCGAGATGGCGACCAAGACGTGCGGGCGGCTGTCGAAGCTGGTTCTCGTCGATTCTCTCGGCGCGAAGTTCGGCGGCGCCTACGACCGCGACATCGAAGACATCTATTTCCTCTCCTTCGACGAGGTGAAGGCGATCAAGTTCGCCGACCCGCGCCGCGACCCGCTGGACGACATGACCCGGCTGAGCGAGGACGAGGCGATGCAGGTCGCCCGGCACCGCGAGACCACGGCGCGGCTTTGCTGGGACCCCTATTTCCACAACCCGGCACTCAAGAACCGGCTGCACCGTATCGCCGTCCGGACGCTCGTTCTGTGGGGCGAGGAGGACCGCTTCGTCCGCCCCGATTACGGCCGCGCCTACGCGGAGAGGATCCGCCGCTCGCGGTTTGTCAGCGTCGCCGGGGCCGGCCATTATCCGCATATCGAGCGGCCGGATGCGTTCTTGGACGCGCTGTCGGCGTTCCTGAACGAAGACCAGGGGCGGTAGGACCATGGAACTGTACCACTTCACCGAATTTCCCTGGCCGCATCTGCCGCCCGACGATTCCTTCGCCTCGATGCGCCTGAGCCTGCCGAGCAGGCATTACGACCCGAAGATCGGGGCCGATCTCTACAACATGTATCTCGACCAGTACCTGCTGGCCGACGAGCTCGGCCTGCACTGCATGATCAACGAGCACCACCAGACCGCGACCTGTCTCAACGCGGCCGGCCCGATCTCGCTCGCCGTCCTCGCGCGGCAGACCCGGAACGCCCGGCTCTGCATCCTCGGCAACCCGGCGGCCAATCTCGCCGATCCGATCCGCTGCGCCGAGGAGATGGCGATGATCGACAACATCTCATACGGCAGGCTCGATTGCGGGTTCGTGCGCGGCGTTCCCTACGAGCTGTTCGCCTCCAACGCCAACCCGACCGAGACCCAGGAACGGCTGTGGGAGACCATCGATCTCTGTATTCGCGCCTGGACCAGCCATGACGGGCCGTTCAACTACGAGGGCAAGTGGATCCACAAGCGCCAGGTGAATGTCTGGCCGCGGCCCTACCAGCAGCCGCACCCGCCGGTCTGGACCACCGGAGGCAGCGACCTAGGCCACGCCTGCAAGACCGTCGAGCGCGGCCACAACTTCGCGATGTTCCTGACCCCCGTCGACGGGCTCGCGAAGATGTTCAAGGGCGTCCGCAAATATTGCCGGGACGAGGGGCTGCCCGAGCCCGCCGACGACCAGTTCGCCTTCATGCCGCTGGTCGCGGTCGGCGAAACCGAGGCGGAAGCCGAAAAGGTCATCGAGGGGGTGTTCTGGTACGTCACCCACAACAAGTCCGAGCCGCAGTTCCGCGCGCCGCCCGGCTACAACAGCCGCAAGCTCTATGCCGACTTCCTGAGCGGCCGCTATTCGGGCGGGCGGACCGACGCGATCCGCCGGAAGGGCGTCTCCTACTTCCGCGAGAACCATGTCGCGATCTACGGCACGCCCGATTCGGTCGTCGAACAGATCCGCTCCCTCTACGACAAGGTGGGCGGGTTCGGCCACCTGATCGCGATGCTCCATTCGGGCGACATGGACTACAAGACCACGGCCAAGAGCATGACCCTGCTCGCGAAGGAGGTGCTGCCGCAGATCGCGGATCTGGGGACGAGGAGCACCGGATTCGGCCCGCTCGCCGAGCGTGGGGCGATGGCCGCCGAGTAGCCGCCCGGCGGCATTCCTATCGGACACGCCCCGGGCTTGTTCCGGCGTCCGGTCCCGCCGCGGCCGCCGATCCGGGCCGTCCGATGTTTCACGTGAAACGAAGGTCAGCAGTGTTGACCTATGTTTCACGTGAAACATTGTCCCGATATGGGACTATTTTTCGCGTCCCCCGGGGACGCAACCGCTCCCCCGTGCATTCGGTCCGGGCGCCGGGCGGCGCGGACCCGACGGCGAGTTTCCCCGCCGCGCCAGCGCGTTGGCGGGGATTGCTGCGGGACCGGTTCGGAAAACCGTCGCGAGCGCCCCGCGGGCGTGGCCGGGTCGCCGGACCGTCAACTATGGTTGACACCCCCTCCCCGCGCCATCGCTTCCCCCGTCAGGTCATCGACACAAGCCCCTGTCGAAGGACGCGCCTCAGTGAGTTTTGAACACCTCCTGATATTCCGCGACCTTCGCCGCCAGGGCGTCGCGTTCGGCCGATGTCGGGGCGTCGGGATCGGCGGCCGCGGGCATCGCGCCGAATTTCATCATGCAGGCCATCAGAAGCAGCCGCGCCTTGGTGGCGGTGAGGTTGCCGCCGCCGATGAAGATGTCGGTACCGGCGGTGAAGCCGTCGTTGTTGCCGCGCCCGACCCGGGCGACCGGCATGCCGCCGAACGCCGCGCGCTGCATCAGCCGATGGCGGTCCGGCGCGGTCATGCTGCCATAGGGCGACTGGCCCTCGACGACGAAACCCGCGAGCGGCGCGTTCGCGAGGCGGTCGGCGATCGACGCGTTGAGGTCGGCCTCGCGACCGGTGTCCGGGTCCGCGCTGTCGGCGTGGTAGTTTCCGTCCTTGACGATGGAAACGCCGGGGATGGCCGAGCCGCGTAGCGCGCCCTCCCGATCCTTGACGGTCACCGTGACGGCTTCCCGTCTCCCGTTCCGGACCAGCGAGCCTTCGACATCGTCCGGAAGGCGGGTGAGGTTCACCGCGGAATCGTGGCTGTGACGCACACCCGGCAAATAAGTCAGCACGGGCGGCGCGTCGTGCGGGATGCCGCCGAGAATCCCGCCATGCCCGCCGGTGGTCACGTAGCCGCCCGGGCGCGCGTCGCCCTTCTGCACGTCGCGGGCCGAGAAGATCTGCTGTTCCTGAATCAGCACCATCCCCGCCCGGTTGCGTCCGTCGGCGTCGGCCCAGACCCGAGAGGTCAGGTACTGGACCGAATCGTGCAGGTTCTTGGGCCCGTCGTTGGAGATTTCGCCCATCGTCCGCTGCGCCGCGTTGCCGCAGACCGGGAGCGTCGTGTCGAGCAGGAGCTGCAGCCAGTAGATCGTCTCCTCGATCCTGGGACTGCCCTGGCTCCAGATCGCGCCGATATAGTCGCCCGTCGACAGGATCCGCTGCACCCGGTTGGCGATCTCGGCAAGCGCCGGGCGCGGCGGGGCGGAGGCGAGATGGGTCGGCCGGTAGGGGAAGAAATCGCGGCCCAGCGCCTCAGGCGCGATGTCGCCCTCGCCGATATCGCTGCGCTCGCTTTCGGGCAGGCCCTTGGTGTAGCCCCCCGACGGCACGATGCGGTGGAAGTCCACCTCGGCGAGGGACGAGATCATGCTGCCGTGGCCCGCCATGGAGACGCCGAGCCGGTCGACCTCCTCGAACAGCCGGGAGCCGTCGGGGAAATAGGCCTGGCGGCTCCGCTCCGCCGGCGCCCCGGGATGGGCCGTGTCGTCTTCCCATGCGCCGCCGTCGGCCTGGCGCGCCATGTAGGGCAGGGGGTAGAGCCCGTCCTCCGGCTTGAGCTCGATGCGGTAGACCGGCTTGTCGTCGGGGTTCCGGCGCCGCTCGCTGAAGTCGCCCGCCGCGTCGATATAGCCGTCCGGCGGGGCGTAAAGCTCCGCCGCGTCGCGCTCCAGCGGATGGGCGGAGAACTGCTCGACATAGACGGTCGCCGGCGCCGCGAGGCGCTGGGTCCGGAGCGCATCGAAACGGGCCGGCGCGCCGTCGCCGTCGGTGAGCAGGGGCAGGCCGTGAAGGCGGCGCGCCTTGTTCGAGGTCACCAGCGGCGGGGTGTTCTGGATCGTCGCGTTGGGGCCGGCGAGATGGGCTATTCGCGGCTTGGCCATGGGGGCGTCTCCCTGTCATTCTGCCCTCATATTGGATGATGACGGCCGGGGGAGAAACGCCATGGCGTCCGGAACCGACGATTTCGCGGTGGCTTCGAACATTTCCCATGTGACGCCGCTCCGCGGACTCGCGAACAAGATCGAGCCCGGCCACACGGCGCTGATCGTGATCGACGTGCAGAACGATTTCTGCGCGCCGGGCGGGATGATGGACCAGGAGGGTTTCGACCTCGCCGACGCGCAGGCGATGGCCGACCGCCTGCCGCCGCTGATCTCGGCCGCGCGGGCCGCCGGCGTGCTGGTCGTCTTCGTGCGCAACGTCTATTCGTCCGAGCACAATTTCTACCTTTCCGACACATGGCTCGAGCAGGCATCGAGGAAGCGCGAGGGGAGCTACACGAGGCGCGACGTCTGCAAGGCCGATTCGTGGGAGGGCGATTTCTACGGCGACGTGCGCCCGGGGCCGCGCGATCCCGTGGTCAGCAAGCACCGCTTCAACGCGTTCCGGAACACCGATCTCGACACCATCCTCCGCGCCCACGGAGTAAGGACGACGGTATTCACCGGGGTCGCCACCAATGTCTGCGTCGAAACCACGGCGCGCGACGCGTTCATGCACGACTACTACGTCGTCTTCACCACCGACGGGACGGCGACCTACTCCCGGGACGACCACGAGGCGACTCTGCGCAACATCGATCGTTATTTCGGCGAGCTCGCGAGCGTCGCCGAAGTCGAGGCGGTGTGGATGGCCAATGAGCGCTGAGCGGAGCAATGCGCTCACCGGGGCCGAGGCGGTCGTCCGAATCCTGCAAGGCTATGGCGTCGAAATCGTGTTCGGGCTCTGCGGCGATACCAGCCTGCCGCTTTACGACGCGCTCGCGCGGCTCGATCACGGGATTACCCATGTGCTCACCCGGGACGAGCGCTCCGCCGCCTACATGGCGGATGCCTATGCGCGGCTGAGCGGCCGCGTCGGGGTTTGCGAGGGGCCGTCGGGCGGCGGGGCGACCTATATGCTCCCCGGCGTCGTCGAGGCCAACGAATCCTCGGTGCCGCTGCTCGCGATTACCTCGGACATATCGGTCTCCTCGCGCGGACGGTTCACCCTGACCGAGATCGACCAGGAAGCGCTGTTCCGCCCGGCGACCAAGCGGAATGCCGTAATCGACCGCGCGGCCGACATACCGCGCACGCTCCGCGACGCTTTCTCGGCGATGACCTCGGGGCGGCCCGGCGCGGCGCATATCGGCCTTCCCTTCGACGTACAGCGCGGCGCGGTGGAGGAGGACGATGTCCGGGCGGGATCCGCGACGCCCCGCCGCGTGGCTCCCGACCCCGAATCCGTCCGCGCCGCGGCCGACGCCATCGCGAGTGCGTCGGCCCCGCTCTTCATCTGCGGCGGAGGCGTCATGACGGCCGGAGCGGAGACCGCCCTCCTTGGCGTCGCCGAGAAGATCGGCGCGCCGGTCGCGACCGCCGTCAGCGGAAAGGGGAGCATCGCCGAGACCCATGAACTCGCCGTCGGGGTGGTGGGCAGCAACGGCGGAACGCCCGAGACCCGCGCCGTGGTCGAGGCGGCGGACCTGGCGATCTTCGTGGGCTGCCGGGCGGGCTCCGTCACCACCGAACGCTGGCGCTTCCCGCGGCCCGGTGCGGTAAGGGTCGTCCATATCGACATCGACGCCCGCGTGCTCGGCGCGAACTACCCGACCGAGGCCGCGGTCGAGGGGGACGCGCGGCTCGCCCTCGAAGCGCTCGACGAGGCGCTCGACGGCGCCGCGCCCGGGCGGATCGATCCGGCCTTCGTGGCGTCGTGCAAGGATGGAAAGTTCGCCGCTTTCGAAACCCTGGCGCGGTCGGACGAGACACCGATCCGCCCCGAACGTCTGGTCGCGGAATTGCAGCGCGCGCTGCCCGAAGACGCGGTCGTGATCGCCGATCCCGGGACGCCGTGCCCCTATCTCTCCGCTTACCTGGTGCTGGAGAAGGCGGGGCGCCGGTTCCTCTCCAACCGGGCGCATGGCGCTCTCGGCTACGCCATGCCCGCCGCCATCGGCGCGCAGTTCGCGAGGCCCGCGGCAAAATGCGTCGCTGTCATGGGCGACGGCAGCTTCGGCTTCGCCGCCGGCGAGCTCGAGACGGCGGTTCGCCTCGGCCTCCCGATTACCTTCGTCGTGGTCTCCAATTCGTCCTTCGGCTGGATCAAGGCCGGTCAGAAGGCGGGTTACGGGGGGCGCTACCACGCGGTCGATTTTTCCCGGAGCGACCATGCGCGGATCGCCGAAGCGTACGGGGTTCGGTCATGGTCGGTGACGGAGCCCCGCGCGCTCGGTCCCGCGCTCCGGGCCGCGCTCGCGCATGACGGCCCGAGCCTGGTCGACGCGATCTGCCAGCCGCTGGAGGAAGCCCGCGCCCCGGTCAGCGAATGGGTTGCGTGAGGGGTTCGGCCCTTCGCTTCGCCCTCACCGCCCCTTCGGTGTCACCCTGGAACAAGGCCATTGCTGTCCGGTTTAATCCCGGCGGGCGGGGCGCAAGGCTGGAGTACAAGCGAGTTTCCGACGAGCCGGGCGGGTCGGGACACGGATTTCGGCGCGCCGGAATCGCCGCGGGTTCCCCTCCCGTCCCCCCCCGCCGTCATGGCCGGACTCGTTCCGGCCATCCACGTCTTGCCGCATCGCGGTGCGCGCCGGGAGCGAACGAGGCGATGGTCCCACGTGGATGCCCGGAACAAGTCCGGGCATGACGGGTGGAGGGACACGGCACCGAAAGGCAAGGAACTTCTGAAACAGCACACTAGGTTGTCCGACGGAGTGGCGTGACGAGCGTCCTTCAACCCAACCCGAACGCCTCGGCGAGGAGCGCGTAGCTCTTGCGCCGCACCTCTTCGTCGTGGGTCCAGGTGACGACGGCGATTTCCTGGATGTCGAGCTCGTTCGCGAGCGCGTCGATCCGTTCGGCCACCCGGTCGGGCGTGCCGACGAAGGCCTGTTTCCGGAACCGGTCCAGCACGGCTTTTTCGGCTTCCGTGTAGGGGTGGGCGGCGGCGTCTTCGGGCGTCTCGATCGCCGTATAGAGACCCTGGCGGCGCAGCAGCTGCCACCGCGCCCGGGGGGTGTAGTGGTGCTGCGCCTCTTCCTCGCTGTCCGCCGCGAGAGCCCAGACGCACAACCCGCTCGTCGCCTCGGGGTGCCGTTCGCTCGGCCGGTAGCCGTCGCGATACATGCGGAGCGCTTCCGCCGCCCCCTGCCCGTCGGTGAAGAACCAGGCGAAGCAATAGGGCAGGCCGAAATGGGCGGCCACCTGCGCGCCGTAATTCGAGCTCCCCAGCATCCACACCTCCGGCACCGTATCGCCCGCTGGATAGGCGCGGATCTGCGCGAAGGTGTGACCCTCCGCCAGCGGCTTGCCGGAAATCCAGGCCAGGATGTCCCGTACGTCCGCCGGGAATTGCTGCGGCCGTTCGTTGGCCATCGGATGCAGCGCGTATGCCGTGAGCCCGTCGGAGCCCGGCGCACGCCCGAGCCCGAGGTCGATCCGCCCCGGCGCGAGCGCGTCCAGCACCCGGAACTGCTCCGCGACCTTGAGCGCCGAATAATGCGGCAGCATCACCCCGGCGCTGCCGATCCGGATGCGTTCCGTCCTCATCGCCATCGCGGCGATCAGGATCTCCGGCGCGGTGCCGAGGATGCTCGGATGGTTGTGGTGCTCCGAAACCCAGAAGCGGCGATAGCCCAGCGCCTCGCAATGCGCGGCGAGCGCGACGGTATCGCGGATCGCCTGGCCGTGCGGCCGTCCCGCGGCGGCGATCGACTGGTCCAGAACCGACAGGCTAGGCACGCGATTCTCCCGCTAACCGACTTGGAACGCAGGGATGCCGTCCCCGCCGACCCGCGAGGACGCGGAGCCGCACCGGTGTTTCTACGACGCGGCGGGCGCACTATAGTCCGATCCCGCCGCGCGGGAAGTTGGGCAGAAACGCAGGCGACGATGAAACCCCCGCGCTTTTCATGTCCGGGTTCGGGGTCGGAAACGGGATGAGCGGCGGGACCGCGCGCCCGTTCATGCACCCGCTCTGCGGTGCGGACCTGGCGACGCTGACCCGCGTGCTGTGCGCAAACGGGGGCGTGGCGCCGGGCGCGTTGCCCCGGGTCGTCGTCGCCCTGCTCGTCGCTTCCGCCCGCCTGCCCGCGACGCTCGCCGAGCGCGCATGGGTCGCGGCCAGGCTGCGGAGCGCGGGCGACATGCCGCCGCCGGTATTCATCGTCGGGCACTGGCGGAGCGGCACCACCCACCTGTTCAACATCCTCTCGCGGCGGGGCTTTTCCTATGTCTCGCCGCTCGCCGCCGGGTTGCCCTGGGACTTCCTCGGCGTCGCGGCCGCGCTCGGCCCGGTGCTCGAACGGATGCTGCCGAAGGAGCGGTTCATCGACGGCATCCCGGTCAATCCCGATTCGCCGCAGGAGGACGAGATCCCGCTCGCCAACATGAGCCCGGTCTCGTTCTATCACGGCATCTATTTCCCCAGGGCCTTCGCGGCCAATTTCGACCGCGGCGTGTTCTTCGATTCGTGCACCGAGGACGAGATCCGGCGCTGGGCGGAAACCTTCGCCTATTTCTCCAGAAAGGTCTGGCTGGCCGGGGGTCGCCGGAGGCTGCTGGTCAAGAACCCGGTATACACCGCCCGCATCCGGGCGATCCGGGAGATCTGGCCCGACGCGAAGTTCGTCCACTGTGTGCGCAACCCGTTCGAGGTCTTCTTCTCGATGCGGAACTTCTACGACAGGCTGCTCCCGGCCTTCGCGCTCCAGCCCCACGACGCGCTGTCCGTCGACCGCATCGTGCTCGATGGCTACCGTCGGATCATGGACCGCTTCATCGACGAACGGTCGGAGATACCCGACGGAAATTTCTTCGAGCTTCGCTACGAGCGCCTGTCGGAACGGCCGATGGAAGAGGTCGCCGCGCTCTACGAGACCCTCGGGCTCGACGGTTTCGCCGACGCCGAACCCGACTTTCGCGCCTATCTCGACGGTGTCCGGGACTACCGGCGCAACCGCTACGACTATCCGGAAGAGGACCTCGCCGCGGTCCAGGCTGCCTGGGGCCGCTATATCGAGCGCTGGGGCTACGCCAGGCCCGGCGGTTAGCCGCGATTTCGAGATGTCGAGCGAAAGCCGCCTCCGTCCGCGATACCGAAGCTGTCACTCACCGGCGCCGCCGGTCCTCATCGACGTTCGTCGTATATCGAGTCATGCTCCATGGAGGTTCGGGTCGGCACGCCGTCCCAAAGGGCGACGGGCTCGTCGGCCGGCGGTTGCATCCAAACGCGACGAATCGCTTCACGGACCAGGTCGGAGACACTTCGTCCCGAACGCTTCGCGGCCCGGCGGAGGGCCTCCAAGTCTTCTTCCGGCAAGTAGATTTGAGTCTCGATCATATGTGTCCCAATAGGTTCGAACGTGACAAATGTCAAAATTCCGTGGCGACGCCGCGTTCCTCAATACGGTGCTGGCGCATCTGCTCGGGATGAGGAGAAAGCATTGAAGATGCCCCTCTCCCCGGGTAGCCGCGAAGCGGCGTATCGAAGGGCGCTTACCCAGAAAGGTTGGCGGGTGGGAAGCTCCCGTTATTCCTTCCGTCATGCCCGGACTTGTTCCGGGCATCCACGTCTCGCGGCGTGGTCGGATGAGCGGGTACGAGCGAGGCGGCGGAACCGCGTGGATGCCCGGAACAAGTCCGGGCATGACGACAGGGGGCGGGCGCCGTGTCGACCGTGACGCGCGGTGGGAGGAATGCACGTCCGCCCCCGCGGGGCGGCGTCCCGGTAACCGATCCGCGCCAGCCGACCGTCCGTCAACCTTTCGGGGTAAGCCCCTGTCGAAGGGCCGGAGACGGCCACCCGTGACCGACCTCGTGACCGGCGGGGCGGGGTTTATCGGCGGGCGGCTGGTCGAGCGCCTGCTGCGGGACGGCGGTGCGGTGCGGGTGCTCGATCTCGACGGGAGCTCCGCGCTTCCCCGGGGTGTCGAACGGATCGTGGGTTCCGCATCCGACAGGGAGACGCTGCGGCGGGCGATGGAAGGGGCGCGGCGCGTTTTCCACGCCGCCGGCAATCCCCGGCTGTGGGCCCGGCGCGCCGCCGACTTTACCGCCGCCAATGTCGAGACGACGAAGGCGGTGCTCGACGTGGCGGCGCGTGCGGGGGCGGAGCGGATCGTCGCGACCTCCACGGCGGCCATCCACTTCGAACCGGGGTCCGGCGCGCCGGAAGCGACGCTCGACGACATGCCGGGCCCTTACGCGCGCTCGAAGTTCCTCGCCGAGCGGGCCGCCCTCGACGCGGCGGCCGGCGGGGTTCCCGTCGTCATTCTGAACCCGTGCCTGCCGATGGGGGCGGGCGACCGGAACTTGACGCCGCCGACGCGGATGCTGCTCGACTATGTCAACGGCGCGGTCCCGGCCTTTCTGGACTTCGAGCTGCGTGCGATCGACGCGGGCGACCTCGCGGAGGCCTATGTGGCGGCGGCGGAGCGCGGCGTCGTGGGCGGGCGGTATTTCCTCGGCGGTCCGCCGGTCCCGATGTCCGACCTGCTCGCCGCGGTGGAGCGGCTAACCGGGCTCGAAATGCCCAGGCGCCGGGTTCCTTACGCGCTGGCCTGTGCCGCCGCCTCGATTTCGGAGCTCGCCTCTTGCGTCACCGGACGCCCGCCCAGGGCTCCGCTCGAAGGCGTGCGGATGGCGCGGCGGCCGGCGATGCCGGGTGCGCTCGCCACGGCCGCCGATCTCGGGATCGAATTGCGTCCGCTGGAGGAGACGCTCGCCGATGCGCTCGCCTGGCTCGACGGCCAGGGCCTCGCCACCCGGCGCTTCAGGACCGGCGCGGAGGCCAGGTCAGCATAAGGCCCGGCAGCACGGTCAGGCTGCAAACCAGCAGGCTGACCAGGGCGATCGTCAGCAAAATCCCCATGCTCGCCGTGCCCGGATGGTGCGAGATTCCGAGGCTCGCGAAGGACGCCGCGGTGGTGAGCGCGCTGAACAGGACCGCGCGCGGCGTGCTGGAACGGATCGCCGGTGCGGCCGCGCCCTCGCGCCGCTCGCGCGCGAGCAGGTGGATCCCGTTGGCGACGCCGAGCCCGAAGAGCAGCGGCAGCACGATCACGTTGGCGTGGTTGAAGGAGAGCTCCGCCGCGACCATCGCCGCGATCGTGACCAGCGCCGCCAGCACCAGGGGCAGGAAGCCGATCGCGACCGATCGCAGGGAACGCAGCGTCACGGCGAGCAGCAGGGCGATGGCGAGGATGGCGGTCGCGGTCGCCTGGACGAACGAGGCGACCACCGTGTTCCCGGCCTCCAGGACGGTGATCGGCGGCCCGACGGCCCGCGGCACCGCGCCCCGCACGGCTTCGACGAAACGGCGCAGCGCTTCGCGGTCCTCGTGGATCGGCGCCCTGGCGTGGATTTCGACCTTGGCGCACCCATCCGCCGCCACCCAGCGGTCGCGGAGCGCCGCGGGGACCGAACCGGCATCGACCGCTTCCGCGGACAGCGCCTCCCGCAGGCGCCCGACCGCGACGGGCAGGTTCCGCAGCAGCCGTTCGGAAAGGCCGGCAAGCCTCCGGGGCGTGGGGTCGGAAGCGATCAGCCCGGCGAGCGCGCCTGAGAGGCGTTTCGCGGAACCGGCCTCGTCGCTCTCTTCCGCGGCGGCGAGCGCGTCGAGCCCTTGCTTGAGATCTCGCAAGGCCGTCAGGGTCTCCGCTCTCGTCGGCGGCGGCGCGCGGTCGGCGACGAAGGCCGGTTCGACCAGCTCCGCCACCTCCTCGACGATGTCGAGCTTGTCCTCCCGATCCCTCGGGATGAAGTTCGAAAGGGTGCGGGCGCTCTCGACCTCGGGAAGTCTCTCCAGCCTGGCGGCGGCCGCGTCGGCGGCCTCCACCGAGGCGGCGAGATGAACGAGCGCGTAGGCGTCGCCGTCCCCGTTCTCGACGAGCTCCATGACGGTCCGGACCGATTCGCTGTCCGGATCCTTGAGGCGGAGCGGGTCGAAATCGAACCGCACCAGCGGGGAGACGGCCGCGGTCGCGACGAGAACCGCGCCGGCGACGACGACGACGCTCCGGGCCCGCCCTTCGATGAGACGCGATACCGTGCCGGCGAAACCGCCCTCGCCGTTTCCCACCCCGTCCGGGCGGGCGTCGAGCACCGCGATGAACGCCGGCAGCAGGGTCATGGTCGCGAAGAACCCGATCGCCATCCCCCCGCCCGCTATGAGGCCAAGCTCGGCAAGGCCGAGGAAGTCGGTCGGCAGGAAGGCGAGGAAGCCGATGCCCGCGGCGAGCGCGGCGAGCGAGAGCCCGGGCCCGACGCTGGCCGCGGCGAGCGCGTTCGCCGTGCCGCCCTCCAGCCCCCGCCTCGACGCCTCGCACCAGCGGAGTCCGTAATGGATGCCGAAATCGACGCAGAGGCCGATGAACAGCACCGCGAAGGCGACCGAGATCAGGTTGAGCGTGCGAACAGCCGCGGCGGCGAATGCCGCGGTCCACAGGAGCCCTGCGACGAGGGTGAGCAGCGCGGCGAGCGAAATCCGGATCGAGCGGAAACAGACGAGAAGCAGCAGCACCACCAGAACGAAAGACAGGCCCCCGGCTAGCTCCATGCCGCTGCGAACGGTCTGGAGCTCGTCGTGCCGCAACGCCGGCCGGCCGGTCAGGCGGACGGACACGCCCTCCCTCAGCTCGGCGGGCATGGCGCCGCCGATGGCGCGGACCGCCTCGATGGCTTCCTTGCCGGGCCTAAACTCGTCGAAGGCGAGCGCGATCTCCACCAGGAGGATCTGGCGCGTGCCGGAACGCCGCCCGTCGCCCGGGCCGAACATCAGCGAGACCCATGAGAGCGCGCCCGGCTCGTCCCGGGCCTCCGCCGCGACGACGTCGGCGATCCGGTCGAGCGCGTCCGCGAGCCCCCCGAGCCCGCTTTCCCCGCCCTCTTCCGCGCGCCTTTCGACGGCGAGGGAGAGCATCTCGGCGAGTCCCCGGATGCTGCGGTCCTGCCATACGGTGCCGATGAAGGGCTGCGCGGCGAGGATCCGGTCGGCGGTTTCCTCCAGCTCGTCCACGGGCAGCAGCAGCAGCCCGTTGCGGCGGAAATAGGGATCGCCGCGCGGGTGGAACACGGACCGGAACAGTTCCGGCCGGCGGACGATCTCCTCCCGCATCCGGGCGGCGGCGCGCTCGGCCTGCTCCGGCGTCGCGCCGTCGATCGCCACGACGAGGTCGCGCGCCTGGCGCGGAAAGGTCTTTTGCAGCTCGATATTGAGTTGCCGGAAGTCGAGATCGGCCGACAGCATGTCGGCGATGTCGGAATTGATCTTTATCGTGCGCGCAGCATAGACCCCGGCCGCGAGCGCGCTGACGATGGCGACGATCGCGATCGGCCACGCGAAGCGGTGGGCGGTCCTGCCCCAGAGGGCGAAGAAGCGTCCCGCCGTGCTGGTTTCCTGATAGGGCGGTGCGTACAAGGGAGCCTTGCCGTTCGCGGGCGGATCGGGCGCCGGGGCGCGGGTCCGGCCATTCTATGGCGTATCGGCGGCGAATCTATTCCCGTGCAGCGGTGGCCGGGTACGACCGCGTCCGGTCGGGTATCGCTCCGTGCGACGGCGCCTCTTGAGTCGGTTCCGACCCGCCCTATGCTGCGATCGCCCATATCCCGGAAGGAGCGAGCGATGACGCGATACGAGCCCGTCAGGCCCGAGACCATGACCGACGCCCAAAGGGCGGTCCACGAGTCCATCTCGTCCGGGCCGCGCGGCTCGGTGTTCGGACCCTTCCCGGTGCTGCTGCACAGCCCGGGGCTGGCCGACAACGTCCAGAAGCTCGGCGCCTTTCTCCGCTTCGATTCGTCCCTGCCGGGCAATTTGCGCGAGATCGCGGTGCTGGTGACCGCGAAATGCTGGGCGGCCGAGTTCGAATGGTACGCGCACGCGCCCATCGCCAGGGACGAGGGGGTGGCCGAGGAGATCGTCGAGGCCATCCGGGCGGGCGCCGAGCCGCCGTTCGCGGACGATACGGAAGAGGCAGTCTACCGCTTCTCCGTCGCGCTGCACGAGACGCGCGACGTCGACGATGCGCTCTACGGCCGGGTCCGGGACCTGCTGGGGCAGGAGGCCCTCACCGACTTGATCGCGGTCTGCGGCTACTACACGCTGCTCGCGATGACGCTCAACCTCTATCGCGTGCCGACGCCCGACGGGTCGAGCGCGTTCGGCGGCTGAGGACGGGGAGGAGGAGACCATGGAAAAAGGCGCGGTCGTACTCGTCACCGGCGGTTCCTCCGGCATCGGCGCGGCCGCCGCCCTGCAGCTTGCCGGCAAGGGCTGCCGGATCGCGGTCAATTACCGTGTCAACGAAACCGGCGCGGCGGAGACCGTGGCGGCCTGCGAGAGCGCGGGCGCCGAGGCGTTCGCGATCCAGGGCGACGTGGCGGACGATGCCCGATGCCGCGCCATGGCCGAAGCGGTCGAGGCGCGCTGGGGCCGGATCGACGGGCTGGTCAACAACGCGGGCACGACCCGATTCCACGACCCCTTCGACCTGGAGGGGCTGACGGCCGAGGATTTCGCCTCGTCCTACGCGGTCAACGTGACCGGCACGTTCCAGATGACCCGCGCGGCGGTGCCCGCGATGAAGCGGGCGGGCGGCGGCGCGATCGTCAACATATCCTCCTTCGCGGCGGCGATCGGCGCGGGCAGCTCGATCGCCTACACCGCGTCGAAGGGCGCGGTGAACACGCTTACCCTGTGCCTCGCCCGTGTGCTGGCGCCCGAGATCCGGGTGAACTGCGTCGCGCCCACGCTCACCGACACGCGCTGGAACCGCTCCGGGCTGGGCGACGAGCGCTATGAGAAGGTTCTGTCCGGCTTCGTCGCCTCTGCGCCGCTCAAGCGGAAGATCGTCGCCGAGGACGTGGCCGACGCCATCGTCTGGCTGGTCGCCGGCGCGGAACTCGTGACCGGCGAGATCGTCCCGATCAGCGCCGGCACCCATCTCGGTTAGCGCTACAGCATTTTCCGACCCGACCGGATCGCGGCAGCCCGTACCGACCGACCCGCCCTCCCCCGGCCCCTCCCGCGAGCGGGAGGGGAGAAGGTAAGGAAGAGACGGCGCGCGAGTCCCCTCTCCCCAGCGGGGAGAGGGTCAGGGTGAGGGGAGATCGCGCCCGGTCGAAAAATGCTCAGCCGAAATCGAGGCCGCGCTGCACGCCGGGCCGGGCCTCCATCTCCGCGTACCAGCGGTCGAGGTTGGCGAAGCCTTCCATCAGATGGGGCGTCACCTGTCTGCAGCGCACCAGCGTCCCGAACATCGCGAAATCGGCGATGCTGACCGCCTCGCCGCCGCAATTGGCGCGCGTTCCCAGCGCCTCGTCCCAGACCCCGAGGAATCCGCTGAATCGTTCCTCGAACATCTTCTGGGTCGGTTCGTGCGGGTTCTCCGAGCGCACGATGGCGAAGATCGTCGACAGCGTCGGGCCCATGTCGGAGAGGATGTTGACGTAGCGCTCGCGGAACAGAGGCTGGTTCTCGGCGGCGGAAATTCCGAACCGGCCCGTCTTGTCGGCGAGGTAGGCGAGGATGGCGCCCGACTGCGCCATGGCGAGCGGCTTCCCGTCCGGCCCGTCGCGGTCGACGATCGCCGGGGTCAGCCCCTGCGGGTTGAGCGCGAGAAAGTCGGGTTCGCGGTGCGCGCCCGCGAAGATGTCGACGAATTTGAGCGTATAGGCGAGGTTGCACTCCTCCAGCATGATCTTGACGCGGATCCCGTTCGACGTGGCCGCGGCGTAAAGGTCGATCAATTCTTCCTCCTTCGATGGGGCTCGGGGTTCAGCGGGTCACGCAGCTCTCGGTAAAGGCGCGGACGGCCGCGTTGAAGGCCTCCGGGTGCTCGCGATAGCAGAAATGCCCGGACTCGTTGAAGATGTGGAGATAGGTGCGGCGTTCCCTGGCGGTCAGGAACTCCATCAGCGCCATGCCCTGGGAGAGCGGCGCGGTCGGGTCGTTGTAGCCCCAGAGCATCAGCGTCGGGCGCTGCAGCCCGCGGTCGAGCAGCCAGCGATGGGTTTCCTCGAGGTCGCGCTGGAGGCCGGGCAGGAACTTCGTCGTCAGCAGCCCCTCGTCCGACATCTTGCGCACCGCCTCTTCGTATTTCGGCGTGTGCGCCGCCTCGACCGCGATGTCGAGCCAGCCGTCGGTCACGCAGGCCGGGCTGTAGGAGTAGCGCTCGAACACCCAGCGATGGCATTCGCGCGAGCGCAGCGGGAGCGGCGGGTCGGCGTGGACGATCTCGTTGCGCCCGGCGCCCGGCGACAGCGTGCCCGAATCCACGATGATGCAGGACCGGCATTGTTCGGGGTGCTGCAGCGCGAGCCGGGTCACCAGGTAGCCGCCCCGCGAATGCCCGCAGAGATGCGCCGGGCCGATGCCGAGCGTCTCCATGAAGCGCGAGACGTGGTCGGTCTGGGCCTGGATGGTGTAGCCGTCGTCGGTCTTCGGGTTGTCGGTGAACCCCATGCCGAGCTTGTCGAGCGCGTAGACCCGGTAGTGGCGGCAAAGCGCGTCGAAGTTGGTGTCCCAGTCGTCGGCGAGGTCGGCGGCGAAGGTGCCCATGTGCCCGCCGTGGACGAGCACCATCGGCTCGCCCTCGCCCTTCTCGAAATAGCGCGTGCGGATGCCGTCGACGTCGACATATTTCGGATCCGATAGCGGCATTGTATTCCCCTCGCGTTGGTCCGGTTCGCTATGATCGCGCGATCATAGCGCGGCGCGGCGGGCGACCGCCATGAAGGGGGGATGGATGCTCGAACTCTACGATTTCAACAACTCGGTCTGCGCGCAGAAGGTCCGCATGACGCTCACCGAGAAGGGGCTCGACTGGACCGAGCGCGAGGTCGACCTGTTCCGGCTCGAGCAGTACGACCCCAAATATCTCGCCTTCAACCCGAAGGGCGTGGTGCCGACGCTGGTCCATGACGGCACGCCGGTGATCGAATCGACGCTGATCTGCGAATATCTCGACGACGTGTTTCCCGACCCGCCGCTCCGCCCCTCCGAGCCGGTCGAGCTGTCGGCGATGCGGGTCTGGGCGAAGACGGTGGACGAGGGGCTGCACGCCGGGATCACCGCGATCAGCTTTTCCGCCATGTTCCGCGAGCGCATGCGCGGCATGACCGACGAGCAGCGCGCCCGTCGCTGGCGCAATATCGGCGATCCGGCGCGCAGCGACCGCGACCGTTCGGTCTACGAGCACGGCGTCGATTCTCCCTATGTCTACAACGCCATCGCGGCCTACGAGTCCGCTTTCGAAAAGCTGGAAAAGACCTTCGCGCATGGGCGAAGCTGGGTCATGGGCGATGCGTTTACCGTCGCCGACATCGTGCTCGCCCCCTACATGGCGCGGCTCGACTACCTCACCCTGCTCGACGTCTGGACCGTGGACCGGCCGGGCGTCGCCGGCTGGTGGGAGAGGCTGCGGGAGCGCCCGTCCTACCGCGCCCAGCTCAGCGGCAAGCTCACGCCCGGGATGGTCGAGCCGATGAACCGGTTCGGCGCGGCGATCCGACCGCGCTTCGCCGAGCGGCGCGGGGAATACCTGGCCGAACTCGCCGCCGTCCGCGCGGACGCGGCCTGAGGTGAAGGCCTGGCGGTCGGGGGACGTCCGGGGCATCGACGGCCTGGAGCTCGCCGGGATCGAGCCGCCGGTCCCCGGGCCGGGCGAGTTGCTGGTCCGCGTCGAAGCCGCAGCAATCAACTTCTCCGACCTCCTGATGATCGGGGACCGCTACCAGGTCCGGCCCGAACGCCCCTTCACGCCGGGCCAGGAGGTCGCGGGCATCGTCGCGGAGGCGGGTCCGGGCACCGCGATCCGCCCGGGCGAGCGGATCGCCTCCAAGCTGGTCTTCGGCGGGTTCGCGGAGATGGCCGTCGTGCGCGACGACATGGCGATCCGGCTGCCCGGCGCGATCGGCTTCGCCGACGGGGCCGCGCTTCCGGTGGTCTACACCACGGCCGTGGTCGCGCTGACCGAAACGGCTTCGGTCGGGGAGGGCGATACGGTGCTGGTCTTCGCCGCGACCGGGGGCATGGGGATCGCCGCGACCCAGGTGGCGAAGGCGCTCGGCGCAACGGTCGTCGCCGTCGCCACGGGCCCGGAGAAGGAAGCCGTCGCGTGCGAGGAGGGCGCCGACGCGGTGGTTCCCTCCGGCGCGGCGGATTTCACCGAGCGGGTCATGGCGGCGACGGGCGGGCGGGGGGCCGGGGTCGTCCTGGATACCGTCGGCGGGGAGGCGACGGCGCGCGCCCTCGAATGCCTCGCCTGGCGCGGCGAGCTCCTCGTCGCCGGATTCCTGAGCGGGGAGGTGCCGAGGATTCCGGGCCATCGGCTGCTGCTCAAGGGGGCGGCGGCGAAAGGCGTCTACTGGGACCACGGCCGCGACCGCGCACTGGTCGAACGCGCCGTCCGCCGGATGCTGGAAATGGTCGAGAGCGGCGCGATCCGGCCGCGCGTCGATATGCGCTACCGGCTCGCCGATTTGCCGCGCGCCCTAACGGCGCTCGAACGGCGCGAGACGGTCGGCAAGCTGGTGCTTGCGACCTGATTCCGGATTGAGCGGACCGACACGACCGCCGTTCGTCCGTCCTGCGCCAAGGGCGCGACGGACGCCGCCGGACCGGGCCGATCGAGGGTCAGTCGGAAAGAGAATTGTCTCCGCTGCGCCAGCGGGTCTGCGACTTGCATTTCTTGCAAATGCGTTCGCCCGCCCACGCACTTTGAAACATCTCGCTGCACATCAGGCACGAACGCTCTCTCGCGCTGTACCTGTGCTCTAACCCCTGCTCTTCAACTTCGTAGTCGAGTTCGTCCACATATCCATTCTATCCACAGGCGGCCTCGAATGCAATGACAAAATTGATTGCGAAGTCGTAACGGAGACATTTTTGTTATGGCTGCTTGCGATGAAACGGATCGCCGCAACGGGGTCGCGGTCGCCGCCCGTTTCGGCCTATGATGCGCGCCCCGCGACCGACTGGAGGATATTTCGGAGATGAAGTCTTGAAGGAAGACTTGCTGGAGACGACC
The DNA here is from genome assembly GCA_022823775.1 of Defluviicoccus sp. Taxonomy (GTDB): domain Bacteria; phylum Pseudomonadota; class Alphaproteobacteria; order MPNO01; family MPNO01; genus MPNO01. The sequence goes on along the minus strand of JAJEHI010000188.1, from coordinate 7,881 downwards.
GGTACGGTAACCGAGAAGCTCCCCAACGCGATGTTCCGGGTGAAGCTCGAGAACGACCACGAAATCATCGCCCAGCCCAAGGGCAAGATGCGCAAGTTCCGCATCCGGGTCATGGTCGGCGACCGGGTCGACGTGGAAATGTCGCCCTACGACCTGAGCCGCGGGCGGATCACCTTCCGCCACAAATAGACGCCTGCCCGTTTCGCCGCCGCCTCCGGCCGCGAACGGCGCAGCGGGAGACCGGGAACGTGACCGAAACCAGGCGCGGAACGAACGTCGCGGGCATCAGGAGCCCGCGCGGGTCCGAGCTGACCGCCAAGAGCTGGGCCACCGAGGCGCCGCTCCGCATGCTGATGAACAACCTCGACGCCGAGGTTGCCGAGCATCCCGAGGAGCTCGTCGTCTATGGAGGCATCGGCCGGGCCGCGCGCAACTGGGACTGCTACCGCGCGATCGTGGATTCGCTCACCCGGCTGGAGGAGGACCAGACGCTGCTGGTCCAGTCCGGCAAGCCGGTCGGCATCTTCCCCACCCACCCGGAAGCCCCGCGCGTCCTGATCGCCAATTCGAACCTGGTGGGCGGCTGGGCCAACTGGGAGCATTTCAACGAGCTCGACCGCGCCGGGCTGATGATGTACGGCCAGATGACGGCGGGCTCGTGGATCTATATCGGCAGCCAGGGCATCGTCCAGGGCACCTACGAGACCTTTGCCGAGGTCGGGCGCCAGCATTTCGGCGGCGACCTGTCGGGCAAGTGGATCCTGACCGGCGGGCTCGGCGGGATGGGCGGCGCGCAGCCGCTGGCCGCCACCATGGCCGGCGCCAGCCTGATCGCCGTCGAATGCCAGCCGAGCCGGATCGAGTTCCGCCTGAGGACCCGCTATCTCGACACCGAAGCCGGTTCGATCGACGAGGCGCTCGCCATCGTCGAACGCGCGAAGAAGGACGGCAAGCCGGTCTCGGTGGGGCTGCTCGGCAACGCGGCGGAGATCTATCCCGAGATGCTCGCGCGCGGCATCCGCCCAGACGCGGTGACCGACCAGACCTCGGCGCACGACCCGGCGAACGGCTACCTGCCGGCCGGCTGGACGCTGGAAGAATGGGCCGAGCGGCGCGAGCGCGATCCGGCCGGCGTCGCCGGGGAGGCCAAGCGCTCGATGGCGCGCCAGGTCGAGGCGATGCTCGCCTTCCACCGCGAGGGCATCCCGGTGCTCGATTACGGCAACAACATCCGCCAGATGGCGTCCGAGGCCGGGCTCAAGGACGCCTTCGACTTCCCCGGTTTCGTCCAGGCCTATGTCCGCCCGCTGTTCTGCCGCGGCAAGGGGCCGTTCCGCTGGGCCGCGCTGTCTGGCGATCCCGAGGACATCTATCGCACCGACGAGGCGGTGAAGGAGCTGCTGCCCGACGACAAGGCGCTGCACACCTGGCTCGACATGGCGCGCGAGAGGATCGCGTTCCAGGGGCTGCCGTCGCGGATCTGCTGGCTCGGACTCGGCGACCGCGACCGGGTTGGGCTCGCCTTCAACGAGCTCGTGCGTTCGGGCGAGATAAGCGCTCCCATCGTCATCGGCCGCGACCACATGGATTCGGGCTCCGTCGCCAGCCCCAACCGCGAGACCGAGGGGATGCTCGACGGCACCGACGCGGTCGCCGACTGGGCGTTCCTCAACGCGATGCTCAACACCGCCTCCGGCGCGACCTGGGTCAGCATCCACCATGGCGGCGGGGTCGGCATGGGCTTTTCCCAGCATGCCGGCATGGTGGCGCTCGCCGACGGCACCGAAACGGCGGAACGCAAGCTCGCCCGGGTGCTGTGGAACGACCCCGGCTCCGGCGTGATGCGCCACGCCGACGCGGGCTACGACATCGCCATCGAGACCGCCCGGACGCACAACCTCGACCTGCCGATGCTGGAGGGATAATCCCCCTTCGATACGCGGCTGCGCCGCTACTCAGGATGAGGGGTCTTCTGCCCCACCGTCATTTCGACCGGAGCGCCGAAGGCGCGGAGCGGAGAAATCTGCCACCCCCGACGCCGCGACTCCGTGCGTGACAGATATCTCCGCCTCCCCGCGGTCGGCTCCGGTCGATATGACGGGGAACCCGAAGGACGCACGCCCCTACAGGGTCATCAAATCCTCCCCGATGACCAGCGCGCCGGCGTAGTCGCGGCGGATGATCTCGCTGAGCTCGCGGGGCTCGGAATCCGGCATCATGTGGGTGGTGACGAGGAGGCCCACGCCCGCGTCCTTCGCCACCAGCGACAGCCGTTCGGGCGAAGTGTGGGCGTGCGGGGTATGGCTCTTGTCGATCTGCGGCGCCCGCCATTTCTCGTACTGGACGCATTCGTGGATCAGCACGTCCGCCCGGTGCGCGTGGCGGATCAGGTTCTCGCATGGGCAGGTGTCGCCCGACAGCACGATCTTGCGGTCCTTCGATTCGAACAGGTAGCCGAACGGCTGGTCGAGCGGGTAGTGATCGACGTCGAAGGCGGTCACCCCGATCCCGTCGACCTCCGCGGCGAGGCCCTGGTCGATCTCGTGCACGACGACGTTCGGCATTTCGCGCGGCGTCGTCCGGATCTTCATGCGCATTTCGAGGTCCGGGCGGTGCATTTCCAGCAATCGGTCGACCATGAGCCGTATCCCCGGCGGCCCGTAAACGTGCCAGGGCGCGTCGGTGCCGTAGATCCACCGGCAGATCATGAAATGCCCGAGGTCGATATAGTGGTCGGAGTGCAGGTGGGTGATGAAAAGATGGTCGACCGCGTCCGGCCGCACCCCCGCCTCGACCATGCGCGCGACGATGCCCGAGCCGCAATCGACGACGAAGTTGTTGGCGCCCGCGCGGACCGCGTAGCCCGGACCGCGCCGCTTGGGGTTGGGGAACGGCAGCCCGGTTCCCAGCAGGGTCACTTGCATACGTTCTCTCCCGGTCGGCGGTGCCAAGACTCGAACCGTACCACCGGCGCGGATCGCGCACATGCGAGGTGCGTACGGAAGGCGAGCCGCGCTACATCGTCATCGGCGGGACCGGGGAACGGCACCGGTCGGCGGTCCGCACGCTCCGCCGCGCACGCAAGGAAGAGGTCGAGCGCTATGAAAGCCCATGAGTTCGACCGGGCATTCGAGTCCGGGGAGGACGTGAGCGGACACGCGGACTGGTCGCGGGCGCGGCGGGTCAACGCCGAGCCCAGGCGCGTCAACGTGGATTTTCCGGCCTGGGTCGTCGAAGCCCTGGACCGGCAGGCAAGGATACACGGCGTCCCGCGGCAATCGCTCATCAAGCTCTGGATCGTCGAGCGGCTGAAGCAGACTTCCTGAAGGCGCGCGCCCTTCCCCGGCCCCTCCCGCAAGCGGGAGGGGGGAAAGTAAGGGGGTGCGGGCAAGCGAGTTCCCTCTCCCCGCCGGGGAGAGGGTCAGGGCGAGGTGGCCTCTCGGACAGCAGCCGGTCCGGTTCGCGCCGGCTGCCGCTCCCCCGGACCCGCGCCTATTGCTTCCAGACGCCCGCTTCCTTGTAGTACTTCATGGCGCCGGGGTGGAACTCCATGTTGCCCTTCTGGGTGGCGAAGTCGATCGACACCGCGTTCATGTAGGGCGCGCTGTCGCGGATGCCCTCAAGGTTCGACCAGAACAGCTTGGTCATCGCATAGACGGTGTCGTTGTCGAGCCCCTCGCGCGCGGTGACGCCGAGGATGGCGCCGTTGCTGTAAACGTCGGCCTCGTTCGCCTGGGCCGCGCCGTAGGCGCCCTTCTTGACGACGCCGTCGATCCGCCCGAGCGGCGTGAAGAATTTCTTCAGCGCCGGCGTCGCGCGAAGGTCGGCGGGGTTCGGCACGCCGAGGAACCGGATTTTCGACGTCGCCGCGACCTGCTGGAGCTGCGCGCAGGGATCGAGGCAGGCGATGGTGTAGACGTCGATCTGGCGGTCCTGGAACGCCTGCAGGGCCGAGGCGAAGTTGAGGTTCACGCTTTTGAAGTCGCCCTTCTTGGAGTCGAGCCCGGTCAGCGCCTTGACGAAGGAGAGCCCGGTCACCAGCTGGCCGCCGGACGGCGGACCGATGAAGGCGCGCTTGCCCTTGAGGTCCGCGAGCGTCCTGATGCCGGAATTCTCATAGACCGTGTAGTGGTAGGCGCCGGCCGGGAACCAGAACACGATCCGGAGCTTCTTGGCGAGCTCCTTGACGCCCTTGAGCTTCTTGTAGACCCGGGTCCCCGCCTTCATCCACGCGATGGCGACCGGCGCGGTCATCGACATGTCGATCGAGCCGCGCGCCACGTCGACCATGTGCTTGGTCGCCGTGCCGGTGGCGTCCACGGTGATCTCGAAATCCTTCTGCCCCTGGTTCACCAGGTTGGCGAAGGTGGTCATCACGAGATACATCGACGAGCCCGGCGCGATGGTCGACATCTTGACCTGGCGCTTCTGCGCCTCGGCGGGCAGCGCGACAGCGGCCGCCAGCAGGCCGGCGGCGGCCAGTACGCTCCAACGTTTGGACATGGGTAGCCTCCCTTCTTTTTTCAGTTCGCGAGGCGCCGCTCGACGGACGAGCCCGACATCCGGAATTCGATCAGGAACGACGCCGCCACGACGGCGGTACAGGCGCCCGCGATCAAGGGATCCGGTATCAGGACCGCGACCCCGGCCGCGACCCGCACGAGCCGTTGTAGCGGCCCGATGGCTCCGATGGAATAGGCTCCGAGCCCCGTCGCGAGCGCCACCGTCGAGACCGCGAAGACCCCTATACCCCATGCCAGGCCGACATAGGTGAAACCGGACTCAACCAGCACGATGCTCGGGTGGTAGACGAAGATGAAGGGAATAAGGAATCCCGCGATCGCCAGCCGGACCGCGACGACTCCGGTCTCGATCGGTTTCGAGCCCGCGATCGGCGCGGCCGCGAAGGCGGCGATGGCGACCGGCGGGGTGATCGCCGACAGCACCGCGTAATAGATCACGAACAAATGGGTGAGCAGCAGCGACAGCCCGAGCTTGCCGAGCGCCGGCCCGATGATCAGCACGATGATCAGATAGGCCGCGCCCACCGGCACCCCCATGCCCAGCAGCAGGCAGCCGATCGCCATCACCACCAGCGACAGGAACAGGCTGTCCCCCGCGATGGAGAGGATGGTCGCCGCGAACTTGATGCCGAGCCCCGACATGTTGACCATGCCGACGACGAAGCCGATCGCGGCGACGACGATCATGATGGTCGCGCAGGTGCGCCCGCCGCGCATCAGGGCGGCGATGATCTTCCGGGGCGAGCGGAACTCGGGGTAGAGGATAAGCGACAGCACGAACGCGGAGATCAGCCCGTAGAACCCCGCGTTCTGCGCCGTCCGCCCGGTCATCAGCACGTAGACGATCACGCCGAGCGGCACGAAGAACGAGATCGAGCGGATCCAGTCCGTCGTGTCCAGCCTCACGCGCTCCGCCTTCGGCGTCGGCCGCAGCCCTTGCCGCCGCGCCTCCAGCCAGACCACGGAGAACAGGCTGAGATAGTACATCAGCGCCGGGATCGCCGCCGCGGCGATGATGGTGAGATAGGGAATCCCCGTGATGTCCGCCATCAGGAACGCGACCGCGCCCATCACCGGCGGCATGATCTGGCCGCCGGTCGACGCCGCCGCCTCGACCGCCCCGGCGAACCTGGGCCGAAAGCCGGTGCGCTTGATCATCGGAATGGTGAAGACGCCGGTGGTCACCACGTTGGCGACGGCGGCGCCGTTCATGGTGCCGAAGCTGGCGCTCCCGATGATCGCCGCGTGCGCCGGGCCGCCGCGCAGCGGGCCGGTCACCGCGAAGGCGAATTTGAGCAGCGTCGCGCCGGCGCCCGAGGCCTCCAGGATGGCGCCGAACAGGATGAACACCAGCACGATCTGTCCGACCACGGCGACCGGCCGGCCGAATACTCCGTCGGTGCTGTACCAGAGCTTCTCGGAGATCAGGAACCACTTGACCTCGGGGATGTTCAGCGTGCCCGGAATCAGGTTTCCGAAGAGCAGGACGATCAGCGAGAGCAGGCAGACGAGGAACAGCGGGAGGCCGAAATGCTTGAGCGTGAGATAGAAAAGCAGCGCGATCCCGGCGAAACCCACGAGGTAGTCGAACGCGGAGAATTCGACGAAGAAGTGGAGCTGCTCCGTCATCAGCACGATCCAGAGATAGTAGATCGGCGCCAGCGCGAGCAGCATCCCGGCGTTGAGCGCGATCGAACCCCAGGCGACGTTCTCGCGCCTCACGTCCATGTTCTCGGTCGAGAAGACCAGCAGCGAGATCAGGATCGGCAGCCCCGTGGTGCCGGCGCGGACCCAGACCTCGTCGAACACCCCGAACCCGGCGACATAGATCGCGAACGCCGCGAGAGCGAGCGAAAGCACGTCGGCCAGCCTCCGGCTCCACGCGACGATGCTGTCCTTGGGCGACATCCGGTTCGTGCTCCCCCGGCATCCGGACAGGCGGACGCGGCGGGATTATAGCAAGGGGGACGGGGAGCGAGGGCTATTCTCCCTACCGTCATGGTCGGGACCGTCCCGTCTCGTCGCTTCCGCAACCCCGGGATTCGCGTACAGCCTCCCGTCACCGGTCTAGAATGGTCCGGCGGCGCGGCCTTGGGCGTTGCCGATCGACCGGATCGGCTCCGGGGGACGAGTCGGCCCACCCCGCCGAGCGCGTCGCACGAGCGCGCGGGCGCGTTGGGCCCGACAGGCCCATTGCAGGTCGTCGAGGAGATACCGGATGCTCACCAGGCTGACCATCCGCAATTTCAAACGCTTCGGCGAAGTCGAGGTCGAGCTGGGAAATCCGGTGGTGTTCTTCGGGCCCAACGACTCGGGAAAGACCTCGGCGATGCAGGCTCTCGCGCTGTGGGACATCGGCGTCAAGCGGTGGAACGAGAAGCGGGCCGGCAAGAGCGCGCCGGAAAAGCGTCCGGGGGTGACGGTCAACCGGCGGGACCTGTTCGCCATCCCCCATCCGAGCGCCGTGCATCTGTGGCGCGACCTGCATGTGCGGGACGTCCGGAGCGTCGAAGGGCGGCAAAGCACCGACAACGTGCGTATCGACCTGATCGTCGAAGGGGTCGACGAGGGCAAGGTGTGGACCTGCGGCCTGGAATTCGACTACGCGAACGACGCTGGAGACTTATGCCCGCGCCTCCGCGATGGCGGCCGAGCCGAGACCCCTGTTCGCCCGGGTCGAAGTCGACGACCGGCTGGCGGCGATGGACGAAGCGATCGGGGAGGTAAGCCGGGCGCTCGAAACCCTCGGCAAGGGATCGCCCTGGGGGAACGACCTGAAGGTGAGCGACGAGTTCCTGACGCCGCTCTTCAAAGCCTATTTCGAGCGGATCGGCATCCCCAACCTGATGAGCAAGAAGAACTTCTACGAGCTCGCCGGCTAGGTACCGGAGGATGAGATCGATCCGGAAATCGGCGAGAAGCTGGACGCGATCGCCGCGGTCGCGGAAAGCACGAGGCCGGCGGGGGAGGGGTAGCGGCGCTATCGCCTGACGGTAGCTGTTTTCCCACCAGAGTTTGGCTCACGCCGCGATTCCCAGGAACAGCGCCAGCGCCCGGTTGACACGGGTCATGTCCGCCCTGCCGAGCCGGCCGAACGCGGCGCCGAGCTTTTCCGTTCGAATGGACATGGTCTTGTCGACCATCACGAAAGACCTCTCGCGCAAGCCGTTGTCGGGAGATGGATCGACCGGCAGGCGGAAGAGGGGCGTTTCGACCGGGGTGGAGGTGACCGGCAAGACGGTTATCGTGGCGTGGTTCGAAAACAGATCGGACCGAACGACGAGGGCCGGGCGGGATTTGCCGAAATCGCCGGGCAGGGCGACGGTGACGAGGTCGCCGCGTCTCACTCCCAGGTCCC